>CAZVEW010000149.1:0-6904 GCA_964625955.1 uncultured Vicingus sp. | reverse complement strand
ACCTTACGAACCTTTTTGCGATTACTTTTTATTCGATGCTTTTGGTAAAAAAGCAGGAGGTAACGGAATCTCTTTTAATTGGGATTTACTAATGAATTATAAGGGGAAAACTCCATTTTTATTGAGTGGGGGAATTAATGAAACAATGGTTAAAGCAATAAAAAAAATAAACCACCCACAATTTGTTGGAATAGATATAAATAGTGGTTTTGAAATAGAACCTGGTTTAAAAAATATAGAGAGAATTGAAAAGTTTTATAAGATATTAGGACAATAGACTTAAAGATGTTAAGACTTAAAGATATTAAGACATTAGACCTAAAGATACTAAGACTAAGAAGTTGTCTCTTCTTATAATCTTAAAATCTTGTGGTCTTAAAATTAAAAAGAAATGAAATACAAAGTTAACGAACAAGGATTTTACGGAGAATTTGGCGGAGCATTTATTCCAGAAATGCTTTACCATAATGTAAATGAATTGAAAGAAAATTATTTACAAATAATTGAGTCTGATGATTTTCAGACTGCGTTTAAAGATTTGCTTAAAAACTATGTTGGCAGACCAACTCCTTTATATTTTGCCAAGCGTTTATCCGAAAAATACAATACCAATATTTTTTTAAAAAGAGAAGATTTAAATCACACAGGAGCACATAAAATTAACAATACCATTGGTCAGATTTTATTGGCTCAAAAAATGGGTAAAAAGCGAATTATTGCCGAAACAGGTGCTGGTCAACATGGCGTAGCAACAGCAACGATTTGTGCTTTAATGAATTTAAAATGTGTTGTTTACATGGGAGAAATAGACATTAAACGACAAGCTCCAAATGTTGCTCGAATGAAGATGTTGGGAGCTGAAGTTCGTCCTGCCACATCAGGAAGTAAAACATTGAAAGATGCTACCAACGAGGCTATTCGTGATTGGATAGCAAATCCCATTGATACCTATTATTTAATTGGGTCTGTGGTTGGCCCTCATCCTTATCCTGATATTGTTGCCCGTTTTCAGTCGGTAATTAGTGAAGAAATGAAAACTCAATTGCAAGAAAAAACAGGTAGAAATTACCCCGATAAAATTATTGCTTGTGTTGGTGGGGGAAGCAATGCTGCTGGTGTTTTTTATCATTATTTAGCTAATAAAAATGTTGCGTTAATTGCTGTTGAAGCAGATGGTTTTGGAGTAGAAACCAATAAAACCGCAGCAACAACTCAGGTAGGAACAGAAGGAATTATCCACGGAAGTAAAACCTTGTTAATGCAAAATAGCGAAGGACAAATTACCGAACCGTATTCTATTTCGGCAGGATTAGATTACCCTGGAATTGGACCTTTACATGCTCATTTGTTTAAAAGTGGACGAGGTATTTTTTTAGGTGCAACAGACGAGGAAGCCTTAACTGCTGCTTATCAATTAACTCATTTAGAGGGGATTATCCCTGCGTTAGAATCGGCTCATGCTTTGGCAGCTTTAGAGAAAATAAAATTTAAACCAAACGAAAACATCGTAATCAACCTTTCGGGGAGAGGAGATAAAGATATGGAAACTTATATTCGTGAAATGGGTAATGAGAGTTGAGTAATGAGTTTCTCTCAACACACAACACCCATTACTCACAACTCAATAAAAAAAAATGAAAAGACTAAAAAAAACATTTAAAGAGAAAAAAAACATTCTCAATATATATTTAACAGCGGGTTATCCAAACCTCAACGATACAGTTGAAATTATTCAGGAATTAGCAAATAATGGTGTGGATATGGTGGAAATTGGCATGCCTTTTTCTGATCCGTTAGCTGATGGTCCAACCATACAAAATAGTAGTGAAATTGCTATTAAAAACGGCATTACATTGGAACTTATCTTCAATCAAATCGAGGAAATTAGAAAAACGGTGGATATTCCCATTATTTTAATGGGATATTACAATCAAATTTTGCAATATGGAGCTATTGCCTTTTTTGAGAAAGCAAAAAATGTTGGCGTTAATGGATTTATTATTCCTGATTTGCCTTTAGAAATTTATCAAGAAAAGTATAAAACTATTTTAGAAAAACTTGAATTGGGTATGATTTTCTTAATTACACCACAAACAACTGATGAACGGATAAAATTAATTGATAGCGAAAGTACTGGTTTCTTGTATGTGGTTTCTTCTTTTGCGATAACGGGTTCTAAAAGTGATATTCAACAAAATCAGCTCGATTATTTTAAACGAATTAATCATCTAAATTTAAAAAATCCGAAACTCATTGGCTTTGGTATCTCCAACAAAAAAACTTTTGATACTGCTTGTAATTATGCCGAAGGAGCAATTATTGGAAGTGCTTTTATTAAGGCGTTAGCAGGAAGTGAAAACAGGAAAAAAACAGTTAGAGAATTTATTAAAAATATCAAATAGACGTCATTGCGAGGTACGAAGCAATCTCACAAAAGAGAATAAGATTGCTTCGCTACATTGCATTTCGCTCGCAATGACGAAAAAATATAAAAAAATGATTATACATTTAGAAAACAACATTACAGCTTCAGAAAAAGAAGTTTTACTCAACAAACTAAGCGATTTACAAATAAAATCTAATTTAGTTTCTACACAATTTATGAATTATATTGTAGGTATTCCTAAAATTGATTTTGATATCAGAACCATTGGAAATTTAAACGGAATAGCCGATATTCATCGTGTTTCGGATGCTTATAAATTAGTTTCAAAAAAATGGAAAGTCAATAAAACCGTTATTGATTTAGGTGATGGTGTAACGATTGGCGGAAACGAATTAGCAATAATGGCTGGACCTTGTTCTATTGAAGGTGAAGAACAAATTGAAAGTACGGTTCAACATTTATTAAAAAATAACATTAAAATTATGCGTGGCGGTGTTTATAAGCCACGAAGTTCTCCATACGCTTTTCGTGGCATGGGAATGGACGGATTGAAATTGTTTTACAAACATTGTTCGGCAAATGGAATTAAAGTAATTACCGAAGTTATGCAAGTGTCTCAAGTGGAAGAAATGTTGGATTATGTAGATATTTTTCAGGTAGGAGCAAGAAATTCTCAAAATTTTAATTTGTTAGATATTTTAGGTAAAGTTGATAAACCTGTAATGATAAAACGCGGAATGTCAGGAACAATAGAGGAACTATTGGCTTCGGCAGAGTATGTTTTTTCTAATGGAAATGAAAAAATTATTTTGTGTGAAAGAGGCATCAGAACATACGAAAAAGCTTACCGAAACACCTTAGATTTAAATGCTGTTCCTATCTTAAAAGAAAAATCGCATTTACCCGTTATTGTTGACCCTTCGCACGGAATTGGACTGCGACAACATGTTGCTACTATGGCTTTGGCAGGTGTAGTTGTTGGTGCAGATGGGGTAATTATAGAGATACACAAAAACCCTGTAAAAGCTTTTTCTGATGGGCAACAAACCTTGTATTACCGACAAGCTGAACAGCTATATCGAAAATTAAGGAAAACGAAAGAATTGGTAAATGAGTTTTAGAGAATACATTTTTTGTAGCCTCGGCAGGAATCGAACCTGCATCTACAGTTTAGGAAACTACTATTCTATCCATTGAACTACGAGGCCAAACTTTTGGCAAAAATAGGGAAACACCTAAAACTATGAACACAAATCTAAAAATATTTAGTCGAAGGTTAATCCGAATTATGTATTATGCCTTGAAACAACTGCAAAATATACCATTTCATTACCTTTTTAGTTCTAACCATGGCGGTGCTATGCTGAAAACTAGAAAAAGTCATATTTTATTGCTGTTTCAGCCCTCATTACAAAGTTCTAATGCATAATTCGGGTTTAACAACTTATTTTTGTCACTTTTTACACTCATACACTTTTTTAATCCAATTAAATTGAACTGATTTGCTTGTTTTTTCCAAGGTAAGCAGTTGGTAAGGGTAGGTCATTACAGAAGTTGTTATACAGGTTTTTCCAGGCTTAATTTCGGTAACATCAATAATAATATTTTTTTTATTTTCAGTTACTGAGTTAATTTTTACAGCGTATCCCCCAGAGGTTTGTTCGCCTAAAGCGACAAAAGCAAGCATCTGTTTATTGAAATCTATTTTAGGTAAAGCTTCCTTTTTTGTAAAATTTACATCAATTTTATTCCAAACTTTTTTAAATTTTTCTTGGGTTTTTATAACTTGATTAAGCTTTGCTTTAAATCCGCTATTTGTACCCTCTTTTATTACATTAAAAAAAATAGCATGTGCAGGCTTTTTTACCGCATATTTTGATGGTTGTCTTTTTGTATCTTGTATAATGCAAGAAAACAACAAAGGGAAAAGTAATAATAAGATAAAATATTTCATGTACTGTTACATTAATCCCATAGGTGTTTTTACACCTTTTTTACCATTACATTTTTTATTACTCGCACATGAAGTAACTGTTAAAGTAGCTAAAAACAGCAGTATTAGGCTCAAAATCTTAATTTTTTTCATTGCCTTTTAGTTTTAAAACAACTCAAATATAACAAATTATGTTCCAATTATTAGAACTCCCCTTAAATTAAACACTGAAGATATTTTTTTATTGTTTTTTCCAATCCAAAATAAAGGGCATCACAAATTAGGGCATGTCCTATCGAAACTTCTAGTAAACCGTTAATGTTATTTTTAAAATAATTAAGATTATGTAAATTTAAATCGTGTCCAGCATTAATTCCTAATCCCAATTTATTGGTAAGTTTTGCTGCTTTTACAAATGGAGCGATAGCAAAATCAGCATTAGCTTTAAAATTTTCAGCAAAAGGTTCTGTATATAATTCTATTCTATCCGTTTCGATTATTGCTGCATTTTCTATGTTAATTAAATTGGTGTCTACAAAAATAGATGTTCTAATTCCTTTAGTTTTAAATTCGGTAATTACCTCTTTTAAAAAATCTTGGTGTGTTACAGTATCCCAACCAGCATTAGAGGTTAAAACATTTGGAGGGTCGGGAACTAAAGTAACTTGCTGCGGTTTTACTGCCAAAACTAAATCAATAAAATTAGTGTTCGGAAATCCTTCGATATTAAATTCGGTGGAAACAACTTTTTTTAAATCGTAAACATCTTGGTAGCGGATATGCCTTTCGTCTGGTCGTGGGTGGACTGTAATTCCCTGAGCTCCAAATTTTTCACAATCTTTTGCAACCTGAATAAGGTTAGGTAAATTGTTATTTCCTCGTGCATTTCTGATGGTTGCCACTTTATTAATATTTACACTTAATTTAGTCATGGTAATAAATTTGTACTTTTGGGGTTAATTTTACGTATTAGTAATACAAAAGTAAAACTATTCAAATAATTTATGATAGCATCAGCATTAATTTCTTACGATATTCCCCCATTAAAGATGTCTGATACGGGAACTAAAGCTTTAGATTGGATGGAAGAATTTAAAGTTACCTGTATTCCTGTAATAGATGGTAAAAAATACGTTGGAATAATTGAAGAAATTGATGTTTTAGATAGAAATAATTTAAGCGACCAAATTAGTACTTACAATCTTAAATTCAGAACGCCATCGGCCCACCAAAGCCAACATTTATTCGAAATTATAGCACTTACCGTTCAAAATGATATGGATGTTTTACCAGTTGTAGATGAAAGTAATAATTATTTGGGTTTAATTACCACAAAAAAAATATTGCATTACCTTGCTCAAGCAATTTCAATTGTTAATGCGGGTAGCATTATTACATTAGAATTAAATGCCAACGATTATTCTTTGTCTGAGGTATCAAAGATGGTAGAATCTGATGACGCTAAAATTTTAGCTTCTTATATTACTTCTGCTCCCGACAAAAAAAAAATAGAGCTTACTATTAAAGTTAATAAAACAGAAATTACCCGTATTTTACATACTTTTGATAGGTTTAATTACACTGTAACAGCAGTTTACAACGAAACCGAGTACCACCAAGATTTAAAAGAAAGGTACGATGAATTTTTACGGTTTTTAAACCCTTAACACATCATGTTGCGGATTAGCTCCTTGCTCTTTTTTATACTATCGCTATTGATTTTTAAAACCATTTATGCTCAAATTGATAGCAATAATACCATCATATCAGAAATTAAGATTATTGGCAATAAATCTTCTAAACGCTTTATTATTTTAAGAGAATTACCTTTTAATGTTGGAGATACCATTAAAAACAAAGACATTCAAAACTTAATAACCCTTGCCGAAGATAACTTATTAAACACCTTGCTTTTTAACTTTGTAACCATTGAAAGTGCCGAAATAGATACCACACATATTGCTTTATACATTACCGTTGAAGAAAGATGGTATTGGTGGCCCATTCCTATTTTTGAAATTCAAGAAACAAACTTTAACACTTGGTGGGAAACAAAAAATTTAAACCGGGCTAATTATGGCATTTTTTTAGCCAAAGAAAATTTTAGAGGTCGCAAAGAAAGATTAGTGTTTAAATTACAACAAGGATACACCCAAGAAGCAGACATAAGGTATTACAAACCTTACTTAAATAAAAATCACACACAAGGAATAACCGTTGGGTTTAGCTACAATCAAAACCATGAAATAATTTACAATACCACCAACAATAAACGAGATTTTTTAAAACTCGATAAGCAATTTGCACAAAAAAATATAGCTGCAAAAATTAATTACGAAATTAGACCCAAAATTTATAACAAACATAATTTTGAAATACGCTATAACAACCTAACTGTTAACGATTCTGTGGTATTTTTAAATAAAGATTACCTATCGCCCAACAACACCTCAAGCCAATTTATAAGTGCAAGTTATAGCTTTACGCGAGATAAAAGAAATTTTAAAAGTTATGCCACAAAAGGCTATTATCTCAGCTTAAATCTTACCAAAAATGGATTAGGAATTTTTGATAAAGATTTAAAC
>CAZVEW010000148.1:2715-6906 GCA_964625955.1 uncultured Vicingus sp. | reverse complement strand
GCTGTATGACTTCCTGCTGTTGTATAAGCAACATTTTGAGAAACATTTGTACTCGTTGCAGGTGTCCCTCCTGGAAAAGACCAAGTATAAGCCGTAGCATTTACAGATGTAGAAGCATCAAAAGTAACGGAATCACCCACGCAAGGTGATGGACTTGCTGTAGCAACTGCTGTTGGGGGTATATCTGTCATGTAAGGTGACATGTATTGAGAAATATTTATTCCCCAAGCTGAGGCAAAAGTATGCCAAGTATTGTCTGACCATTCTTCCCATGCTGTTCCTGGTGCAGAATCTCCATCAGTATTAGAGGTTATACCCAAAGAATCGCCAGTACCAAATCCATTCATTGTTAAGCCAAAATAATAAGCAGCTGTTCCAACATTTACAGGGTTAGGGTATAATATCTGAAATAACGAATTTTCATAACCTGCAGGATTTGTGTTCATCACTGATAAAGGAACAGTAACAGTAGCTAATATTGTACCGGGAGCCCCTCCTGTTCCTGTTGCATCCCATACGTTAAAATCTACAGTAGCTCCATTCCCTCCATCTGCTGCACTACGCAAACCAAACAAACCACCTGTTACATGAGTGTAAGGTGCATGAGCAACTGCCGAAAAGAATTCTACTTTAGATTTATCAGCATAACTATTCCAGCCAGACAAGTAACCAGTTTGTGGTGCTGATGCTGTATACACTACAATAGTTCCTGGAGGTGGGAAATTTAATGTATCACAACCTGTAGAGGGAATAACGGTAATATAAGTAGGTTTTGTTAATGTACAAGATCCAAACGAATTAGTAGCAGTTAAAGTAACGCTATAAGTACCTGCTGTACTATAAACTACGGTAGGATTTTGAGCTGTTGAAGTAGCTGGTGTTCCTCCGGGGAAAGTCCAACTCCAAGAAGTTGCACCTGCAGCTCCAGAAGTAAACGTAACCGAACCTCCAGCTGTTATTGTCGTGATGTTTGCTGTAAACCCACAAACAGGTGGAGCTGTGGGGTTACAGACATTCGAAGTGAGTAAGTCTTTTCTTCGAGGGCTATTTGCCATAACAGTCTGAAACCTCGTATTTTGGTCGATAGTAAACATATTCATACAGGCATCATCGGTATAATCCATGTAATTATTGGACATTTCTGCGGTTGTTCCCGCACATTCACCAGGATATGTTAAAGGATATGCAGGACACCCGTAATTTTGACCCGCTCCATTTCCTTGTGCACCAGTCCCTCCTTTTTGAGGTGGGGTATCTGCTACAAAATCATTACCACAACCACCCGCGACATCTCCACCAATATGTCGTAATCCTAGCCAATGTCCTATTTCGTGCGTAGCTGTTCTTCCCTTATCATAAGGAGCTGAAACGGCTCCTGTGGTACCGAAATAATTATAGCCAATAACTACCCCATCGGTATTTGCCGCACCGCCAGTTAACCCTGGCAAACCAGAAGCTGAAGGAAATTGTGCATAACCTAAAATACCTCCACTCATATTTAAAACCCAAATATTAAAATAACGAAGAGGATCCCAAATAGTATTTGGTTTTATGGTATTTTGAATAGTTGTATTTGGATTCCCTGAATAAGGCGGTGGTGCTAACCCTGAGATTGTACTATAAAGCACCCTATCTATCCCTGGTTCTGCTAAAGTAACTCCTGAAGGATCTACTAAGGCAGGACAAAACTCTATTTTACTATCAACTGCTACGTTACTAAACGCAACAGCTCCAGCAGAAGTTGTATCCGAATTATTTCTTCTATAATCAGCGTTTAAAACTGTAAATTGAGACATTACCTGAGCTTGACTTATATTATCTGCTCCGTTATTATGAATGATATGAACAATAGTTGGAATGGTTATGGAGGCAGCCCCAGGCCATCTCATGGCTTGTCGTTCTTGTATTTTTTGTTGCAACCAATTTTCAAAATCATTTAAAGTACCTATATTTTGGAATTTTGCTCTTAAAGCACTATCTGCCTCCATGGTACTACAAGTTCTGTGAGGTGGAGGTGTTGGTAAATCTGCGGCAGTATAAACCCCCTTATGGGCTTGAACATTTTGAATGTTCGTATTTATATTGGTAAGAACTACAGTTTGTGCTTTTATTATTGAAATTGACATTGCAATAAGTAAAAAGAAAATTGTTTTTTTCATGCTGTATAGATTTGTAAAATTTATGTTCTGCTTGATTGTTTTGGGTTAGACGTCTAAAAATTTAATTTGGTTGCTTAAAATTAACACAATTTATGATAACATTTAATTTTTTAACATTTAAATAAGTTTTCACACTAATAATCAATCAATTATCTTTTCAACAATTTCACAAAATTGTTAATAATGGTGGTATTTCTCTCCTTTTAAGATGGTAAAACACCTATAAATCTGCTCAACAAAAAACAAACGAACCATTTGATGAGAGAATGTCATTTGAGATAGTGCAATTTTAAAATTAGCCCTCGAATAAAGAGCTTCAGAAAAGCCAAAAGCCCCTCCAATAACAAAAACAATAGCTATTCCTGTATTCATACGTTTTTGAATAAATTTAGAAAATTCTACCGAATTATATTCTCTTCCTTTTTCATCCATTAAAATTAAAAAATCTGATGTTGAAACTATTTTTAAAACCTCTTTTCCTTCTATTTCTTTTTGTACATTAGTTGTTATTTTTTTCTTTAATTTAACATCAGGTATTTCAATCATCTCAAATTTCACATAATGTTTTAACCTGCCTAGGTATCTATTTATCCCCTCTTTTAAATAATTATCGTCTGTTTTACCAATTGTTATTAATGTAATCTTCATTTTGCTAAATTAAAATATTTATATTTGCTGTTAAAATAAGTACATATTATTGCTAACAATTGGCTCAATTTTTGATAGTTTTTAAAATAAAAAGCACATGAAACCCCTATTTTCCTTTACATTGTTACTTGTTATATCTTTAACAGTAAAAGCTAACCCTGTTATTGATAATGCAATTACTATTGCTTTAAGAAATGGAAATTCGGCTGAAATTGCTAAATATTTTGATTCTTCTATAGATTTAACCTTGCCAAGTAACGAAGGGGTTTTTAGTAAAGCTCAAGCAGAACTTATTTTAAAAACTTTTTTCGCTAAACACAAACCAACATCTTTTAATATTGTTCATAATGGAGATTCTAAAAATGATTCTCATTATGCAATAGGAAATTTAAAAACAAACAATGGTGTTTTCAGAACTTATTTATTGTATAAAGAAGTTGGCAAAAAAATTACCATCTTGGAGTTAAGAATAGAATCTGATGAATAATTGCATTTACCCTATTTTAATTTAAAGAGAATAAACATCAAATATTATTTATGCACTTAATTGATGAATTAATAGACATTGCCATTAAAGAAGATGTAGGCGATGGAGACCACTCTTCTTTGGCCTGTATTCCGAAAGATGCCCATGGAAAAGCCCAATTATTGGTTAAAGAAAATGGCTTAATTGCTGGTATTGAATTGGCCAAACTAATTTTTAAGCAATTTGATTCTTCATTACAATTTACCCAAATTTTAAATGATGGTGATACCATAGAAATTGGCGATATTGCTTTTTCTATTGAAGGAAAAAGTCAATCCATCTTAAAAGCCGAACGATTGGTACTTAATTTTATGCAGCGAATGAGTGGTATTGCCACAAAAACAAATCATTATGTAAAATTACTTAACGGTTTAAACACCAAAATTTTAGATACAAGAAAAACAACACCAGGACTTAGAAAAATTGAAAAAATGGCAGTTAAAATAGGTGGAGGAATGAATCATAGAATGGGTTTGTATGATATGATTATGATAAAAGACAACCATATTGATTATGCTGGTGGGATTTCAGCAGCCATAGCGAGAACAGTTAATTACCTAAAAAACAACAACAAAGAATTAAAAATTGAAATTGAAGTTAGAAATTTAAACGAATTAAACGAAGTTTTATCTTACGGAAAAATAGACAGAATAATGCTCGATAATTTTTCGTATAAAGATTTAAAAACTGCCGTAAAACTTATTGATAAAAAATATGAAACTGAAGCTTCTGGAGGAATTACCGAGCAAACAATAAAAAATTATGCCGAATGCGGAGTAGATTTTATTTCCGTTGGAGCACTCACTCACCAAATTAATAGCTTAGATTTAAGTTTAAAAGCCGTGTGAATTGATAATG
>CAZVEW010000148.1:0-2615 GCA_964625955.1 uncultured Vicingus sp. | reverse complement strand
ACTCACCAAATTAATAGCTTAGATTTAAGTTTAAAAGCCGTGTGAATTGATAATGGGATAATGAGATAATTGGGATAATGGGATAATGGGATAATGGGATAATGGGATAATGGGATAATGAGATAATGAGATAATGAGATAATTGGGATAATTGGGATAATGAGATAATGAGATAATGGGATAATGGGATAATGGGATAATGGAAGTTCTAAATAGTATTTTTAATAAAAAACATTAACAAATAAACATACCAACTAAACCTTAAAAAAATTGAAATGTAAATAAAATGAGTAATTTTTTAGCTAAAATATCAAATCTAAAAATTATACAAATACCCTTATCTTTATCAAAAAAATTAATATTACCTGGTTTTGACGGCTTACCTATTTATGATGTTATTAATTTCTTTATTCAAGGCATAAAAAAAAGTTCGCTAACAACAAGATCGTCATCTTTAGCCTTCCGATTTTTTTTAGCTTTATTTCCTTCTATTATATTTTTATTTGCCTTAATACCTTACATTCCAATTACCAATTTTCATGAACAATTATTATTGCTGATTAAAAATTTATTACCACACAATGCCTACGACTTAGCTAGTAGCACCATTGATGAACTCATTAATAGAAGGCACAACAGTTTATTATCGTTCGGATTTTTATTTGCACTTTATTTGGCTAGCGATGGTGTAAATGCGTTAATTATGGCTTTTAACAATTCTTATCACGTCCAAAATAAAGGTAACTTTTTTAAACGAAGATTAAAATCTTTATTACTGCTATTTATACTCACTTCTTTAATGATAATTGCCATTGGTTTAATTGTATTTAGTGGATTTTTTATGGATTATTTAATTCAACACCAAATTGTGTCGAGCAATTTATCGATATATGCACTAAAATTAGGTAAATTGATTATCCTATTATTGCTATTTTTCTTAGGGATTTCATCTTTATATTATTTTGGGAATCTACAAAAGAAAAAATTTAGATTTATTTCGGCAGGTTCAACACTAGCAACACTATTATCCATCTTATTATCTGCCGGATTTGGCTATTATGTTAACAATTTTGCCACTTACAATAAAGTTTATGGTTCAATTGGCACACTTATGGTAATAATGTTGTGGTTATATTTTAATTCATTAGTTTTGCTGATAGGATTTGAACTTAATGCAAGTATAAACCACGCAAAAAGCGTGAAAATTAACAACTTAAAAAAATAAATAAAATGAAAAAGATTATTTTAATAACATTAATACTTACTAGTATTTTCACACAGGCACAAATTACAATTAGTGGTATTACCATGCCAAAAAAAGTAAAAGTAGGTACAACAGAATTGACTTTAAATGGTGCTGGATTAAGAGAAAAATTTTGGTTAGATTTATATGTAGGAGGGTTATATGTAAAAGCTAAAACTAACGATGCTAACAAAATAATCAATGCAGACGAAACTGCTGCCATTAAACTTCATATTATTTCTTCGTTAATTACAAGTAAAAGAATGATTGATGCTATTGACGAAGGTTTTGAGAAATCTACAAAAGAAAACACAGCTCCAATAAAAAATGAAATTAAAGCATTTAAAGCTGCCTTTAAAGAAGAAATAAAAGTAAATGATATTTATGATATTTTTTATGTGCCAGGTAAAGGAACTGTAATTTTAAAAAATGGAAAATTAACAAAAACGATAAAAGGTTTAGCTTTTAAAAAAGCCCTTTTTGGTATTTGGCTTTGCGATGAACCTGCCGATAAAGACCTTAAAGAAGGTATGTTGGGGAAACAAGACTAAAAATAAACAGTATTTAAAATAAAAAGTGTCTGAAATAATTTTAGGCACTTTTTATTTTTTAATTATCTTTCCTCTACCTGTGTGTACGCTAACCGTTAAAACAGGATTACCATAATACATAACATTACCAATAGAGGTAAGCTCTACCAATAATGTTTGAATAGGATTTACTTGAACATCTCCCTCGCCATTGGTGTTTACATGAATGGCATTTGATGCCAAATTTTTAAGATAAAACCAACCACCACCACCTGTATAAATGTAAGTATTATTAGCCGAGCCATTAATGGTGAAATCTGCTGGACCTGCATGTTGTATAATTTTAAGATTATTTACCTTTAACGATAAATTAATGCTTCCTGTACCATTTCTGGTTTCAAAATTTAATTTATCTATGGTAAAAGTATTAGTACTTGTAATGTTACCATAACCCGTATAATTAATGGTATTAATATTAGGTGTGGTTAAATAAACCGTAATATCTTTGCTATAAGTCCTTAAAAAATTACACTTGTTATCGTTGGTAATTGTTAATGTATTTCCATCAATTTTTGTGTTAACGTAAGGCAACAAATTTGTACCTCCTTCAACTTTTAACGACAGATTGTTATCTTGCGTTAAAACCAAATTTACATTATCTTTAAGTATTATTGAAGATATATTGGTGCTTAAAGTCCTAATTTCCGTAATATTTGAGCCAGTACTTTTTAAACAACTTGATTTTTTTTTGCACGACAAGAAAGCACAAAATACGGTGAAAATTAATATGTCTATTTTAAAATACTTCAAATTTATAGTTTATAACCTAAACCAAGTTCAAC
>CAZVEW010000147.1:0-6908 GCA_964625955.1 uncultured Vicingus sp. | reverse complement strand
ATTATCCTCTTTTAGATGGAGGTGGCTATTTTCAAACAACAGGAGGTGTTACTGGTTACAGCTTCAACATCTCAAAATTTGTAACAGCTTGTCCAACATTAAATTCTATTGGAACAATAACCACAGCTACAACCTCATTTTGTGCTATTGACAGTAATAATTTATTTTCTGTTACTCCTTACACTGGAGCAGTTAACTATGTTTGGACTACTCCTACAGGAGTAACTTTTAATGGAAATTCTGACACAAGTGATGTTAGTATTAATTTTGCAAATAATTCTGGAAATGTGTGTGTTTATGCAACTAATGGATGCAACAATTCTGACACAGCTTGTGTAGCCATAACAACATTACCACCTGTTTCTATTGTTTTAACACTTACAGATAGTGTATGTGTAAATAACCAAACTACAATAACTGCAAATACAAGTACTGGCTATAATTATAATTGGAATACGGGAAGCACTACAAATTCAACCAACTTAACTATAATACAAGATACCACAATCAGTTTAACAATAACAGATTCTATAGGTTGTTTTAATGATACTTCCTTTACCATTTATGCCAATCCATTACCAACAGTTACCCTTTCGGCTACATCAGATAGTTTATGTGTAGGAGATTCTACACAGATAACAGCCTCTGGAAATGGCTCTTTTTCATGGAATGTCGGAGGTACAAACCCAATATTCTCTGCTTCTCCTTCCAGTGACACATGGTACATTGCTACTTTAACTAATGCAAACGGTTGCGTAAATTCTGATTCTATTTTAATTGCCGTTCTACCATTGCCTGTTGCAACTATATCAGGAAGTAGCTCAGTTTGCGATGGCTCGAACGTTACACTAACAGCCTCTGGAGGCAACTCCTATATGTGGCTGCCATCAAATACAACAAATAATACGCTAACTTACACCCCTGCTGCAAGTGGAGAAATAGTTACTCTTGTTGTTAATAATGGCGCTTGCTTTGATACTACGCAAACAACAATCACTATTAACCCTTTACCTCAAATTAATGTTACTTCAGATACAACCATAACAGTTGGTGAAACGGTAAATTTACAAGGAACAGGAGGTGTTTCCTATACTTGGACACCAAGTACAGGATTAAGTTGTTCTAACTGCGGATCACCTATAGCAAGCCCTTCTCAAACAACAACGTATATTGTGCAAGGAACAGATGTAAATGGTTGTGTTAACACAAATAGTATTACCATTTTTGTAAACGATATTATTTGTGAAGACTTTTTTATTCCTAATGTGTTTTCTCCTAATAATGATGGCACAAATGATATTTTATTTGTGTATGGAAATTGTATAGAGAGTTTTGAATTTGCTATATACAACAGATGGGGAAATAAAGTGTTTAGCACAAACGACATTACACTTGGTTGGGATGGAAAATACAAAGGAACAGATCAACCTCAAGATGTGTTTATGTATTATTTTGAAGGATTTAATTTAAAAAAAGAGTCTGTTAAACAGAAAGGAAATATTACATTGATTCGATAAAAATTAAAATGATTAAGAAACAGAGAAAAATATTAGTAGAAATTGAACTAACTAATAGTGGCGTAAACTTATCTAATCTATTAAACAAAAATCTTATAGATGAAGAATTGTGTATTTATACTATCAAAAAAATATATCCAAATGGATTTGAAGGGTTTAAGAATGACTTATTGAACTTATTTGAAGAAAAGATATCATTACAGTAATAAAATATGGATAAGAAGAAATACATACCTGTAGCATTTTTGATGATAATTTCTTGTAGTATAGTTGCTCAACACTGTAATATCAATATCAACAAGCCAGCAACAGCAACAGCAACATGGATGCCAAATGTAGCAAGTAATGCTAATGATGGAACATTTGCTTTTGGTTGGGCAGCCCCTGCTTTCGCTCCTCAAAACATTTTTTTTGATTTGCAAGACACAATTACTTTGCATACGATGCACTTAAAAGTTAGCCAATCCCCTGCAGGAATTACCAATCATGATATTTATGTGTCTTTAGATATGACTACATGGACACTTGTTGGGAGTATCAATCAGTTTACAACCTCAGGTGATTTACTTATTAAAAATTTTATTCCTAGTATTCCAAATGTGAGAGGAATAAAAGTAGAAACAACCGTAAGTCCATCGTGGATTTCTTGGCATGAAATTGAAGTTAACCCTTTATACAACGCATCAATAGATACCATTATTTCTCCCTCATGTGGTTTGTTGGGTCAAATTGCAGTAGTAGATTCTGGAGGAACAGGAAGCTTACAATACAGCATAGATGGGGGAAATACATTTCAATCATCTAATATATTTAGTAATATAGCTGGAGGTAATTATACTGTAATTGTACAAGATTCCATTGGATGTAGAGATACCGCTTCTTTTAATTTTAATGTTGCCATTCCTACTGCCAATATCTCCACAACAGATTCATTACTTTGTGTAAACGATACTACCATCTTACAGGGCAACACATCAAATAATTATCAATGGAGTACAGGAGATACAACTCAAAGCATAGTTGTTTCTCCAACCTCATCACAATACTACTACCTATCTACTACCGATTCTGGAGGCTGTATTGTAACAGATAGCATATTTATTACTGTAAACTCTTTACCTAATATAATTATCAACGGAAATGATAGTGTTTGTCAAAACAACAGTACAACACTAACAGCAACTGGAGGTATTTCATATTTATGGTCTAATGGTTTAAATACAAATACCATTACTTATTTACCAAATTCCTCTGCTTACATTAATGTAATAGGAACAGATACAAATGGCTGTATTAACACAGATTCTTTGTTTATTAACGTAATAATTCCTTCAAATTTATTTATAACAGGTGATACTAGTATTTGTGAAGGGGATATTGCAAGTTTATCCGTAAATAATGGAACATCTTTTTTATGGAGTTCAGGAGAAACATCTCAGAACATTAATGTTTCACCTACAACAACTACAACATATACTGTTAATGTTGTAGATGGCGTTTGTTTAGACACATTAACCCATACTATTAGTATTACTAATCTTCCAGCGCTAACTGTCCCAAATGACACAACCATTATTAATGGAGAAACAGTTTTTTTAAGTACTAATATTCAAAATAATATTTTATGGAGCCCAAATAACACTATTGTTTGTGATACTTGTTATACAACAACAGCTAGTCCAACAAGTAGCACTACATTTTGTGTGGCATATGATACTAATGGTTGTTCAACTTCAAATTGTTTTACCGTAAATGTTGATACAAAATGTGATGATTTCTTTATTCCTAATATTTTTTCTCCAAATAATGATGGGAATAATGATGTCTTATTTGTAAAAGGAAATTGTATCAGCAATATAAATTTAATTATATACAACCGATGGGGAGGCAAGGTATTCGAGACAAGCGATACCATTAATGGTTGGGATGGCAAGAATAATGGTGTAAATGTAGGTAATGGTGTTTATTATTATACCATTGCCTATACAGATAATAATAACGCTTTACAAACAAAAAAAGGTAATATAACATTAATAAGATAAGTTATGATAAAAAAAATCACATTCTCTATTCTATCAATTCTCTTTATAATTGATATATATGCTCAAGACATTCATTCAAGCCAACAAGAATACATTCCTGTTTATTTTAACCCTTCACAAGCTGGTTTATTTATGGGCGATCAAAGAATTGTTGCTGACTATCGAAATCAATGGAAAAGCATTAACTCTCCTTATTCGACAAGCCTTTTCTCTTTTGATATGAATTTTCTTAAAAAGAGGCAAAGAAGTGGCTATTTGGGTATGGGAATCTTAGCATACTCCGATAAAGCGGGAGATTTAAATTATGGCACCAATTTCTTTCAGTTTTCTTTGTCAGGAATTATTAAAGCTAACGATAATTCTCTTATTTCTGCGGGTAGTTCATTTAACTATTCTCAAGAAAGCGTTAGTAATTCAAATATGCAGTGGGGAACTCAATATACTAATGGATCTTATAATGCAAGTAATTCTAGTCTTGAGACAATAAACTTAAGCTCATTTAGTGCCATTAATACAAATGCTGGAATAAGTTATATGTATTTTAAAAATGCCCAAACATTAAGTTCGAATGATAATTTAATTATTAATGTAGGACTTGGCGTTGATAATATTTTAAAACTAAAAAATAATTTTATCACACAAGAATCTTATGGTAATATTAAATATTTATTTCATTTTAATTCTCTTATTGGCTTAAAGAATACGCCAATTGCTCTAAAACCAAGCATATATTATGCAAATCAGATTAAGGCTCAAGAAGTAATTTTAGGCATGGGAATAAGGTATATGCTACAAGAATCATCAAAATATACTAGCTTAAAAAAAGCTATGGCACTTAATATAGGATTAAAAACTAGATTAGGAGACGCCATAATTCCTTATTTTGCAATAGAATTTAATCAATTTCTTTTAGGCATAAGCTATGATATGAATTATTCTAAACTATCAAATGCAACAAATAGCGTTGGAGGATTTGAAATAACACTATCTTTTACAAATCCAAATCCTTTCAGAAGTTCAGGGTCAAGTAAATCTCGTTTTAATTAGTTTTAAGTTTTTTTAACAACCATTTTTCAAAATTAAAATAATTATAGATGTTATCGGGGTCAAGATTATTATTCTTTAAGTTGTAATTGTTAATTAAAGTTGATATTTCTACTTTATCTTGTGTTGTTAATTTATTTGTTTTAAAGAAGTTGTAGAATGCTTTTTCTAATGAGTTTAAGTGTTCATAGTTTGATTGGTTATTAGTTCTAAATTTTGTCGCGTAATTATTTCTTAAGTTAATATTTTCTAATTTATCTTGTAATACGTATGTTAGTATTGTTAGCACTCTTTTGTAGCCATCATCTTTAACCGAAGCGTAATCTATCTGCATTATAATCCTTGATAGTTTTGTTAAATTAGACTTAAGGCTTACCATTGCTAAAGCAAGGTTAGAAAACAATAACATCATAAAAGAATTGTTATTTAACGAAGATTTCTTATTTAAATAGAATGTTTCTATTTCGTTAAATAAGTCTTGATTAAATACGCCTTTTTTTATAAAAAGAAATGCTTTTAAGTGAAGATACCTATATTTTAAATTGATATGAAGGTTGTCATTTGTGTCAATTATTAACAATAAATCGTCTAAAAGGTTATCTGCAAGCTCATGCTTATTTAAGTATATATTTTTATATATAAAATTAAATAGCACTGGATAATAAAACGATTTTAAGAATGTTTTTTGATGTGGGTTTTTTTCAAATAAATCAATTTGAGCTTGATTGTAATAATAGCTTTTTTCATGATTACCTATAATTACATGTGCTTCGCTTAAAATATGGTGCTTAACTATTTGATTACAAAAAGCAAAGTAATTTGTTTTAAGTATAGGGTGCTCTATAATATTTTTAACATATGCTCTAAGCTCTTGTTTAGAGATAGTAGAATCATTTATTTTGTTATACAGTGCAACTGACTGTTGATTTAACAACGAAATATTTTTTAAAATAGTTAATATTTTGTTTTCTTCTATAAAGATTTCATTTGTAGATTTTAGTGAATCATTAGTTTTATAGTCAGAAACATCAAACTTAACTTCGCGTCTTAATATTTCTACAATTAAATGAAAGAATTCATATTTATAAGCAATTCTCTTGGCTTTTTGTAATCTTTTAATGCTCTCGGAAACTACCTCCTTTTTAAACAAATAATCACTTTCAAACATTAATGAATTAATTATTCCTTCTTGAGTTTTATTTTGATGATAACTGTGTAACAATTTCAAAATAGTATTAAATAGATAATTTTTAACTACATGGAATTGGCTGAACTCTTTTTCAGTTAAAATCTTACGTTTTATAGCTTCTTCATCGTATTTCTTTGCTTTCAGGATTTCATTAAAGAGTAGTTTATATATCTTGGTATTTCCTCCATATTTATCAATATTTATAGAGATATATCTTTTTTCAGATTGAGACAAAGATTTAATCAAATCGACAACCTTTTGGTCTTTTTTTCTTTTCATTATAATTATACAATAATTTGTATAAAAGTACTAAAATAATGGGTATACTTTAATGTTTTTATTAATTTTATTAGGGAGGTGTGGGAGTACAAAATGAGGAGAAGGAGGGAAAAGGAGGGAAAGAGTTAATTTATAGAAAAATAATCAACACTGTTTTAAATATGTTATTTCGATAATAGTTCAGTAGAATCATATCTAAAAACAATACCGTTAATTATAGCTTTGATTTCGCTTTTTTTATAAGTTACTCTATAAGTAATTAAAATAGGTAAAGGATTTTGTATAGAGTATTAAATATAAATATAATCAAACTAATCAGTTTTACATTGTTTTTAGTAATGAGCTGTTACACTTATGGTAATGGCATAATACCAAACAACAAAGTATCTTTCACAAAAAACCAAGGTCAATTAGCAGATGTTGCTAACCAACCAAGAAACGATATTAAATATTATGCACAAAGTGGTGCTGTAGATTTATATGTTTCTCAAAATTCCATTCTTTACGTCTTTAAAGAAACAATAAAAGAAGATAACTCTTTAAATAAAAATTTCCCTATAATAAATAACTATTCACCCATTAAAGTTGATACAAATTATAGGGTTAATTACCATCCACTAAATATGAAATTAATTAACGCTAACCCTAACGCTAAAATTGTTTCATCGGGAGAAAGTTCAAACACCTATAATTATTTTTATGCCCATTGTCCTAACGGAATTTCAAATGTCCATTCTTATGACACCATCTTGATTAAAGACATTTATCCCAATATTGATTGGTTGATATATGCTAACCAAACAAGCAATGGTTTTAAGCATGAATTTATTGTTCATC
>CAZVEW010000146.1:0-6947 GCA_964625955.1 uncultured Vicingus sp. | reverse complement strand
ATACAAAACAATGTGATGAATCTCACAAAAATGCTAAATTATAAATGCTAATAAACTTTGTGCTCTCTGCGGAATCTTTTTATTCTTTGCGGTTAAAACAAATAGAAATGCTAAGTAAAAAAGATGCTTCACTTCATTTTACATCGAAAAACAAGTTTTCGGTAAAACTTTGTTCTGAATGACAAGTCATCATCGTAAATCATTAGCTACAAATGTCTTACGTATATGGGTTCAAAAAAATAGCTAATCTCATTATTCTAATTTTGCTGAGACAATTAGAACTTAACTATAAGAAATTAAAAGCTTAAGCCTTGCGGTCTATTCTCCGCTAGTTAATATCTACTTACTACAATCACCTTACTTCAATTTGTATTCCTGTTAATTGTTGTATTTGACCATTAATATCTTTGGCTCTTATTTTGTTAAAATAAACTTTGTCTCTTCTTTTTAACTTTCTTTGAAAGAATTCTTTTGTTTTTTTAGTTAAACTTTTTGTGTTCATTTTGTTTTCTGTAAAAATAGGTATCCCATTTCTGTAAATTTCAATATTACACTTTGTTATTGTTAGAGGTAAACCCGTAAAAAGAAAGTTTTTCCCGTAACTGCCTCTTACTGTTCTAAAGCCTTTAAAGCTATTCTTATTTAACACTATTTCTCCAGATTTTCCAGCAACAGAAGCAAAAGCTTGAGGTAATTTTTTTGCAATAAAGGGCATACTACCCATGTTCTTTACACTTCCATTTGGCATTATTGCACTAACAGTTATATGAATGTTTCTGGGAGAATTACTGACTAATTTAACATTATATTTCCCGTTAGTAACCTTGGTTATTTTATTGCCAACACCATTAATAGTTGCTTTTATGTTTTCTGAAGCTATTCCAGGAACAGAGATAGAAACAGGGTTTTTTGGACCAATATAAAATATATTCATTTTATCGGGAGAAACAACCAAACTAGGCTTAGCAACAATGTATTCTGATTTAAAAGGATAATGTTGCACTTCACCTGTTGGTGATTTTATTTTTATTACCCCTTCGTATTCAAAAACCCCTTCTTTATTGGTGTTTATGATATAATTTCCTAGGCCATTTTTTACAGTCACCGTATCAGAAATATTTGTTAGGGTGTTGGTGGCAGAATCATATTTTCCAATTAAAATTTCTGGGTTTTGCGTTGTACTAAAGGCAGCTAAAAAAACATCTGCTGTATATTTTTCACCCAACATTACGTAATTGGTATTTGTGATTATTTTAGCCTCTATTTTATCAAATTTATAATCTTTTTTACTTACCGATTGAAACAATTTGTTGACTACTTCAAATTCAGCATTCTTTATATCCATTTGTATTTTCGATAATACCGTAATAGATGCTGCTAAAGGTGTATGATAAAAATTTCCCATTTCCCATTTTTCAACACCATCTATGGTTTGAATGTCTGCTGTTGTTAAATTTAAGTTTAAAGTTTTTCTTTCTTTCTCAGTAAATAACCCTAGCATATTATTTTTATAAACAGTTAATTTATTCTTTAATATTCTTGCTAATCCAGCAGAACCATCTTCTGATTGACCTATTAAAAGATGGGTAGGAATATCATAATTATCTTTGTTCTCAACATATTTCAAGTGTAATGTATCTGCTTTAGCTTGGTTAATACCCTCTGTTTCTTTAATTAATTTTATCTTTAAACTATCCAAATAAAGCGTAATATTGTTAGAAAATAATTTTGCTTTCTGAGCTTTTTCCCAAAAACGAGTAACTTTTTTTGGATCAATTGCTTTTGCAGCATTAAATTCGGCATAAAGTAAAGTGTTTTTTTCGCCATAATTAACTACTGTATTTTCTAATCCATTATTAACAAGAATAAAGGCATTTAAAATGTCTTTAGATATATTTAATGCTAACAATGCTGTAAGCACAAGGTACATCATGCCTATCATTTTTTGTCGTGGTGATAAATTTGCTCCTGCCATGGTTTTAAATTTTAGTTAAACAATACTTTTTTAGCTTAGGCATAATGCTGCCTGTTCAATCAATTTGTTGTTTGATTAAAAAAGTATCGCTGCGCAGGATACAAGAATCTGTTTTAAAAGTTCGATTAAACAAATAATCTAAATAGGTAATTTAAAAGATTCTACTAATAGAATACAGTTTTATAAAAAAGATACAAAAAAAATTTAAATTGAATAAATATGTATCTTTTGTAGAATTTAGCGTTATATAAATAGAAAGCATCTTTATTTATGTCATTTTCATTGTTTAATAGGAAAAAAGGGGTTGTTAAATCTGAACAAGATTTAATAAAAATTGCTAAGAAAGATAGTAGTTGTTTTGCTCCTATATATGAAAAATATCATGAAAAAATCTTCCGATTTGTTTATCAAAGAATGGATAATGAAGAAGATGCGTCTGATTTAACCTCTGTTGTGTTTTTAAAAGCCTTACTCCATTTACATAAGTATAGAGATAAAGGGGTTCCTTTTTCTTCGTGGCTGTACAAAATAGCTTTAAACGAAATAAATCAATATTATAGGAAAACAAAAAAACAGAGAACCACAAGTATCAATGAGAAAGATATTGAAGATATTATCGAAGAAACAAATGGTTTTTATAGTGATGAAAAAAAAGAAAAATTACTTCGAACATTAGCCTCTCTTTCGGAAGATAAACTGTTATTAATAGAGATGAGGTTTTTTGAAAAAAGATCTTTTAAAGAAATTGCCGAAGTAATAAATATTACAGAAAATAATGCAAAAGTTAGAACATACCGAATATTAGAGCAAATGAAGAAAAATATGTTGTAATTTTATACGTGTAAAAATGATGTCAGAAAAACAAAAAAATATAATAACTATTAATCGCAAAAAACTTTCTGTTAATGAGGTGAAAGAAAAGCAGCAATTTGGAAAAATTGTTCAGCAACATCATCAATTAACAAAGAAACCGATATATAAACAAAGAAGATTCTATTTTATCCTTTTTATTATTGGTATAATTGCTTATTTAATTTATTTAGAAGAAAAAGGAAGTGTAAATCAGGATAATACTAAAATAGAGATTTTTAAATAAAGTTTTTTCAAAAACTTCAAATCTCTTTCTGAAATGTAAGTACATCAAGTGTTTTTTCAATATTTTGTTAATTTGGTATGATAAACTCATGACCCAAAGACCCTTCTTAGTTTATTATTAATAGTTTTGTGTTATGAAAGAATTAAATGCCTTTTTTGAAGCTTTAACAATTAGTTTAAGCGATAATAATTTTGTAAAAATCACTTTAAGTAAACCATCAAAAAAAACAAATGGTTTAAGAAATGTGTATGTTAAACTAATTGCGGTAAAAGAAACCCAAAAATTATCATTTACTTACAGGTATAAAACCAACGACCAAGTTAAAAATTATACCCTAGTGGAAGCAAAAGAAACTTTAAAAGAGTTACTAAATATTTCTTTTAAAATAGCTACACTTTTTACCTTAAAAGAAGATTATGCTTTACGGATTTCTAAAAAAGGTAAAATATCCGTTATAAAATCTAATCCAAGTTTTGCCAACTTACCGCCATTAAGCCACAACAAGCCTAAAAAGAAAAGGGCTGTTTTAGGCAAATATTTAATGCTTTTAGGTGTTACAGATAAAGATGGAATTGTAATTCCAAAAATGGCTAATAAATTTAAACAAATTAATAAATATTTAGAAATTATAGAGGGATTAATTAAAAATACCGATTTACCTAAACTTGTAACCATTATTGATATGGGAAGCGGAAAAGGATATTTAACTTTTGCTTTGTACGATTATTTGGTTAACCAAAAAAAAATGCAAGTTAAGATAACAGGAATTGAGCAACGACAAGAATTGGTTGACTTTTGTAATAAAACAGCTAAAACATGTGCATTCGAAGATTTACATTTTGAGCAAAACACCATTCAAAATTATAAGGCTAAAAAAGTTGATATTTTAATTGCTTTGCATGCCTGCGATACTGCAACAGACGATGCTTTAGGAAAAGCAATAATAGCTAATGCAAATTTAATTATAACTGCTCCTTGTTGTCATAAGCAAATTAGACAACAATTAAAAGGCAAAGAACAAGAAAACCCTATTTTAAAATATGGTATTTTTAAAGAACGACAATACGAAATGCTTACAGATACCATTAGAGCTTTAATTTTAGAAAAAAACCAGTACAACACAAAAATATTTGAATTTATTTCTAACGAGCATACCCGTAAAAATATAATGTTAGTTGGACAAAAATCCAATAAAATAGTAGATAAAGAAACCATTTCAAAAAAAATAGCAGCCTTAAAAAATAGCTACGCTATCGATTATCATTATTTAGAGAAGGCATTACCTTAATTTTATATTTTTCAAAATAATACCAGTTTAAAATATATTTAACGCGAGTTCGATGTAAGGAAACAAATATTGTGCTAAAAAAATTAATAATCATACGTTATACGATAAATGAACTTTCCACTATAATTACTCAGGATAAATCATCACATCGAATTTATGCATTACCAATAGGCTACTACAGAAATTTGTAGAGCTGTCCCAAATAAAGACGAGGCTGATGTTTCCCACAAAACCCTTCCTAAAGCATCTGTTTTAACAATTACATATCCCATTGTACTAGGATTCATTGTAATAGTATTTACTCCTCCAGATGTATTTGTGACAGATAAGGTTTCTCCAAATTTTTTAAACCTAACAGTTTGTGATCCAGAAGTTGGATTGTAAACTTTTAGCATTACAACTCTTTCTGCTGCTCCAACTATTGATGATAAATCTAAAGGATGAGGTGTGTTATTTGGTTGTGGATTACCATTAAAAGCAGAAGTGTTTGGTACAAAATTAACTCCCCCTGTAGAAGATGCTGCAGCCCACATTGGTGCTTGTCCACCACCTTGAGAGGTAATTACTTGCCCTGTTGTGCCAGGACCATTAGATGGAGCAACCATATATAACCACTTAGTGCCATTGTAATAATAAAAACCAGTTCCATTTCCATTTGTCATGGCAGCATTTGTATTAAAAACAGTTAAATTTGTTTGAGGAGAAGCAATAGTTGTAATATCAGCTGTGCTTGTTAAAGAAACTCGAGGGACTAAAATTCCTTTATTAGTAGAACTTACATCTAAAATAGCAGAAGCATCAGGTGCTGCTCCTGTTGCATTAACGCCAACATTTTGTGCTATACTAAAGTTTTCAGCGATGATAAAAAGTGTGATAAAAAATAACTTGAAAAGGTTCATCTTAATGAGGTTTATAGTGTGTGAGATTAATTTATAATTAGTTTCTTTACGGTTAACTTATTGTCGATATAAATATTTACAAAATAAATTCCTTTGGCTAAAAGGCTTGCCTCTAAGTTTATTTTGCTCTTTTCTTTTGGCAAATTTTTATTAATAATGGATTTTATTTTTTGACCTAATTGATTAACTAAATCGATTTTCACAAAGGCATTATTTTGTAAGTCAAGAACAATTGTAACCGAACTACCAGTTGTTGGGTTTGGATAAATTTTAATTAAATAATCATTGTTTAATTCATTTACCGATGTAATAATTGGCATGGGGTATTGAGAAATAACCGTTTTGTTAGTTTGACCAGCGGCATCGGCAGTAATAAAAGATAATAAAGCAAATTTACTTAAACTGGGTTTATAGTAACTAATTAGTGTTCCATTAATGGTAATAGGTAATATATTTGGTAAGGGAGGAGGTAGAAATACAGTGTCGGTAACAAAATTTTCTATTGTAACAACTCTAATAACACTATCGATATTAGGAGAGCCTGGTAAAATTAAAGTTCCCCAAGCATCAGCAATTACCGATACAATACCATTTCCATTTGTTGGAAGAGGTGCAGAGGTTGCCGTAAAAGAACCAGAATAATTATCACTAAAAGAATTTCCGTAAGCAAAAGGGAACTTCATAATTGTTTCTGGGTCTGAATTGTATTTTCCAAGCGTAGTTCCAAAGTTATTAATATCTAATACTAAACCAACATTTATTAGGCTATCTGTTTTGTTTTGAGAAAATCTTTTGTTTATAGGAAAACCATCGGTTGTATCAGCATAAGAAGCTGTTGGAAAATCTGAGGCATTAGCTGTTGAAGCTGGATCAACATATCGCGTTGTTTGAATCATTCCATAGCTTTTCAAACTAGAATAATCAAAAACAACATTCGCACCAGTAGTATTATTTAGCAAGCTATTGGTGTCTGCAATGTAATAAAGTTGAGATTCACCAACAAGAGGAACAAAATTAGTCGCTGTTAATATTGGTTGAGAGAGTAATACGAAACTATTAGCAAATAGTAATAATCCAAAAGTAAACTTTTTCATAAGTTAGTTATTTAAGATAAATTTAGGTTTCAAAGGTAATGTTTTTTTATGGGGTTTTTCCGAAAGCAAATTTTATCACTAAATTCCAAAAAAATGTTAAATGTGTTAAAAGTAAATTTCTTTTAAAAATTCATCGAAAGGAGTGAGATTTGCCATTACCTGCAAATGCATATATTTTTTATAAAAATCATTTTCGGTTGATTGGTTATTTAGTTCTGCAATTCTATACCTATCAAAGTTCTTTAAAGCCAGTCTTTGTTGGGTTGATAAATTCTGATTAGCATAATCTAAATCCCTTAAATCATTAATGGTTATAAGAGCTTCAAATTCTTCTATTTCTGTTGTTTTATTATTTGAAGAATAATCCATAGTTAAATGCAAAATTAGGAGAAAAAGCTAACTTTTTTCCTTGATTTAATGGAAGATTTTAACAATCACCTGTTAATCAGGATAGCAGTTATAATTAAGACGTAACTGTTCAGGTAAAGGTTGTTTTTAGTATTTGTTTCCTATATCAATTAATAAATTATTTTAAAAGATTAACATGCCCTATATATTGATGTTTAGTAAAATCGAGGTCAGTGATATCAATTTT
>CAZVEW010000145.1:0-6950 GCA_964625955.1 uncultured Vicingus sp. | reverse complement strand
AAATGATAAATTATATCCAAACAAAAGAGTTTATTAAAACCTCTTGGGGAGATATTTATGTAAGATTTGTGTAATTAGATAATGTAATAATTTGTAAATTAGATAATTGATTTTTTAACTGACAAGCAATATCCTAAACTTTAAATATTGAACCCAATTATAGAACGATATAAAAAAATTAGAAAAAAAGGAATCCTTGAAAAAAAATTTAAAGAAAAATATGCCTTTGTAGGTATCGGAAATCATGCTATTAACAACCTGTATCCTGTTCTTCATTATTTAAATGTCGATTTAAAATACATTGTTGTAAAAAGTGAAGAAACCAAGAAATTAGTCCAAAATAATTTTACAAATGTTATTGCAACAACTAATTTACAAGAAGTACTTAAAGATGAAACAATAAAAGGCGTTTTTATTTCTGCTACTCCTTCTGCTCATTTTACTTTAACAAAACAAATTATTAAGGCAAATAAAAATGCTTTTGTAGAAAAACCACCCTGTTTATCCTTATCAGAATTAAAAGAATTAATTGCGTTAAACAATAAAGCGGAAATTTTAATTGGCCTGCAACGCAGATACGCTCCTGTGTATAATATTTTAGCCAACAAAGTAAAAAATACAAGTTATTATACCTTAAAATACAAAACAGGTGCTTACCCCGAAGGAGACGAATTATTAGACTTATTTATCCACCCATTAGATGCTGTTTTTTACTTATTTGGAGCAGGAAATTTGAAAAACATTAAAGTTATAAAGAGCAAAAACACAATTAGTTATTTAGCACAAGTAATACATAACAATGGTATTTTTGGCAGCATTGAATTTTCTACCGATTATTCTTGGACAACAGCTCAAGATATTTTAACAATTAATACACCAAAAGGAGAATTTATTACAGAAAATACGTCTAAATTAATTTTTAAAGATAAGCCTAAAGTATTAATAAACATCCCTTTAGAAAAAGTAAAACCTTTTTACCCGCAAACAAAAACACTTTACCAACAAAATAATTTTTTGCCTGTAAAAGAACATAACCAATTATATACCGCAGGCTATTTTTCTGAGCTAACAACTTTTTTAAAATTATGCGAAAATAGTAATGCAACAAATAACTCTTCACCAAAAGATTTAACCTCAACTTTCGAAGCTATTGAGCAATTAAAAAATGTCCAATAAAATTAACAACTATTATTTTAATTGATAGATTAAATAATTTTTATCATCATAAACCAAAAGACGATTTTTAATGTTTTTCTTAAAAGTTGATTTATCTATTATTAAATACCTTGCACCCAAAGTAATCAAAGAATCTACAAAAAATGGTTTAGCGATGTTTTCGCTGCTGGCTGTCCACCCTTTTCTATTGGCAAAATAGATGCTTTGTGGCGATTGTCCTCCATTGATAATAATGAGCTTATTTTTGGCTATTATTGAATTGTCAATTTTTGCTAACGATAATTTATATTGCTGATTTTTTTTAATAAAAAATCCGTGTTGCTGGTTGGCAACACCCTCTATTACAATTAAACTTAGTAATATGTATTGATATTTAAAAGGAATTTTAGTAAGAAAAAAACCAGTAATTAATGCCATAACAGGTGTAAAAGGAATAATATAATAATTATGCTCTGGAAAAATAGCACCTGTTTTTATAATAAAAATCAAAAAAGAAAAAGAAATAATACTAATGGTAATGATTAACAGCCGATTTTTGCTTTTTATAACATACACAATACCCATAAGAAAACAAACAAAACCTATGTAAGAATATAACGAACTAAAGTAAAATCTTTTTAGTGCATCTGGAATTAATGGAATTATTTCTTTAACCCCTTCACGTAAAGTGGTTGCAAAATGTAGTTGATAATGAAAAGTATTTACAAGGTATGTATCCCAATAAAAATACCATAAACAAACTATTAAAAAACTAAAAAAAGCAATTGTAGTTAAAATAATTTTCTTGTTTAAAGGAATAGTTTTAATAAAAACAATTACTGCTAAGCCACTAAAAATAGCAAATGAAGGTATTTTGCACAACATACCTAAGGTTGAAAATATAAAAAAAGGCAGTAAGTTTAAGGGCGTTTTATTTTGTAAATATTTTATGCCATAAAAAAGACCTATTAACACCAAGGAAGCACTAAAGGTATCGGGCATTATTTTTCTTGAAAAACCAAACCAAATAGATGCTGCTAAAATAATTGTTGCATTAAAAGCAATTTGTTTGTTAATTAACGATTTTACAATTTTAAAAAAGTAAAATAAGCCAAAGCTAGAAACAATTAAATTAATTAGCCGACCATACCAATGTGCGTAGCCAAAAATTTTAGCAACGCCATAAATTAAATAATTAAAAAAAGGAAATTCGGCACCTGCAATTCCCGATTGGTTGCCCGCCATATCAATTTGTGGATAAAATAAATTGGCATGGTGTTCTAAAAAATTTCGAGCAATCATGGCGGTAAGCGATTGCCGCCAATTATGTCCAACTTCTAATGGTGCATTGGTAATGCCAATCAATCGAATTAAAAAGAAAAAGAATATCCAAAATCTTACATCGGTAAAAATCTTATTTAAGGTTATTTTTTTCAAGATGTTAGTTGCAACAGCTACGCAAAAGCTTTTTCTGTTTCTTCCATGTATTTGGCGTAAGTTTTTTTATGGTCGGCTTCCCATTGGTATTTGCCAAACATTTTTTCGGTAATGCCTTTTCCAAAATATTTTTCAAACATTCTGTGCAGTACAATATCGTATTTTCTATGAAAATTTACCCAACAGCCATTACAATTATGTTGGTAGTGTTTTTGAGTTTTTTTTGTTTCGTCAGCATTAATAATTTCATCTAACGAATTTTTAAAGATATTGCCAACTTTAACGCCTAAATTTTGACACAAAGGAACATCTCCGTTAGGCAAAATACATAAAGAATCTATTATGCTGTTGCACGACATTTTTAAATCTCCTTTTTTCCATTCGTCATACAAAACTAAAAAGTCGTAATTTTCTTTAAATTCTTTGATAATGGGTGGTATTTTTTCTTTAAAATTATCGTCTTTTAAATCGGTATAAATAGGTTTATTAATTTCTTCTTTAACTGCTAATTCTTCATCGCCATCTACATAATTTGGTTCTAATTTTTCTGCCGTTTTTGTAGAAATACCTGTTTCGTGGGCTTTGTCATCTGTATCAAAAAAATCCATATCGTTATAAACACCAACCCTCATATCAACGCCTTCTTTTTTACACACTTCGGCAACATATTTCATGTCATCAAAATTATTATACGGAGAAAGGGTAAACATGGTAGAAATAGGCACAACATCTTTTAAGGCTCTAATAACCTCAATTACCCTTTCGTATCCATCTTTTCCTCGCATGTGCATATAGGTTTCTTTGCCTCCATCTAAGGAAACATATAAGCGTTTTGGTGGAAATTTTTTAACCGCATCAATTAAAAGCTCAGGTTTTAAACAGTTTGAAAGTAAATCGAAGTTTGGGTGATTTTTTGTAAACCATTCCATTATTTCTAAGGCTTCTGGGTGCAATAAAAATTCTCCACCTTCCAATCCAATAGCCGTATCGCTTGATATGGCTTTACTTTGCATTATTTCTTTTATTTTTTCAAATGAAAGGTATTTTACTGGTCGTTTTGCCCAAATATTACAATGTTTACATCTCGAATCGCACAAATCGGTGGTATAAATCATTAAGGTTGATAGTTTTCTATCAAGCGATGAAATTTTATTGTTGGCAAATTTCTTTGCTCTGCTTACATAATCTTTTATTCCGTACATAGTTAAAAAAAAGCAAAAATAACGATTTTAATGTAATTAAGAATTATTCAAAATAAGAGATTAAAGTTAGTTAATGGGTATTTCAACAAAAAAGGTTGTTTTATTTTTATTCGATTCAAACCAAATCTTTGCATTTATATTTTCTAAAATATTTTTCACCATAGCCAATCCTAAGCCCATTCCTGTAGTTTTGGTGGTAAAATTTGGTTCAAATATTTTATCTCTTTTACTCTTACTTATTCCTATTCCATTATCTGAAATGGCAATTAAATAATGTTCTAGTTGTTGCGATACATGGACTTCTATTTTTCCCTTTTTTGCTTCAGGAATAGCCTGAATTGCGTTTTTTATGAGGTTATTAAAAACGCGGTGCATTTGGTCGTTATCTGCCATCACATTCATGGTACTAATGTGCTGTTTTGTTAATAAAATGGTTGTGTCTTCTTTTTTGTATAAATCTATGGTAGTTTCAATAATTTGAAGTAAATCTATTGGCTTTTGATTGGCTTTTGGCATTTTAGCAAAGTTAGAAAACTCGTTGGCAATGTTAGTCAGCGTATCAATTTGCTCAATTAAGGTTTGGGCTGTTCTATCAATTCTATCGGTTAAATTATCGGTATTTTCATGAGCCGATTTTTGTAGGTGTTGAATACTCAGTTTCATTGGGGTTAAAGGGTTCTTAATTTCATGAGCTACTTGTTTCGCCATTTCTCGCCAAGCACTTTCTCGTTCAGATTTGGCTAACTTTAAGGCATTTTTTTCTAATTCTACCACCTTTTTATTGTATTCGGCAACCAAAGCTCCAATTTCATCATTCGATTTCCAATCAATTAAATCGAACGATTTCCCCAATTGTAAAGCACCAATTTTATCTCTAATCATTCTTAATGGTTCAGAAATATAATTGGCAAAAAATACAGCAATAATTGCCGATATTAAAAAAAGTAGTCCGTAAATATTTATTAATGAAGTAAAAAAATCGGAAAGCTCATTTTCGAGTTCATTTTGTTTGGCAAAATAAGGTAAATTTAAATAGGCTAAAACCTTATTGTTATCATTCCTAAAAGGAACATAAGCCGATAAATAGTTAAGCGAGCCAATTTTTTCGTTGTGTATGTAGTTAGATTTATGGTTTTGATGAATCATTTTATAGGCATCAATATTCATCTTTTTACTGGTTAAGCCAGCATCAAAAATTTCTGGTCGTGATGATGCTAATAAATCCCCATTTTTATCAAACAAATTAATATCTGTATAAAAAACATTAGAAAAGTTTATTAAATAATAAGTCATTTCATCATTTAAACTAGCATCTAATTTTTTTCTACCACCCAATTTATGTCCTAATTCAATTAAAATTGATTGTACTTTTTCGCTTATGTTTTTATGATTTTTAATGAGGTATTGTTTTTTGATGTAATAAGAAGTTCCCCAAGCAAATAAAATAAACGATAAAAAGATAGATGTAATAATAAATAGCTGAATTTTTATGTTGAAATCGGTAAAAGCAATTACCCATTTAAAAGGTGCTATTTTAAATAAAATACCGAAAAACAAAACAAGTAAGCCTGTAAATATAAATAAGTAAGAAAATGTAGTAATGTAGTTAAAAATAGTTTTTTGTTCAGAGCTTATAATTACCGAAGTAAATTTATCGGTCTTAAATACCAAGTGATTATAACCATTTTTGGCAAAACTTAGAAAGCCATTATCATTAAAATGCAAGTTTTTATTTAAGCTAGTTTTATAATCATAATTGCCAGAATTATTTACCAAATTGCCATTTTTATATTTTGCAAACGAGTACTTGTTTAAATTAATAGATTTACTTATTTCTTCTTGGTTGAGTAATAATTCAGGGTATCCTTCAGATTTTGAGAATGTTTTTGGAAAAAATTCAATAAATAAATAACCACTATTGGTTCTTTTATTTTTATTTATAGGTATTTTTCCTAAATAGCTGCTTATACCGTCTTTGGCATATAAAAAATTAATATCATCGTTAATATTAAAAGGATTATCGGTTTCGTTATTTATTTTATTGTTAAAAAATGCTAAACAATAAACATTTTTATCGTTTACTAAAATAGTATCATTGGCTAAGCACGGATAAATATCTAAATCGTATTTTGTCCAAAAACCACTAAAATATTTATCCCTTAAATATTTATCTATTTTATCATTATTTTCCCAATAATTAGCAATATTATGGGCAATTAAAGTGTCTTTTTCAATTTTAGTTTTAATTTCTTTAAATAAAAATTCGGCAATAGGGTCTTTTTCTTTGGCAACTTTTTTTGCCCAAAATGTTTTGGTTAATTTTTCTTTTTGTTTGCCAAAATGCACAAAGCCATAAGTAGTGGTAAAGGCAATAATAAGTGTTAAAATAACACCTTTGTAAAAACTAATTCTTGAGTTATCCTTTATGCAAAACACTAAAATTAAAACACAAAACCAACAACTAAGCAAAAGGTTAATATGCAAGAAAAAATAACCTATTAAGATGGTAATTAATGCAATAACAAAGTAAATGTTTTTAAAATAATTGCGGACAGCAGCGTGTTGTTCTAAGGCATAAAAGACTGTTTTAACCAAAATAATAATGGCAATAAAAATTAAAAGAATACTAAAAATGCCTATAAAACTGTACTCATTTAAATTTAAGAGGTAATTAATATCAAAATTTATTTTAGAGTTTCTTATTAATCCTTCAAACCAATTGGTTAAAATTAATGGTGTAATTACCGAAAAAACTAGTAAAAAATAGGCTATAATTTTAGGGACATAAGCGGCAGCTCTTATCCCTTTAGAAAGGTATAATATTGTTGTAAGAAAAAAAACAGCAGTAATTAAAAAATCGCCCAAAGATGGTAAAATAGACGATTGAGCATAAATATTTGGACTAAATAATTCTTCAGAAAATAAACTTATCGGTAAATTAAAATCAAATAAAACTAATCTACTCACTAAAATAAAAACAATAACAATTACCGAAGAATAAGCCCTAAAAAGTATAATTTTTCGAGATTGCTTGCTCACAAAAGATACAATAAGTAAAAAAGCAGCAAAAAATAACAGTAGTATTACCCAATTTGTTTTTTGAATGGGCTCGGTTGTTTCTACATTTTTTAAATAAAATAATGTTTTTCCTGTAAC
>CAZVEW010000144.1:0-6962 GCA_964625955.1 uncultured Vicingus sp. | reverse complement strand
ATTATTTACAAAACAAGCTATGAAAAATAAAATTATCCAATTAGTTTTCCTATTTATTATTTCTTTACCCTCTATTTATGCCCAAGAATATTTAGGTCTCAGACAAAGTAACTTTTCGGGTATTATGGGGTCAGATTTAAATCCCGCATCTATTGCCGATAGCCGATATAAAGTAGATGTTTTGATTTTTGGTGGAGATTTATCTGCCTACAACAACCATATGTACTTTAATACAAGAAAAATGCCCCATTGGTGGAAAAAATCTTTAAATAATAAGTATCCAGAATCTAAAGCATGGCTTAATAGTAGTGATTTATCAAAGTTAGTTTCTGTAGATTCTACTAGCTATTATAAAAGTCAAGGAAAAGGGCAGCTTTTTGAAATAGACAACAGTAATAAAAACAGATCCGCGTTTATCAATACAGAATTCGATATATTTAATTTTATGATTACCATAGATAGAAAAAGAGCTGTTGGTTTTCAAATTAGGAATAGAACTATTTTTAATATGGATGCAGCTTCCCCTGAACTTATTAGGTTTGCTACTAATGATTTTAATTTTCAAAACCTATTTAATTTAAATGTCGCTGACGAAAACATTAATATTTCAATGAACTCATGGATAGAATATAACCTAAGTTATGCTCAAATTTTATCCGATAAAGAACAACATTTTTTTAAGATTGGAGGTAAATTAAAATTTTTACAAGGTGTTAGTTCTTTTTATTTTAATGCCAACGACTTAAATTTTAATATCAAAAACGATACTACAGCCAACTCAATATCAGCTAATTTTGATTATGGCTATTCCGAAAACTTAGGCTCATTTGTAGAACCAAATTATTACAACAAAAATGCTAACGAAGGCTTTAAAGCTTCAGATATTAAAGATTTCGCCTCAAAATTAGGATTAGGAATTGATATTGGTGCCGTTTATGAATGGAGACCTAACTGGGAGGATTTTAAAACTAGCGAAGGGAAATGGATGAGAGATAAGAATAAATACAAATTAAGAGTAGGTGTATCAATAAATGATATTGGAGGCATGACCTATAACAAAGGAGGATATAGTAATAACTTTTCTTTTAATGTAGGCTTATTTGATTTGCATAATTTTAATAATACTAAAGGATTTAGATCTTTAGACTCTACATTACAAAGCTTCTCAGATTCAGGATTTATCGCTTTTAAAAATAATGATGATAGAAAATTTTATATGAATTTGCCAACACATTCTAATATTGATATTGATTATCATGTTTATAAGAACTTTTATGCTAATTTCTATACTCGAATTAATTTAAAATTTGGTAAAGACAAAAATACAGTACATTATCCTACGAGTTTCGCCCTAACACCAAGATTTGATCACAGAAAGTGGGGCGTTTCATTACCATTATCCTATAATGGTGTTGCAGGATTTAGAACAGGATTAGCATTAAGACTATGGTTCTTTGATATAGGAACAGGAGACATGAAATCAATTATTGCACCAGGTCATGATATGAATGTGAGAGGAGTCGATTTTTACTTTGTAGCTAGAGTTCCTATTTTATTTAAAAAGAACAAAGAGATATCTCAAAGTGACAAATCAAGTTTTTAAGTTTGTTTTATTCTTGCTAAGCTACTTACTGTGTGAAAGTTTAATTTTACATGTAATAAACCTTTTACGGTAATAAGGTAATAAAATATCTAATAGCATTTTGTAAAATTGCAAAAACATCTCTTTTTGATTAATTTCGCTACGCTAAGAAATTCGAGATAAAATGGAACAAATCAAAAAGTATATCCCAAAAAATAACGTAAGAATTGTAACAGCAGCAAGTCTTTTTGACGGGCATGATGCTGCAATAAACATTATGCGTAGAATAATTCAGGCAACAGGAGTTGAAGTAATTCATTTGGGGCACGATAGAAGTGTGGAAGAAGTAGTAAACTGTGCCATTGAAGAGGATGCCAATGCAATAGCAATGACTTCTTACCAAGGCGGACATGTAGAGTATTTTAAGTACATGTATGATTTACTGAAAGAAAAAAAATCAGAACACATTAAAATTTTTGGTGGAGGAGGAGGAACCATTCTTCCAGAAGAAATAAAAGAATTACAAGCATACGGTATAACCCGAATTTACCACCCCGATGATGGAAGAAAAATGGGCTTGCAAGGAATGATTAATGACATGATAGAAAAATGTGATGTGCCCACCCCATCCCTGCACAAAGGAGGAAGTTTGGATGCAGAACTCAAAAGTAAAAATGTTAATACGATTGCTCGATTAATCTCTTTTGCTGAGAACAAACACGATGAATATAAAAAGCTAGAAAAGGAATTTGGAAAAGAAGTCCCTCCTTCGGAGGGATTTAGGGAGGCTTCTCCCGTCCTTGGAATAACAGGGACAGGTGGAGCAGGAAAATCATCGTTAGTAGATGAATTGGTGCGTAGATTTTTAATTGATTTTCCACAAAAAACAATAGCCATTGTTTCGGTAGATCCTTCAAAAAGAAAAACAGGTGGAGCTTTACTAGGCGATAGAATTAGAATGAATTCCATTAAAAGCGAACGTGTTTATATGCGTTCTTTAGCAACACGACAAAGTAACTTAGCATTAAGCAAATACGTTGAAGAAGCTGTTGCTGTACTAAAAGCTGCCGAATACGATTTAATTATTTTAGAAACTTCAGGTATTGGACAATCAGATACAGAAATTTGCGATTACTCAGATGTTTCGTTGTATGTGATGACTCCAGAATTTGGTGCAGCAACGCAACTAGAGAAAATTGACATGCTTGATTTTGCTGATGTGGTAGCGGTAAATAAATTTGACAAAAGAGGAGCATTAGACGCTTTACGTGATGTAAAAAAACAATACCGTAGAAATCATAACTTATTTAAAGTTACTGATGATGAAATTCCTGTTTATGGAACTATCGCTTCTCAGTTTAACGACCCAGGAATGAATTCATTATACAAAATTATAATGGATAAAGTGGTAGAAAAAACAAAAGCTGATTTGAATTCTACTTTTGAAATTACCGAAGAAATGTCTGAAAAGGTATTTGTAATTCCTCCAAAACGGAACCGTTATTTGTCTGAAATTTCCGAAAACAATAGAGCTTATGATAGTTGGGTAAATAAACAAGTAGCTATTGCAGATAAATTGGATGCCATCCGAAAAACAATGGAAACGTTATCTGAAGAGCCTGATACCATAAAAGTATTGCAAGATCAATATGATAAAATCAATTTAGATTTCGATCCAAAAAATAGGCTAATTATTGATGGGTGGGAAACAAAAATTCAGCAATATAAAAACCCTATTTACAAATTTAAAGTACGAGATAAGGAGCTTTCTATTGAAACCCATTCAGAAAGTTTATCGCATATCCAAATACCAAAAGTTGCCTTACCAAAATACAAAGGTTGGGGAGATGTGTTGCGTTGGAGCTTACAAGAAAATGTGCCAGGAGAATTTCCTTATACCGCAGGATTGTTTCCTTTTAAAAGAGAAGGCGAAGACCCAACCCGTATGTTTGCTGGTGAAGGTGGACCAGAACGGACCAACAAGCGTTTCCACTATGTAAGTTTAGGAATGCCTGCCAAACGTTTATCAACAGCTTTTGATTCGGTAACCCTTTACGGAAACGACCCTAATGTACGACCAGATATTTATGGTAAAATTGGTAATGCAGGTGTTTCTATTTGTTGTTTAGATGATTTAAAAAAGCTCTATTCTGGTTTTGATTTAACCCATGCCATGACTTCGGTAAGTATGACCATCAATGGACCAGCACCAATGTTGTTGGCTTATTTTATGAATGCTGCTATCGACCAAAATTGTGAAAAATACATCAAAGAAAACGATTTAGAAAAAGAGGTGAAAGCCAAAATTGCAAAAATCTATAAAACTAAAGGCGTAAAACGACCAGCTTACCAAGGAGATTTGCCTGAAGGTAACGATGGTCTAGGTTTATTTTTATTAGGTATAACTGGCGACCAAGTTTTACCTGCTGATGTGTACAACAACATTAAAATAGAAACCTTAACCAAAGTTAGAGGAACCGTACAAGCCGATATTTTAAAAGAAGACCAAGCACAAAACACCTGTATTTTTTCTACCGAATTTGCCTTGCGTTTAATGGGCGATGTTCAAGAATATTTTATTAAAAATGGCGTACGTAACTTTTACTCGGTTTCTATTTCTGGCTACCACATTGCCGAAGCTGGTGCAAACCCCATTACCCAATTGGCATTAACGCTAAGTAATGGTTTTACTTATGTAGAATATTACTTAAGCAGAGGAATGGACATCAACAAGTTTGGACCAAATTTATCCTTTTTCTTTAGCAATGGTATTGACCCAGAATATGCTGTAATTGGACGAGTAGCTCGTAGAATTTGGGCAAAAGCAATGGACAAAAAATACGGTGCCAACTCCAGAGCACAAATGTTAAAATACCACATTCAAACCAGTGGAAGAAGCTTGCACGCACAAGAGATTGATTTTAACGATATCCGAACTACTTTGCAAGCTTTGTATGCCATTTACGACAACTGTAACTCGCTGCATACCAATGCCTACGATGAAGCCATTACCACACCAACCGAAGAAAGTGTGCGTAGAGCAATGGCAATACAACTCATTATTAATAAAGAGTTGGGCTTAGCCAAAAACGAAAACCCAATACAAGGAGCTTTTATTATTGAAGAATTGACCGACTTAGTAGAAGAAGCTGTTTTAACGGAGTTTGACCGTATTAATGAGCGTGGTGGTGTGTTAGGTGCTATGGAAACCATGTACCAACGCAGCAAAATACAAGAAGAAAGCTTGTATTACGAAGAACTGAAACACAATGGCGAATTCCCAATAATTGGGGTAAACACCTTTTTAAGTTCTAAAGGATCACCAACAATAATACCCGCAGAAGTAATACGAGCAACCGAAGAAGAAAAACAATACCAAATTGATATGCTCTCAGAATTACACGAGGGTAATAAATCTCGTGTAACTCAAGAATTAAGTAAAGTGAAAAAAGCTGCCATACAAAACCAAAATATTTTTGAGCAGTTGATGGAAGTAAGTAAATATTGTAGCTTAGGACAAATTACCGATGCTTTGTTTGAGGTTGGTGGTCAGTATAGAAGGAATATGTAAAAGCTTCCCCTAACCCCTCCGAAGGAGGGGAACGTTTCCCCTTGAGGGGAGATTGAGAGGGGTGATTGTTGTGTACATCATTTCGATTGGAGTGTAACGGAACAGCCGAATCTTCTGAAATTAGTACTAAAAATCAAAAGGTACTCTGGCTTTATCAGTATGAACAAAACTAAAGTCCTCAATTTGAGATCTTTTGTTGAAAAAATGTTAGTTAGTTATATCTCAACCTTAAATAGATTCAAAACCGAATGATTAAATTTAACTATTACAAATTAATAGAATAAGATGAAAATATTACACAACCGAAATTTAGAAGAGCTTAACGAAGAAACGGATTTACTAGGATTAGGAAATAAATCAAGAGCAATACAATTTTTTATAGAAAATCTTATTGATAAAAATAATATTCAAATGATTGCTCTTTATGGTGATTGGGGTAGTGGAAAAACAACTATAATGAGAGATATCGAGAAGAATCTGAAAGATGGTAAGAGAGAGTTTCATTCTGTTTTTTTTGAGGTTTGGAAACACGAAAAAGATGACAACATAGCACTGTCCTTACTTAGCTGTTTAACTAATGATTTGGAAAGAGACAAAGTTCTTGATAAAGCATTTAACAATGCCGTAGATTTATTTAAAAGCATTGGTACAGGTATTTCTTTTGATTTTTCCATTAGTGATATTACTGGCACAACTTCGGCAGGAGCTTCAGTTTCACCAAAAGATATGATCGAAAAGTATAAAGAACTTCAAACAGCTCGTTACAACAAATCTTATCTCACCATCCAAGAAGATTTTAAAAGCCAAATCAGTGACATAGAAACCAAAGTTCTCAAATATAATGAGGTAGATAATGACAATGGAAAAATTGTTGTTTTTCTAGACGACCTAGACAGGTGTGAACCTGATGTGGTTTTGGATTTGTTAGCTTCAATTAAACTATTTTATACTTATGGAAAAAAATTGATTTTTGTATGTGGTGTTGATAAAATTGCGGTTCAAAATGCGGTAAGCACTAAATATGATAAAATCATAAAATCAGAAGAATATTTAGAAAAAATATTCGATGCATCCTTTCATGTTCCTTCTCTACACTCATATGAGAAGCTTTTGGACTATTATTTTGGTAATATTAAAGTAAATGGAATTAAAGTATCAGAAAAACTTGAAGCTTTTTTTAAAGCTATTAATTTTAAAAGACCAAGACACTTAAAAAAAATACTCAACAAATATGCGATACTTGTAGAATATAAAAACTCGGGGAATTTGCCAAATGAATTAAATGTATTAATTCCAAATATTATTGATGAACATGGTACAGGGAACTATTTTGAGACTATTTTGACTTTATACTTTATAATTCTTAGTGAATTTCATCTTTCTGTGTATAATTATGTAATTAATGACGACAAAAAACAAAATTTAATTGCAACTGTGTATCATGAAGCTAGACCTGAATCGTCAAATGGAACTAAACCAATTTCAATAAGTATTTCTCATATTGAAACTAATATTTTTGGTAATCACTTTTATCATATGAATCTGATGCAAATAAGAAATCAATTATTGTCTATTGCATCTAGCAACAATAAACAAGCAACAGAAAAAAACAGTATAAAAAATCAGTTTTTGACTTTATTCTTATCTGGATTAGGATTGGAATCATTCAGCATCCCTGTACCTGATCCAAGTCATTACATTAAACAATTCGAAAACACCAATAATTATATAACTACTAATTTTTGTAAATATCTAAATAAAAATTATGATGGCTTTTTAGCTGAAAATTGGTCCGATTATAATTTTCAA
>CAZVEW010000143.1:0-7038 GCA_964625955.1 uncultured Vicingus sp. | reverse complement strand
TGCAGAAACACCGTTGCTGAGTAAACGAACTGGACTAATATCTGCATAGGTTTCTTCTTTAGATAAGATAACATTTACTGCTTTTTTTCCTTCATCAACTTGTTTTACCAAATTGGGCAAATCACGATAAGCATCTGGTCCAACCACAATATCAACCAATCTTTCTTCCTCTAAAAATTTATGTTTGATACGTTCTGCCATACAGCCCAAAACGCCAATTATCATTTCAGGTTTTGCTTTTTTTGCTTGCTGAAAAGAGCGTAATCGTTGCCTTACGGTTTGCTCTGCTTTTTCTCTAATAGAGCAAGTATTTACAAACACAACATCTGCTTCAGCTAAATTGTTGGTGGTATTAAAACCTTCTTTTGCCAATATTGAAGCCACAATTTCGCTATCAGAAAAATTCATTTGGCAGCCGTAGCTCTCAATATAAACTTTTCTATTGCCTTTTAATTTATGTGCTAAAATTGTTGTGCTTCCTTGTGCAGCCTCATCAATTACTTTGTTCATTTCGTTCGTCACATTTTTAACATTGAAACGCAAAGTTACTTAAAAATTATTTTTTAATGACAAAATGACATGAAAACAATTGAATTTTTTTACGCAGTTAAGATTTCTTAATTTTTTCTTCAATTTTAGAGGTTGAATAACCATCTATAAAGGGAATAACTTTAACAATTCCGTTGTTATTTTTTACAATATCTGAACCAACAATGTATTTTTTATTCAATTTATCATTGATAGAAGCATCATAATCTCCTCCTTTTGTTAAAACATGAGGCAAAATGTTGGTAATAATATTTAAAGGGGTATCCTCATCAAAAATAATAACGGCAGCTACAAAAGTTAAGGCAGCAATAATTAATGCTCTTGAATTTTCGTCTTGTAACGGACGAGCATTACCTTTGTTTAGCTGTTTAACTGAGGCATCGGAATTTACGGCAACAATAAACTTATCGCCACAATCGGCTGCTTGTGCTAAATATTCAATATGCCCACGGTGTAAAATGTCGAAACAGCCATTGGTAAAAACTACCTTTTTATTGTTGGCTTTCCATTTGTTTACTTGGTGCAAGAGTGTTGCTTGGTCATAAATTTTTTGTTGAATATTTAAAAGTTGGTTCATTTTACAACTTTTCTTTTAAGCAAGTGATTAAAACGAGGAATTGCAATCATAGAAAATAATCCTAAAGAAATAATCATTAAGCTTTGAGCCACCCAAACAGCCCAACCAAAAGCATAGCCAATATTAAATGCAACCGAATAAATTACCAAAATTTTTGCAATTCCTAAAGGGTAAACACCAATTCCGCCATTTGTTGTTGCTATGCTTAACCCTCCTATTACAAAAGCTGTTACAATACCAACCATTGGTACACTTTCTATGTCTTTTAAACTAAAAAAAGTAACGTAAAACATTAAAAAATACATGAGCCAAATAAATAAGGTGTGCCCAATAAAAAACCACCTATCCTCCATTCTAAATATAGATTTTAGCCCTTCAACAATACCTGACAAAAAGTGCCTTATTAAGACAAAAAATTTATGTTGCGATTTTTTTATAATTAAATAAGTAATTACACACAAAACGAGTAACACGCCCAAAGAAATATACATTTTGGTAGAAGAAAATTTATCAAAAAAACCTATTCCTTGTAAATAATTTTCTAAAGAAGAAAATTGTAGAAAAACTACGCTTATAATAAAGCTAATTAAAATAATTAAATCGGCTACTCGCTCAGCTATTACTGTCCCAACTAACTTATTAAAAGGAATGTTTTCGTATTTAGCTAAAATACCACACCTCATTACTTCTCCACTTCTAGGGATACCTAAATTGGCAAAATATCCTATCATTACCGTAAAAAAACAATTAAAAAAATTGGGATAATACCCAAGATGTTTAAGCGGATATCGCCATCTCCAAGCCCTACTGGCATGACTTAAGATACCAAAAAATACGGATAAGAATAAATAAAAATAATTAATTTGATGGAAAGCATTTTTAATATCTTTAATATCTTTTGCTTTTAAATCTTTAAAAACTAACCAAATTAGAAAGATTCCAATGCTTAATGGAACTACTATTTTTAATATTGCAAAAAGTATTTTTTTCAAGGATGCAAAGTTAAGGGGAGTTCTAATAATTCATTTCTTTTAAAAAAGCAAAGATAATGAATAAGATGCAAGGCACAAATTTTTATGAATAGCCGTAGCTATTTATCAAAATTTTAACGCAGTCAGATTATTTGTTAGCTTTGTTCCCTGTGGGTTTACATCATTTTTCATATACTACTTCAAATTTTCTTACATTATCTCGATAGTGTTTCATAAATTTTCATTGTCTATAAAAAATGATGTAAATTTTAATGCGAATGAATTATTAGAACTCCCCTTAATTAAATATTGTTATATTATCTATTAATCTAACACTACCAACGTTAACAGCAGTAAAAGCGACACAATAATCCGTTTCTTCCCACTTGTTAATTGAAGCTAAAGAATTACCATCTGCGATTTCAAAATACTCTAAATTTAACAAGTTATTGGTATTTATTTTTTCTTCAAACTTCTTTTTAATGGTGGTAATATTATAATTTTGATAATTTCCTTTTATAAAATTTAAAGCTTTGTTAATTCGTGCAGCCTCTTGTTTTTCTTTAGCGGTAAGTCGTTCGTTTCTTGAACTCATTGCTAAGCCATTTTCTGCTCTACAAATAGGACAACCTACAATATTTACATCTAATTTAAGCTGTTTTACCAAATTTCGAATAACGGCTAATTGTTGAAAATCTTTTTCGCCAAAATACGCATTTTTTGGGTGTAAAATTTCAAAAAATCTTTCAATAACCAGAGCAACACCGTTAAAATGTCCTGGTCGGTGTGCTGCTTCCATTACTTCGGATAAAATACCAAAATAGAATTTTTTATCTTGTTCTTTTGGATATATTTCTTTTTCGTTAGGAATAAAAACCACATCGCAGTTGTTTTTTTTTAATAATTGTAAATCTTTTTCGGTATTTCTAGGATATTTAATTAAATCGTCTTGATTATTAAATTGTTTTGGATTAACAAAAATGCTACAAATAGTTATTTTATTTTGTTTTTTTGATTGAGCAATAAGTGACAGATGCCCCTGATGTAAGGCTCCCATTGTTGGAACAAAACCAATGTCAAAAACATTGCAATGCCTTAAATAAGTTTGAATTTCTTTAACTGTTTTAAAAATTTCCATTAAAAGAAGTAGTTTATTTTGCTGCAAATTAAATCCTTTTTTTTGAGAAAAAAGCACTTAAAAAAATGGTGTTCAACAATATACTTGACAAACACCTTAAAATGTAGTATCTTTGCACAAAATTAATGTAGGATTATGAAAAAGAAGAAGATTTTATTTATTTCCCAAGAAATTACTCCTTATTTAGAAGAAAACGAATTATCAAAAATTGGCAGGTATTTACCTCAAGGTATTCAAGAAAAAGGTAAAGAAATTAGAACGTTTATGCCAAAATTTGGCTGTATAAATGAACGAAGAAACCAACTACACGAAGTAATTCGTTTGTCTGGTATGAATTTAATAATTGATGAAAATGATCATCCATTAATTATAAAAGTAGGTTCAATACAAGCGGCTCGTATGCAAGTGTATTTTATTGATAGCGAAGATTATTTTCAAAGAAAAGCTATTTATCATGATAAAGAAACAGGAAAGTTTTTTAAAGATAATGATGAAAGAACTATTTTCTTTGCTAGAGGTGCCATAGAAACAGTTAAAAAATTAGGTTGGGTACCAGATATTATTCACTGTCATGGTTGGATGACCAGTTTAGTACCTTTGTATATTAAAACATTTTACCATAAAGATCCTGTATTCGAAAATTCTAAAATAATATACTCTCTTTACAATAATGAATTTGATAAGCCGTTAAATAAGAACTTTGCTAAAAAAGCTATTATGGAAGGAATGTCTGATGACGTATTGAAGGATTATTTAGATACTTCGTTTGTTGGGCTTAACAAAGCAGCAATGAATTCATCTGATGCTATAATTAAAGCCAGCGAAACTATTAACCCTGCATTAGAAACTTATTTTAATGGTACTGATAAACCAAAATTAGACTTTCAAAACCCTGAAGATTACATAGATACATATTCAGACTTTTATGACAAAATTTTAGAACCATCAGAAGTTCTACAAAATTAAGAATGAAAAAAAAAAATGAAAAGAATTCTCATTTGCGGAAAGTTTACTTACTTTCCGCAATCTTTTTTATAGTTAGTTTTATAAGTTGTAAAAAAGATGGACAATTAATCCCCGCTTTCGATAATGGGAATATAGCTGTTTTATTTACCGATACTTTATCTTTAAAAACAAGTGTTGTTTTAGAAGATTCTATCAGAACGGATATTGCAGCATTTAATTTGTTAGGAATTTTTAATGACCCTGTATTCGGTCCAACATCATCGTCAATATATTCTCAAGTAACCTTAAATGGTTTAAATGTAGATTTTGGAACATCACCAACATTAGATTCTATTGTTTTAACATTAAAATACGCTGATTTATATGGAGACTCTTCTTCTTTCATGAACATAAATGTTTATCAAATTACAACCCCCTTGGTAAAACCTACCGATAACAGTACTGGATATTATTCTAATAGATATTTATCTTACAATCCAACGCCAATTGCATCTAAAACATTTTTACCAAACTTAACCGATAGTGTTTTTTTACTTTTCGATTCAACCATGGTTGCTCCTCATCTAAGAATTAATTTAGGCAATACTTTTGGACAAATGATTATGAATGAATCTGGTGGAGCAAATTTAGCCGACAACAATGCTTTTACCCAATTTATGAATGGATTATATTTAACTACACAAGATTCTGTGCAAAACACAACATTAGCACCAGGTACTGGTTCAATTGCTTATTTTGACATTAATTCATCAGTTTCTACCGTTACAATATATTACAACGATACTTCTTCTTATAATTTCATTATGAATTCTGAGAGTGTTAAATACAATAGATTTGACCACAATTATAGTGGAACAGATATTGAAGCTAAAGTTTTAGGTGGTGGAGATACAAGTTTATCTTACGTTCAAACAATGGCAGGCGTAAAAACTAAAATTAACATTCCTTACATAAAAGATTTAGCAAAAAATGGAAATATTATTATTAATAAAGCCGAGCTCGTTATTACTTTAGAAAATGGTTCGGATATTAACCTAGAAGCTGTGCCAACCATTGCTCTTGTGGGAATAGATGCCAACGGCAATCCTGTTTTTTTGCCTGATGCCGAAGGAGGAACAAAAGATATGGGAGGAGTTTTAGATGCAACATCAAAAAAATATACATTTGATATTGCTCAGCATCTACATGATTTGACTTATAGCAGTAATCAAGATTATGGCATGTACTTAATCCCTTCAGGAGCTTCTATTTCGGCATATAGGTCTGTAATAGATTCAGAAAAAAATCAGGTTACAAAAATGAAACTCAACGTTACTTATTCAAAACTTTAATTTATGTGTGGAATTGTTGCATATATCGGAGAAAGAGAAGCCTACCCAATACTTATAAAAGGGCTAAAAAGACTAGAATATAGAGGTTATGATAGTTCTGGTGTAGCCTTAATTAGTAACAACAAAATTAATCTCTACAAAAAAAAAGGAAAAGTTGCCAAACTTGAAAAATTTGTTGAAAATAAAAACATAAAAAGTAGCATAGGTATTGCCCATACAAGGTGGGCAACACATGGAGCACCAAATGATGAAAATGCACACCCTCATTTTTCTGGAGATAAAAAAATAGCCATTATCCATAATGGAATTATTGAAAACTATGCCTCTTTAAAAGCAGAACTAACCCAAAGAGGACATGTTTTTGAAAGCGATACCGATACAGAAGTGCTAGTTCATTTAATAGAAAATATTCAACAAAATACAAATGTTAACTTAACCGAAGCTGTTAGAATAGCTTTAATGGAGGTAATAGGGGCTTATGCTATTGTTGTTATTTCGAAGGACAACCCTAATTTAATGATTGCAGCTAAAAAAAGTAGCCCTTTAGTTATTGGTGTTGGAGATGATAACGATTTTTTTATAGCCTCTGATGCAACTCCAATTGTAGAATACACTAAAAATGTTGTTTATTTAGATGACGAAGAAATAGCCATTTTAGAAAAAGGTAAAGCACTTAAGATAATGAATATATATAAGGAAAGTAAAACCCCTTATGTTCAAGAACTAGAAATGCAACTAGAAGCGATGGAAAAAGGTGGCTACGATCATTTTATGTTGAAAGAAATTTATGAGCAACCACAATCTATAAAAGACAGTATGAGAGGTAGGATAGATTTAGATAAAGGAATTGTTGCTTTAGGAGGAATACGAGATTATGTTCAAAAAATTATTAATGCCGATAGAATTATTATTGTTGCCTGTGGAACATCTTGGCATGCAGGTTTAGTTGGAGAATATTTAATTGAAAATTTAGCTAGAATACCTGTTGAAGTAGAATATGCATCTGAATTTAGGTATAGAAATCCTATTATTCATGAAAACGACATCGTTATTGCTATTTCTCAATCTGGCGAAACAGCCGATACATTAGCCGCAATTAAACTAGCCAAAGAAAAAGGAGCAACCATTCTAGGCATTTGTAATGTTGTAGGTTCTACTATTTCCAGAAAAACAGATGCTGGCTCTTACACACATGCAGGACCAGAAATTGGTGTAGCATCAACGAAAGCCTTTACCTCTCAAGTAACAGTTTTATCCCTATTAGCATTATCTGTTGCTCATAAAAAAGGAAGTTTATCCGAATCTAAATTTAGACAGCTAATAACCGAGCTAGATTTAATCCCTCAGAAGGTTGAAGAATTACTCAAAACCGACACTGACAAACAAATAAAATATATTGCCAATTTATTTAAAGATGTAAGAAATTTCTTATACTTGGGCAGAGGTTATAATTTTCCTGTAGCCTTAGAAGGTGCTTTAAAACTAAAGGAAATTTCGTACATCCAT
>CAZVEW010000142.1:0-7044 GCA_964625955.1 uncultured Vicingus sp. | reverse complement strand
AAAACATACCACAACATATAGTAGAACATGCAACCATCACCTAAAGAACAGCTTAATACCAAAACACACATCTATATAACAGGTGCTAAAATGCATAATTTAAAAAATATAGATGTGGCTATTCCTCGAAACAAATTTGTGGTAATAACTGGTTTATCAGGCTCAGGAAAATCTTCTTTAGCTTTCGACACCTTGTTTGCAGAGGGTCAACGAAGATATGTTGAAAGCCTTTCTTCGTACGCCCGACAGTTTTTAGGAAAAATAGAAAAACCAGCTGTTGATCATATTTATGGTATTGCTCCTGCCATTGCCATAGAACAAAAAGTAAATACTGTAAATAGCCGTTCTACAGTTGGAACATCAACCGAAATTTACGATTACTTAAAACTACTTTTTGCTAGAATTGGAAAAACTATTTCGCCTATTTCTGGCGAAATTGTTACACGAGATACGGTTGAATCTATTGCCAATTACATTAATTCTTTTAGCAATAACACCAAAATTATACTACTCGCTCCTATTATCCACACAAAAAAAAAATTAAAAATAACTTTAGATTTATTTGTTAAACAGGGATTTACACGGTTTTGGATAAATGATGAAATTGTAAAATTTAAACAAATAGACTTTGAAAAAACAGTAACATCTCCAATTTATTTATTAATTGATAGATTTATTGTTAATGCCGATGATACCGATAATAAAAGTAGAACTTATGATAGCATAGCAACAGCTTTTTACGAAGGACATGGAGCATGCAAAATAATTGCTGTAGAAAAAGAATCAAAATCATTTAATAATAAATTTGAATTAGATGGCATAAATTTTACCACACCAAGTGTTCATTTTTTTAGTTTTAACAACCCACACGGAGCATGTAAATTATGCGAAGGGTTTGGAAGCGTTATTGGAATTGACCTTAATTTGGTAATTCCAAATAAAAATTTATCCATTTTTGAAGATGCCGTTGTTTGTTGGAAAGGCGAAAAAATGAAAAAATGGAAAGAAGAATTAATCATGAATGCAGCTTCGTTTAACTTTCCTATTCATAAACCATATATTGAACTTACTGAAGCTCAAAAAAAACTATTATGGACTGGGAACAAACACTTTAAAGGATTAAACAAATTCTTTAAGATGATAGAACGAAAAAGTTATAAAATTCAATATCGTGTAATGCTATCAAGATATAGAGGAAAAACTATATGTCCTGATTGCAGAGGAACTCGTTTAAGAAAAGATGCCAACTACGTTAAAATTAACGATAAATCTATCATTGATTTGGTATTGATGTCGGCTGAAGATTTATTAAACTTTTTTCAACAAATTAAACTCAACAAAGCCGATTATAACATTGCTAAAAGGTTACTACAAGAAATTACCAACAGGTTAGCGTGTTTAAACAATGTTGGCTTAAGTTATTTAACGCTAAACAGATTATCTTCTTCATTATCGGGAGGAGAATCGCAAAGAATAAATTTAGCCACTTCTTTAGGAAGCAATTTGGTAGGCTCTATGTATATTTTAGACGAACCAAGCATTGGCTTGCACCCTAGAGACACCAAACGACTTATTAAAGTTTTAAAAGAGTTACAAAAATTAGGCAATTCTGTTATTGTGGTAGAACACGATGAAGACATTATTAAAGTTGCCGATGAAATTATAGATATTGGTCCTGCAGCTGGTCATTTAGGAGGCGAAATTGTTTTTCAAGGTAACTATAACGAATTGCTAAAAAGCAATAATAGCCTTACCTCGCAATATATTAATGGAAACAAAATTATTCCTACCCCTAATATTAGAAGAAAAAGCCAACAATTTATCTCAATACAAGGAGCTAGTGCAAATAACTTAAAAAATATAAACGTTAAATTTCCTTTACACACATTAACGGTAGTTACTGGAGTTAGTGGCTCTGGAAAATCAACCTTAGTAAAAAATTGTTTATTACCTGCTTTAAAAAGAATATTTGATAGTTACTCAGATACAGCCAAACAAATAGATAGCATTAAAGGCGATTTTAATCAAATTTCTGGTGTAGAATACGTTAATCAAAACCCCATTGGTAAATCATCTCGCTCTAACCCAATTACTTACCTTAAAGCTTACGATGATATTAGAAACCTGTACGCATCGCAAAAATTAGCTAAAAACAGGACTTACACTCCTTCTTTTTTCTCCTTTAATGTAGATGGTGGACGATGTGAAACTTGCAAAGGCGAAGGAGAAATAATTGTTGAAATGCAATTTATGGCAGATATTCATTTAACCTGCGAAGAATGTGGTGGCAAAAGATTTAAAGATGAAATTTTAGAAATTAAATATAACAATCTAAATATTAGCGAGTTACTATCATTAACCATTGATGAAGCCATTCACTTTTTTAGTACAAAAAATGGTAATTACGAAAAAAGAATCATTAAAAAACTAAGCAACTTACAAGAAGTCGGATTAGGATATGTGCACTTAGGTCAATCATCTAACACACTAAGTGGTGGCGAAGCTCAACGGGTTAAACTGGCATACTTTTTAAGTAAAAAAGACAGCTCAAATAATTTACTTTTTATTTTTGATGAACCAACAACAGGACTGCATTTCCACGACATAAAAAAACTTTTAAAAGCCTTTAATGCCTTAATTACACAAGGACATTCGATTATAGTAATTGAACATAATTTAGAAATAATTAAATGTGCCGATTGGGTAATAGATTTAGGTCCTGAAGGAGGAAATAAAGGAGGGAAAATAATTTTTACAGGAACACCAGAAGGTTTAATTAAATGTAAAGAATCATTTACCGGATTTTTTTTGAAAGATAAATTATAATGATTATTTTTAGCTTTTGTTTAAACTTAAATGGTAGATAAAAAAAATACAATTCAGCTTGATTTTGCAAGCGTTTTTTTAAGAAAAGATGGCATTGTAGAAACTGTTATTTCAAACAATACAGTAATAGACAAAGCTCAATGTGTTGATTTATTATCGGCTTATAGCCAAATTTTAGCAAATAAAAAATACCCTTTATTACTATTGGTAGGTGATTTTGCTACCGCCACAAAAGAAGCCAGAGAATTTTCGGCAAGCAAGGCAGGATTAAAATATTCTAAAGTCGAAGCCTATGTTTTTAACTCACTTCCACATAGAATATTAGCTAACTTTTACGTAAAAATAAATAAACCACCCGTACCTACAAAATTCTTTAAAACAAAACAAGAAGCTGTTGCTTGGCTTTTAAAATTTCGCTAAATTTCATCTTGTCATTAAGCTGACAATCATTAATTAATTTTGCTCTTATTTTTACAAATATTATTGCAAAGGGGTTTGCAATTGTAGTTAATAATTTTTCAAAAAAAATCAAGTTATGCTTGATTTAGTCCTCAGTCGATTTTCTTGTTTTTTCGACTGGGGATTTTTTTTGTTTCTTTGCCACATGAATTATTATTTAAATAGATTTAGTGTTAGAAACCAACTGATTAACGATAAGCCAAATAAAAATATAGGAATAATTATTGTAATACCTTGCTGCAACGAGCCTAATTTAACCACCGCTTTAGCAAGCATAGAAAAATGTATTCAGCCAAATTGTGATGTAGAAATTATTACCGTAATTAACTCATCAAAAAATGCTGATAATAAAATAATTACCCAAAATAAAAACACATTATCAGAAGCTAAAAATTGGCTTAAAAAGTTAACTAATAAAAAATATAATTATTTTTTTATTGAAGAAAATGAGCTGCCTATTAAAATTGCTGGGGTTGGTTTAGCACGTAAAATTGGCATGGACGAAGCCGTAAGAAGATTTGAAAAAATAAATAAAAAAGAAGGCATAATTCTTTGCTTTGATGCCGATGCTACTTGTGATAATAACTTGCTAATTGAAGTTGAAAAACATTTTAAAAACAATCCTAAAACACCCGCCTGTTCCATTCATTTTGAACACCCAATAGCAGGTACAGCATTTTCGACAAAAATTTATGATGGAATTTTGCAATACGAATTACATTTAAGGTATTATAAAAATGGATTAGCTTTTTGCGGTCTTCCTTATGCGTTTCACACCATTGGTTCTAGCATGGCGGTTAAAAACAATATTTACCAACAACAAAATGGCATGAATAAGCGAAAAGCTGGTGAAGATTTTTATTTTTTACAAAAAATAATTCCTTTAGGTAATTTTTCCGAAATTAAAACAACAAAAATAATTCCATCGCCAAGGGTTTCTAACAGAGTTCCTTTTGGTACAGGAAAAGCCATGCAAAATTGGCTAAATGAAAATAAGCAAGAAATGTTAACATACAATATAAATTCGTTTAAAGATTTAAAAGTTTTTTGCACTAACATTACCAATTTTTATAACGATAATAACACACCTATTCCCCTATCCTTAAAGGATTATTTATACACGATTAACTTTAATGAAAACCTTATTAAAATTAGAAAGAATAGCACGTCTGAAACTCATTTTATAAAACTATTTTTTAACTGGTTTAATGCGTTTAAAGTGTTAAAATTTATCCACTTTGCTAGCGATAATTATTACCATGATGTTCCTGTTTTTGATGCAGCAAATGAATTATTAGTTTTGCTAAATTATCCTCCAAAAAATGATTTAAAATCTTTACTTTTAAGGTATAGAAAAATTGATAAAATTTAAAATAATGAAATTAATATCTTGGAACTTAAACGGAATTAGAGCAGTAGCAAAAAAAGGCTTGCTTGATAAAATTGAACAAATGAATCCCGATATTATTTGTTTTCAAGAAACAAAAGCCCAAGACGATCAGGTTGCCGAAGTGCTAAATGATTTAAAAGGTTATTATTTTTATTCAAATTCTGCCATAAAAAAAGGTTATTCTGGCACAGCAATTTTATCTAAAATAAAACCCATAAATGTAAAAGCTGACTTAGGTGTTAAAGAACACGACCAAGAAGGACGTGTTTTAACTGCCGAATTTGACGATTTTTTTATAGTTACCGTTTATTCGCCTAACTCAAAAAATGATTTATCTCGTTTAACGGATAGACAAAATTTTGATGCTGCTTTCTTAAGCTATTTAAAAAAATTAGAAAAAATAAAACCTATTATCGTTTGTGGAGATTTTAATGTGGCACATAAAGCCATAGATTTGGCACGACCAAAAGCCAATTACAATAAGAGTGCAGGATTTACGCAAGCAGAAATTGATGGCATGGATAATTACACGAATGCTGGATTAATAGATACTTTTAGGTATTTACACCCCGAAAAAACGGCAGCTTATAGTTGGTGGAGTTATAGAGGCGGTGCAAGAGATAGAAATGTTGGCTGGAGGATAGATTATTTTTTAATAAGTGAGTGCATTAAAAATCGATTAAAATCGGCAAATATCTTAAAAAACATGTACGGTTCTGACCATTGTCCTATTGAGATTGAAGTTATACCAAATTAATCAGCTTAAGGATATAAAAAAGCTCTACAAATTTGCAGAGCTTTTTTATATTGCAAATTACAAATCTAATTACTCGTTTATTTTAATTAGTTCTACTTCAAAGACTAAAGGCATATAAGGTTTTATTGGTCCTTGTCCGCCTTGTGGTGCATTAGCTCCATAAGCTAACTCTTGAGGGATAAAAAACTTGTATTTTGCTCCTTCTTTCATTAGTTGTAAACCTTCTGTCCAACCTTTAATTACCTGATTTAAAGCAAAAGAAATTGGTTCTCCTCTATCTACAGAGCTATCAAAAACAGTACCATCGGGGGTTGTTCCATGGTAATGTACCTTAACATTTGATGTTGCTGTAGGTTTTTTTCCTGTACCTTCTTTTAAAACAATGTATTGCAAGCCACTTGCTGTAGTAATTACACCTGGTTTCTTTTTATTTTCTGCTAAAAACTTAATACCAGCTTGTTTTACATCTTCATATTTCTTTGCTTGTGCTGCTTGTTGCTCCTGTTGTTTAGCTTGCTGCTTTTTTTGAAAATAGGGAGCTAAAACTGCTTGCATTTGGTCAGGCTTAATTAAAAAGTTAGTATCAGCCATAGTTGATTTTAAACCTGCTATAATTGCCTCTAAGTTTCCTTCAGAAAAGTCTTTTTTAATATTTGTACCTAAACTTAATCCTACAGCATAGCTAACAGAATCTAATTGGTTTTTAAGTGTAAATTGAGGGGTAACAACTTCGGTTTTTGTTTTAGATTTTTTCTTTTTTTTCTTTTTCTTTTGAGCAAAAGAGCTTGTACTAATAGCTGTTAAGGTAAAAATTGCTATGACTATTTTTAAAAATGAATATTTCATAATATGAATTTATTTATTTATTTATTTTAATCAATTCAACTTCAAAAACTAAAGGCATATAAGGTTTTATTGGTCCTTGTCCGCCTTGTGGTGCATTAGCTCCATAAGCTAACTCTTGAGGGATAAAAAACTTGTATTTTGCTCCTTCTTTCATTAGTTGTAAACCTTCTGTCCAACCTTTAATTACCTGATTTAAAGCAAAAGAAATTGGTTCTCCTCTATCTACAGAGCTATCAAAAACAGTTCCATCGGGGGTTGTTCCATGGTAATGTACCTTAACGTTAGAAGTTGCTGTGGGTCTTTTTCCTTTTCCTTCTTTTAAAACAATATATTGTAAACCGCTTGGGGTTACTTTAACTTTTGGATTTTTTTTGTTTTCTTCTAAGAATTTAATTCCAGCTTGTTTAACATCACTATACTTAGCCTCATCTTCCTTTTGTTTTTTAGCCATCTGTTCCATTTGTTTTTTTTGGCTAAATGATTGAAGTACTTTCTTTATATCCGCATCGGCAATTAACAAGTCAGCCGAATCTGACACATCTTGAAAACCTTTTAACATAGCTTCGAAATTAATTTCGGGTACTTGTCCTAAAATTCCTTTTGCTTGACTAACACCAATTCCGTAACTCACTGAATCAATGTTGTTTGTTAAATTAACTTTTTTTGAAGCTGTTTCTGAATTGTTGCAAGCAAACAAACCTGTTGCGGCAATAACTAATAATGTAATTACTAAAGATGATCTTAAAAAATATAAACAATCAGAGAA
>CAZVEW010000141.1:4730-7169 GCA_964625955.1 uncultured Vicingus sp. | reverse complement strand
ACTTCCAGCTCCTTGCTCATAAATTTTTCCGTAAGTAGAAAGGTTGTAGCCATAACATTTTTTGTTTAAAAGTTTGGGGTGTTTTGCTCCGGGCATACTTCTTGGCGTAAAACTATATTTGTTAGATTTTATTTGGGGATGTCCAATTACTTGAAATGGTTTGTCAGTCCCTCTGCCAACGCTAATAGGCGTTCCTTCAAAAAGACATAATGAAGGGTATAAATAAATGGCACTCCTATTTGGTAAATTAGGCGATGGTTTAACAGGTAATTTATAAAAAGTTGAATGGGTATAATTTTTACATTTAATAACCGTTAAATTACAATGTTCTTTATTGTTTAGCCAGCCTTCATTATTAATCATTTGGGCATATTCGCCAATGGTCATTCCGTGTACAATCGGTACTGGGTCTAAGCCAATGAATGATTTAAAGTTTTTTTCTAAAATAGGACCATCAACGTAATAACCGTTGGGGTTTGGTCTGTCTAAAACAATTAAATCAACCTTATTTTCGGCACAAGCTTCCATTACGTAGTGCATGGTTGAAATGTATGTGTAAAATCTTGCTCCAACATCTTGAATATCAAAAATTATTACATCTAAACCTTCAAGTTCTGCTGGCGTTGGCTTTTTATTTTTTCCATATAGCGATATAATTTTTAAGCCTGTTTTTTTATCAAAATTAGAATTTACTTTTTCTCCAGCATCTGCAACACCTCTAAAACCATGCTCAGGACTAAAAACTTTTTTAACGTTAATTTTTAAGCTAATTAATGAGTCAACCAAATGAGTTTTATTAATCATCGCGGTTTGATTGGCAACAATGCCTACGCTTTTATTTTTTAATAAAGGTAAATATTGTGTTGTATTTTCTGCACCAACAATTACAGACTTAATGTTTTGAGGAATAGTTATAACCTTTACATTTGAAAACGTTTTGCTTTTTACATGTGAGTTTTGTCCACTACATCTAATAAATAGTAGTAAAACAACAGCAAAAAAGGTGTTAAATTTTATATTTTTAATAAAATAATATTTGTGTAATATTTTGTTAATCATTATTCTATATTAAATAGCTGTAAGCATACCTTACTATCTAATACAAATTACTACTTTTGTTAAGCAACAAGCAAATTAAAACCGAATAATTTGAACCTCGAATATTTTATAGCTAAAAATATAATTAACGGAAGTAAAGGATCTAAAAGATTTACCAAACCAATAATACGAATTTCTATTGCTGCAATTGCTTTAAGTTTAATTGTAATGATTGTTGCACTTGCCATTATTTCGGGGTTTCAGCAAGAAGTGAGAAACAAAGTGATAGGTTTTGGAGGTCACATTCAAATTACAAACTACGATTCTCAAAATACTTACGAAGCCAGTCCGGTAGATAAAAATCAAGCGTTTTATCCAAGTTTAGATACGGTAAAAGGCATTAAGCATATCCAAATTTATGCCACAAAAGCAGGCATAATAAAAACCAAAGATGAAATTTATGGTGTAGTTGTTAAAGGAATTGGAAGCGATTATGATTGGCGTTTCTTTAACGATAAAATGGTGGCAGGAAAATCTTTTGTTGTTGATGATAACAAGGTTGATAATAATATTTTACTTTCTCAATTTATTGCCAATAAAATGAAGTTGAAAGTAGGCGATAAAATGTTTCTCTATTTTATTCAAGCCAACGGACAATTACGCCCTAAAGATTTTATTGTAAAAGGAATTTATAAATCTGGTTTAGAGCAGTTTGATAATTTATTTGTAATTACAAATATTGCTCACATTCAAAAAAGAAACGGTTGGACTAAAAATCAAATAGGTGGTTTTGAAGTGTTATTAAACGACTATGACAACATAGCTAAATTAGGTAAGTTTGTTTATGATAATATTGGTTACGACCTTCAATCGACAACCATTTCCGACCAATATCCCGATATTTTTAATTGGCTTAATTTATTAGATTATAATGTAAATATAATTTTGGCTTTAATGTTAATTGTAGCCATCATTAATATAATTTCGGCCTTACTAATTCTTATTTTAGAAAGAACCAACATGATAGGCATACTTAAAGCTTTAGGTATGCCCAATTGGAATGTGCGTAAGATTTTTATGTACAATGCCATTTATTTAATAGTAAAAGGTTTGTTTTGGGGCAATTTAATTGCCTTAACACTTTGTCATATTCAACAATATTTTGGCATTTTTAAATTACCAGAAGCAACTTATTACGTTTCGGTTGTGCCAATAAAATTAAATTATTTACACATACTATTGCTTAATATAGGCACTTTATTAGTTTGTGTTTTAATGTTATTAATTCCTTCTTATTTAATTACAAAAATTACCCCCGTAAAAGCAATACGATTTGATTAAATTTAAATGCTAATTATTACATTTGCAAAAATAGATACTTAAATAAATATGAAATACTAC
>CAZVEW010000141.1:0-4630 GCA_964625955.1 uncultured Vicingus sp. | reverse complement strand
TAAATATGAAATACTACAATAATATTCTCGAAACCGTTGGTAATACTCCTTTGGTTAAACTAAATAAAATTTGTAAAGATGTTAATGCACTAGTTTTAGCAAAGGTAGAAACAACAAACCCAGGCAATTCGGTTAAAGACAGAATGGCTATGCAAATGATTGCTGATGCAGAAGCTGATGGTAGATTAAAGCCAGGAGGAACAATTATTGAAGGCACTTCTGGTAATACAGGAATGGGCTTAGCACTAGTAGCAATTATTAAAGGATACAAATTAATTTGTGTGTTGAGCGATAAACAATCGAAAGAAAAAATGGATATTTTGCGAGCCGTTGGAGCAGACGTTTATGTTTGTCCTACCAACGTGCCGCCAGAAGACCCAAAATCATACTATTCTGTATCAAAACGCTTGTCCAACGAAATTCCAAACTCTTGGTACGTTAACCAATACGATAACCCATCAAATGCAAAAGCACATTATTTAAGTACTGGTCCAGAAATCTGGGGACAAACCGAAGGAAAAATAACCCATTTTGTTGTTGGCGTTGGCACAGGGGGAACAATTTCGGGCGTTGGAAAATTCTTAAAAGAAAAAAATCCAAACATTAAACTTTGGGGCATAGATACTTATGGCTCAGTATTTAAAAAATACCATGAAACAGGTATTTTTGATGAAAATGAGATTTATCCATACATCACAGAAGGAATAGGAGAAGATATTTTACCAAAGAATGTTGATTTTAGTATTATTGATAAATTTACCAAAGTAACCGATAAAGATGCCGCAGTTTATCAAAGACGATTGGCCAAAGAAGAAGGCATATTTGTTGGCAATTCCGCAGGTTCAGCCATTAAAGGTTTATTACAATTAAAAGATGAATTAAAAGAAGATGATGTTGTTGTTGTTCTGTTTCACGACCATGGCAGTAGATATGTGGGCAAAATGTTTAATGACGATTGGATGAGAGAAAGAGGCTTTTTAGATGAAGAAAAGATTAACGCCTTAGATTTAATTAAAGACCATTTTGGCAAACATTTAGTTACCGTTACTCAAGATAATCCAGTCTCTCAGGCAATTTTATTGATGAACCAATATGGCATATCTCAAATACCCGTTGTTGGCGATAATGGTTTTGTAGGCTCACTTACCGATAATCACTTATTCTCGAAATTACTCGAAAACCCACAATTAAAAGAATTACCAGTTAAAAATATTATGCAAGCTCCTTTTCCAGCAGTTAATGGAGACACGCCTCTTGAGGAAATTTCAAAACAATTTCAACAAGGCGTAAAAGCAATTTTGGTTACTTATGATAATAATAAACATCACATTATTACTCAACAAGATATGATTAAAGCCATTGCTTAATTGCAGATTAGTCTTCTTTGTGTAGAGATTTTGACAAATCAGAATATTTATTCTTAGATAAATGAAACATTTTTGAGATTTATTCGTATAATATATAGCTTTATGCGACCTTAATAATCTTTAAAATTTCTAAATCATGAGTCCTATCACTAAAACAAAGGCAACAATTGTTGCTAAAGAAGATGTTGTAAAATTTACTTTTCCTAGGCAAGACGTTCTACGGTCTGAAATCAAGAAAAAAGAAAGAGAAACACGCCTTAAAAGAGCCATGAAAATTGGTAATAATTTTAAAGGGAAAGTTAAAATTATTTTTGAAGACAATGAAGGAATAAAAAAAGTAGAAACCACTATTTGGGGCATTACGCCAAAAAATATACTCTTAAAAAAAACCACTTTAATTCCAATTAGACGCATACATGAAATCAAATTTTATTAAAATTTAAGTTAATTTTTCATAATATTAAAGTTAAGATTTCAATTATGTCTTTATAATTACCTTTCTCTTAATATTAAAATAGATACCTTTGAATAGTTTTAATATTTAATTCAAACTTTAGATTAAAATAAATGAAACTATTAAAAAAACTGTATGTTATTTCGGTAACAGTATTTATAATGCTAATTAGCAATGCATTTGGACAAGAAAATCCTTTAGATAAGGTAAGTTGGCAATTCTCAATAACACAAAATGGTTGCGAAGCCACAGTTATCGGAAAAGCATCTATTGTAGCTAAATGGCATATCTATGGAGCACATTTACCCGAAGAAAGTTTTACATTACCTACAGAATTAGTAGTAGAAAAATCTCCAAACTATAAAATTATTGGAGCATTAATTGAGCCAAAGCCTAACATAATACATGATGATATTGTAAATGAAGATTTATATTTACACTCAGGAGAAGTAACTTTTAAGCAAAAAATAAAAATAACCTCAGCTAAAGATTTTGTTTTAAAAGGTACTTATTCTTTTCAAACTTGCGATGAAACTCATTGTTTACCTCCTTATGATGGAACTTTTGAGCTAAAAGTAAAAGCTTGTTCTACAGAGAATACTAAAGTCGAAAAAAATAATCCCATCAGCATAGTGACAGTAAAAGGAGTAGATTCTCTCAATAAGATTGATGCTGCATCGCTAACACCAAGTAACTCTGACAAGGTTAACGAAAAAGAAAATACCGATAATTCATCTGCAATAAATAAGCACACTACTACTAAAAATGAAGGTAAAAACAAGTCTTTAATAACCATATTCTTTTTGGCATTTTTAAGTGGGTTTGCAGCACTATTAACACCTTGTGTATTTCCTATGATACCAATGACAGTGAGCTTTTTTACCAAGCAAAGTAAATCTAAATCAGCAGGAATACGTAATGCCATTGTTTATGGCTTATCGATAATTGCTATTTATGTAATATTAGGAACTATTGTTACAAAAGTATTCGGAGCAGATGCCTTAAACGCCCTTTCTACCAATGTGTATTTTAATATTTTCTTCTTTTTGCTTTTAGTAATTTTTGCACTCTCTTTTCTAGGGGCTTTCGAAATAACACTACCAAGTTCATGGGTAAATAAAGCCGATTCTGCTTCAGATAAAGGAGGAATTATCGGTATTTTCTTTATGGCATTTACCTTGGCTTTAGTTTCATTTTCTTGTACTGGTCCAATAGTTGGAACATTACTGGTTCAAGCATCAACCGTTGGCGGAGCAGCACCAATTATCGGTATGTTGGGGTTTTCCTTGGCATTAGCTTTACCATTTGCCTTATTTGCCGCTTTTCCGGGTTGGATGAACACTTTGCCAAAATCTGGCGGCTGGTTAAATACCGTAAAAGTATTTTTAGGCTTTTTAGAATTAGCCTTAGCATTTAAATTCTTGTCAAATGCCGATTTAGTTATTCAAGGTCATTATTTAGAGCGAGAATTATTTTTGGCAATTTGGATAGGCATATTTGCTGTGCTAGCAATGTATCTATTTGGTTTTATTCAATTACCTCACGATAGCCCCATTACTAATTTATCAGTAGGAAGAGTGCTGTTAGGAACAGCAATAGTTATTTTTGTAATTTATTTAATACCAGGGATTTGGGGGGCTCCTTTAAAACTAATTAGTGGTTTTCCTCCGCCAATGGAATACAGCGAATCTCCACAAGGGGTAGGAGGAAGTACAGTTGTTACAGAAAACCTTGAAGAAGGAATGTTCCCTGGACCTCAAGGAATTATTGTTTTTCACGATTTAGATAAAGGACTAGCCTATGCCAAGAAAGTAGGAAAACCAGCATTTTTAGATTTTACTGGACATGCTTGTGTAAATTGCCGAAGAATGGAAGGTGGTGTTTGGGGAGAACCAGGAATAATAGAAATTATGAAACACGATATTGTTATTATTTCACTTTTTGTAGATGACAAAAGAGACTTGCCAGTAGATGAACAAATAGAAGTTACCGATAACAACGGTAATAAAATAAAAATAACTACCATTGGTAAAAAATGGAGTCATTTTCAAACCACAAAATACAAAACCAACACACAACCTTATTACATTATGTTAGGACCAAATGGAGAAGATTTAGATAATGGCTCTGCCGATTATGAACATCAAGGTAACGCTCCTGCTTTTAAAACTTGGTTAACAGAAGGACTAAAACTATACAAAGAAGCAAAGTAAACTTTATTTTTGCCATCACCACAAGCCAATCTTACAAAATAAAGCTAAAAATTCTCTACCACTGTAAAATTCAAAATAATATAATTATATTTGACAGATAATGACAAGTCAAAATTAAGACAATGGAAAAATTAGGGCAAGAACTCAGAAAAATAAGAGAAAGCAAAAATATCTTATTACGACAAGTTGCTTCTTATCTTGAAATTGATACAGCAATGATGAGTAAAATTGAAAGGAGCGAAAGAAATCCGAATAGAAATCAAGTAATTAAACTTGCTAAATATTACAATGTTCCAGAGGATAAATTTTTAACACTTTGGGTTTGTGATAAAGTTTTGAATGTAGTAGAAAACGAACCTTTTGCACTCAAAGGAATGCAAAAAGCCTTAAAAACATTAAAAGTATAGAAAATGAGAGCAAAACCTTTTTTAAAATGGGCAGGTGGAAAAACGCAACTAATTGACCAAATCAAAGAGCAACTACCAAACAACATACAAACCGAAAATTTTACTTTTATTGAACCTTTTGTTGGAAGTGGATCTGTTTTATTTTGGATGCTTGAACAATTTCCGAATTTGGAAAGAGCAGTTATTAAT
>CAZVEW010000140.1:0-7198 GCA_964625955.1 uncultured Vicingus sp. | reverse complement strand
TGCATTATTGAGTTATACCAACAGGTACTTTGCATTTGATAATTTTGAGATAAAAAATACGCCAATGGATGTTGCTGTTGCAGGCGTAACAGGTTGTTGGGGAAGCACTTACGATTTACAAGTAACGGTTCAAAATTTAGTAATGCCATGTTTAAATGGAATAAATTATTCATATCCAAGCACAGGAACAGCATCAGCATCAAACGTATATACTACAAATGCGGCTGCTGCTGCATTTGATAATTCAACTTTAACGGGTTGGGCGAGTACTGGTTCTACAGTAATGCCAAAGTGGTTGGAGTTTGATTTTGGAGTAGGAAATAATAAAATAGTTAATCAATATAGAATATTTTGTGCTGCTCCACAAACGGGTTGGCCGTGGGCTTCGGAAAGCTATCATCCATCAGCATGGCAATTTCAAGGCTGGAATGGATTTGTATGGGTAACATTAGATAATATAGCACTTAATCCTGCTAATGTAAACAATAATGTATGGGCAACATTTAACTTTACAAATACCACAGCTTATCAAAAATATAGACTATATATTACATCAACAGAAAGCGGATCTGCTTATGTTTATGTAACGGAAATGCAACTCATTCAAGGAAACTTAATATCTGTTGATTTAAATTATAATATCGCTGGAAATATTGGCACACAGTATTTTACAGGACTTTCAGTACCTCCAGGAGGAGATACCACATTAACTTTAACAGGATTGACCGTTCCATCGAGTACTTCTTCAGTTGCTATTACAGCACTAAACCCAAATGGTGTTACTGATTATAATACAAATAATAATACTTTTACGGCAAGTTTGGCTACTTGGCCCAATTGTAATGATCATTGTAGTAATGCCATAGATTTAGGTTTGGGAACAACCACTGCAACTCAAACCAGCAATGCCACAGTAAATTCAATAGCCGACCCTACCTTTGCTGCTTGTGGTTCAATTACCGTAGAAAATACAGTTTGGTATCAATTTACAACTAACAGCACAGGAGATAGTGTTACCGTAATTTTTGATAACCAAGTGTGTTCTCCTTCACAGAATGGCATACAAATTTCAATAGATAGTGCTACAACTCCTTGTAACTCGACAACTTATTCTAATATGTTTTGTTCAGCAACCAACGATACTGCGTTAGTTCAATATGGACCTGTTTTACTACCCCCAAACACAACTTATTATATTGCGGTAGATGGTTTTGCAGGTAGTAGTTGTAATTTTAATATCACAATTAATGGAGCAGTAAACCCACCTTTACCTATTACACTTCTATCTTTTGATGCTCATTGTGGAAAAGAAGAAAACACAGTAGAATTAACTTGGAAGTCGGCTTCAGAAATAAATAATGACCATTATACTTTAGAAAGAAGTTTTGATGCCAAGAAATTTGAAGTAATTACTGTTATAAATGGTGCAGGAAATAGCAATAATGTAAGCAGTTATTATTTTAAAGATACAAATGTGCCTTCGGGCAGATTATATTATCGGCTAAAACAAACAGATTTTAATGGGCATTTTAAATATTTCAATATAGAAACAGTTAATTGTTCTACACTCCCAAGTGTCTTTATTTACCCAAACCCAACGGCTAATAATTTTACACTTAGTGTGAAAAGTAATAAGGAAGAAGAGGTTGTAATTAAAATATATAATTCTATTGGAAAAGAAGTGCTAAACAAACTTTTTGTTATGGAAACAAAAGAATTAAATAAAAATATTCACATAAATCAATTGGGAGAAGGCATTTATTTCGTTTCTATTTTAATAGGAAATAGAATAGAAACAAAAAAATTGATAATAGAAAGGTAAAAATATGAAAAAAGCAATCAATATCGTTTTCTCTACCTGCTATAATAATAGTGCAGTTTCATTTTACCAAAAAATAATAGCGGTTATGTTTATTCTCTTGACTATTATTTTATTTCTTTTTTTTATAATCCATTAAGCCTTGCTTACGAAGGAATTTGTTTATTTAGGTTTCTTATAAAAGCTTCTCCATCTTTAATCTTAGACACTAAATCGGCAATACTTTTTTCATTAAATAAATTAAATAAACCATCTCTGTAAATTTTAAAATCGTTATGCAAGGGGCAGGGATGTTCTTCTGAACATTCTTTCAATCCTAATCCACATTTGTTAAAAAAAATTAAACCATCTATAATTTCTATAATTTTTATAATCTTTATCTGCTTAGCATTTTCATCAATAAAAAAACCACCATGAGGACCTTTTACAGATTCTACAATTTTGTTTTTTGTTAATTGTTGAAGAATTTTTCCTAGATATGGAGTAGGAAGATCTAATTCTTTAGCAATTTCTTTTACACCAATTTTAGCCTCTCTATTTGCATTTTTTGATACAAATATTACAGCACGTAAAGAATAAACACAAGCTTTGGATAGCATGACAATATTAAATAGATAGTCCAAAATTAATGAAAATAACAATAAAAGACTAATTTATCTTTTATTAAAAATTATTAATTACATTTGCATATAGTTTAGAATGAATCTAAATTATGAAAAACTTAAATTAAATAAAAAATGGAAATTTTAGATGTAACACAAATTGAACCAAGATTAAAACATCCTTCAATTTTTAAAAAATTTGATGATTTATCAGAAGGGGATTCCTTTGTTATTCACAACGATCACGACCCTAAACCGCTTTACTACCAATTAATAGCCGAAAGGGGAGAAGTTTTTGATTGGGAATATTTATTATCAGGACCAGAAATATGGGAAATAAAAATAACTAAATTAAATTTAGGAGAGCAAGCAACAACCATTGGAGAATTAGTGGCTAGTGATTTTAGAAAAGCAGAGGTATTTAAAAAGTTTGGTTTAGATTTTTGTTGTGGTGGAAAAAAATCGCTTAAAGAAGCTTGCGAAAAAAATGGCATTAACGAAAATGAAGTTCAAATGGAACTCGATAAAATTACAGATCGTCCAACAGATAATCAGCACGATTTTAACAGTTGGGATTTAGATTTTTTAACAGATTACATCATCAATATACATCACAAATATGTAAAAGAAGCTGTAAGTATGCTTTACGAATATAGCGATAAAGTAGCAAATAGGCATGGTGCTAACCACCCAGAAGTAATTAGAATAGCTCAATTATTTAAAGAAATTGCTGCAGAACTTACACCCCACATGGAAAAAGAAGAAATGATACTTTTTCCTTACATCAAAAAGTTAGCCGTTGCCAAAAGAGAAAATAATAAATTAGAAAATTCGGCATTTGGAAGTGTTCAAAATCCCATTAATAGGATGATGACAGAACACGAAAATGTGGGCGAAGTGATGGACGAAGTGCATACTTTGAGTAATAATTTTACGCCACCAGCAGATGCTTGCTCCTCATACCAAGTACTTTACAGTAAATTACATGAATTTGAAGATGATTTACATCAACACATTCATTTGGAAAATAATCTACTTTTTCCTAAAGCCATTCAATTAGAAAAAGAATTATTGAGTTAATATGAGCACGCCTTATTTAATATCGGTCTTTATCCATATTATTAGCGTTTCTTTTTGGGTAGGAGGTATGCTTTTTATCCCACTTGTATTAGTGCCGAGCATTAAAAAACAACCCAACCGAGTGTTGCTACTCTATAAAACTGGAATTAAATTTCGGTTTTATGGGTGGCTTTCTGTCATTATTTTATTTGTAACAGGTATTTTAAATATTTATTTTAAAGGCTTACCATTTACATGGGATTTTTTTACACACAGCAATTATGGTAAATTATTGAGTATTAAACTGGCTCTTTTTGTGCTGATGTTGTTAATTGCTGGAGTTCACGATTTTTATTACGGCTCAAAATCTATTGATGAAATGCAAAACACCAACAATAATAAATTTAAGCTAATGGCAAGATTTACAGGTATGATTAATTTATTATTAGCACTAACAATTGCCTTTTTAGGTGTTGCCTTGTCAAGAGGAGGATTGTAAAATAAAAAATAAAAAATGGAAATAAAAAAAGATAAACCGCTAAAACGAGATGAAAATTTGGTGGTATTTTCTCACGAGCATTATCACGGATTACTTTTTTGTACAAGATTAAAGAAAGCCGAGCAAGCAAATGATAAAATAGTAAAACAATATATACTCGATTTTTGGGAGAAATACCTAATTCCTCATTTTACTAATGAAGAAAAATTGTTTCTTCCGCTGTTTGAAAAACAACAAGACAAGGAAATTAAAACACAATTTCTATCAGAACATCAACAACTAAAAACAATGATTAAAGCGATAGATAATGTTGATATTCATCAATTTGCATTACAATTTTCGACTATTTTAAACAATCATATTCGCTTTGAAGAACGTAAAATGTTTCCTTGGATACAAAAAAACTTTTCTAAAGAAGAATTAAAACCTATTGGCAATGCTTTGGAAAAGATAACAATAAAAGCACATCAATTTACACCTGAATTTTGGAAAAATGAAAATTAACGGACAAACAAAAATATCGGTACTTATTAAAGAAAACGAAAAAAGCATTGAAGCAATTGCCTCAATAAATCCTCATTTTAATAAGCTAAAAAACCCAATTCTTCGTAAAATATTAGCTTCGCGAGTTACCATTGAAGATGCTGCTAGAATTGGCAAATGCGACATAGCTATTTTCTTTAACAAATTGGCAGCAATTGGTTTTGAAATTGAGAATAGGCCAATTGTAGCAACAAAAAAAGTAGAAAAACCACATTCCGATAGCTATCGGAATAAAGCCATTTTAAATGCCATTAAATTATCAAAAATTACCTCGTTAGATGTGCGACCAAATTTAGCAGTAGGTGGCGACCCTTTTAAAGATATTATGGCAGCTTTAAAAACGCTTCCAAAAGAAAATGTACTTGAAGTAATTAATACTTTTGAACCCACACCACTTATTAAAATAGTAAACAGCAAAGGCTACGAAAGTATGGTAGAAACTAAAGAAGGCGTTGTTTATACTTATTTTTTAAAAGTGGCAGATGCTAAAAAACACGCACCGACAACCAATAATTTGTTTAAAGTTAGCTTTGAAAATTTTGAAAAAGAAAGAGCTAATTGCAAAAAACAAATACACGAAATAGATGTGCGAGATTTAGAAATGCCTTTGCCAATGGTAACCATATTAAAAGAATTAGAAAATTTAACAGAAAATCAAGCACTTTTTGTGCATCATAAAAAAATACCTCAATATTTGTTGCCCGAATTAGCAGAAAGACATTTCAAAACGTGGATTACCGAAATTGAAGAAGGCAACGTTAAACTATTAATTTATAAATAATGCAAGGTGTAGCAAGTAATAATGCCCCTTCGCCAAGGGTGGTAATTCCTCATTTTATTTTTGGAGGATTTATTTTACTTGTCATCAGTTTACTGATTGTCGCTTTTCCCACTATTTTTACACAGCATTTTATCAATCCAAAACTACTGTCCATCACGCATTTAGCGGTATTAGGCTGGGTTACTATGGTTATTTTTGGAGCATTATACCAATTGATTCCTGTAATTATGGAAGCAAAATTATACAGCGAAAAATTGGCAGTAGCTTCATTCATATTGCTTGGTTTGGGTGCTATTTGTTTGTCTTATTCCTTTTGGAATTTCGACAGAGGAGCAGAAATGTATTTTTCGGCAGTATTTATAATTATTTCGGTTATTTTATTTGTTATTAACATAATAGCAACAAGCCTTAAAGCTACAAAAAGCAGCATAGAACGAACCTTTATTGTTACCGCAGTTTGTTGGCTTTTATTTACCGTTTTAGCAGGCTTAACCTTGGCAATTAATTTAGCACACCCTTTTTTAAAACCACCACAAGTAGCATTAATAAAACTACACGCACACGCAGGCATTATTGGTTGGTTTTTTCAATTAATTATTGGCGTTAGCAGCCGATTATTGCCAATGTTTATGGTAGCTCACAATCTTAATAAAAAGAAACTAACGGTTAGCTATTTTTTAATTAATTTAGGATTAATTGTTGGAATTATTGCGTTGTATAAGCAATGGAAAATAGGTGTAAATATGGCTGTTTTTACCGTTGTTTTAGGTATTGTTTTTTACCTTTCCTTTCTTGCAGAAGCCTACAAAAAACGCATTAGAAAACACTTAGATATCGGTATGAAACAATCTGTTTTATCTTTTGTAATATTACTTATTCCTTTATTATTGATTTTATTACTTGTTTTTGGATTTAATACTTTTCAAAATCTTTCACAACCCACCATAATTGCTTACGGTAGCACCATTATATTGGGGTTTATTACTTCCTTAATTTTAGGACAAACTTACAAAACGCTTCCTTTTATTGTTTGGCTAAAAGTGTATAGAAATAGAGTAGGAAAAGGTAAAATACCACTTCCAAAAGAGTTATATTCCGAAAAAATAGCTAACCTACAATTATGGAGCTTTTCGTTAGGATTTATATTGTTATTGGCAGGAATATTTACCAAAAACACTAATTTGGTAAGTCTTGGCGGATTAATTTTAACACTCGCAGTACTACTTTATAATTTTAATATTTTAAAAATAATATTTCACAAACCAGTAAAACTTAATGTATGAATACAGAAGAACAAAAAATATTTACCTTACTTAAAGGAGTAATTGACCCCGAATTAATGGTAAACATTATTGATTTAGGTTTAGTTTACGATGTTAAATTAGAGGAAGAAAAAAAAGAAATTAATGTAAACTTAACACTTACTTCTCCGGGTTGCCCTTTAGGAGATGTAATTACACAAGATGCACAACAAGTAATACAAAGTAATAACCCAGATTTTAAGGTATCCATTAACTTGGTTTGGGAGCCACCTTGGACATTAGAAAATTTAACGGAAAAAGGGAAAGAAGCATTAGGCAGAAATTAAAAAATACCTATTGAAAAGTAAAGCAGAAGAAATAACGTTTATTTTAGAGCTTGCAAAATTATTGCACAAAAATGGAATTCCAGCTCATCGCATGGAAAACACCATGCAAGGTTTATGTGGAGGATTAAACATTACAGGAGATTTTTTTACCACCCCAGTTCAATTTTTGCTAACCTAGTAATTTCATCAAAAAGCTCATTATAAAAAATGAAAATTGTAAATTTTTTTATAACTATATGATGTGAATTAGTGCTTATTACAATAAAATTTCGTAATACAAAAAAATAGAAATGAAGAAACTATTGTT
>CAZVEW010000139.1:0-7245 GCA_964625955.1 uncultured Vicingus sp. | reverse complement strand
CACCTCTTCCCATTCCGAACAGAGAAGTTAAGCCCATTAGCGCAGATGGTACTAGGTTTTTCCTGGGAGAGTATGTCGTTGCCAATTTTAATTAAGCCTCATTCTTTTTGAATGAGGCTTTTTTTATTACTTTCGTTTTTGATGATAAAACTTAATTTTAAAATATTATTTCTATTTTTTTTCCTTTTTTTTGGTAAATTATTGTATGCTCAAAATACTTATCAAAACAATAATAATAGGTATGATTCTATTGTAACTTCAGATTATTTATTTGAGAATTTTTTATTTTACAAGTATGAAAATGATGTTTTAATTACTGATTTAGGTCCTTTTGGTTCTTTAAATTATTTGATATCAAATAATTTAAAGAACCAAAAATCTTATCTTAATAATTTTAACTTAGATAGTTTAAGAGGTATTAAACCTTTTACTAATATTTCTTATATTAATGCGAGTAGAAAAGAGCAAATATTTTCTGTTAAACATTATCAGCAATTTGGAAACAATTTAATTTTTCATCTTGATTTAAATAAAATTAGCACACCTGGAGAGTTTTTGAATCAAGAGGTAAATCATACTAAATTTACTACTTCTATTAAGTATCATAGCACAAGGTATTCAGTAAAGTTTTTAACGGCAATTAACAAGCATACACAACAAGAGAATGGAGGATTATTAAATACAAATAATTTTGAAAATGCAATTTATAGTAATTTTAAGGGTTATGGTGTATATTTATTAAGCTCAAATGTTTTAATAAAACGGAAGAATTTTAATTTACAACAGCAATTAACAGTGTATAATTTTAATACAGATTCGTTAACATCTGATAAGGTTTATTTGCGTTTAACTAGTAGTTATTCCTCTAAGAAACGTGTTTTTTACGATAATGATCCTTTATCGTTAATTTATAGAAATATTTTTTTAGATTCTATTTCAACAATAGATTCAATTTATCAAGATAATTTTAACAATCGTTTATCTTTTGGGGTAAAGTATAAAAGAGTAGATTTTAAGTTGTTTACTTCTGTAGGGCATTTAAATTATATGCAAAGTTTTGGTGTTGATACTAATTATAATAATGTATATACGGGTTTTAAATATAGTTACAAACTTAAGAAAATTCATATTAATGCTGAAGGAAAATATGGCGTGTATGGGTTTAATAAAAATGATATTAGCTCAGGAATAGGTATTGATTATCTTTTTTTTGATAAGTTAAAGTTTAGTTTTAATAGTAATTTTAATAAGACTGAACCTGCCTTAAAATTTAAAACTTATACTTCTAATCATTTTAAATGGAGTAATTATTCTTTTGTAAAACAAAATGTGTTGAATACAAGTGCTAATATCTCAATAAATAAATGGAAGTTAGTTGTTTCGCTGGATAATAAATTACTTAATAACATTTTGTATTATAATTATTTAGCAAAAGCTAGCCAAAATAATGGTACGATTTCTACCTCTACTTTTGGAATAGCAAAAAATTATAGCATTTTAAAATTTCATTTTAGAACAGCATTAAAATATCAATTAACTACTAATAAAATACTTTTTCCTTTGCCTCAATTTATTACGAGACAATTGGTTTATTATGAAAATAGAATATTTAAAAAAGCCTTAAAAATACAAATAGGTTTTAACGTTTCTTATGCTACTGGATATTATGGTTATGCTTATATGCCAGCTCTTACAGCATTTTATACCCAAAGAGATACGCAATTGGGGTATTATCCTAAACTTGATTTATTTATTAATACGCATATAAAAAGAGCTCAAATATTTTTAAAATATGAGCACATTAATGCTGGGAGAAGTTTAGATAAATCATATTCAGTTCCAGGATACCCAATATTGAGTAAGTCGTTAAAATTTGGTATTTCATGGAATTTTATAGATTAAAATTTGTAAGACAGTGACAAACCTTTGGTATCTCCATATAAAAAGGGGTTAACATTTATTTTTTTTAGAAATGATGTTTTTGCTTGGTTTGTGATGTTATTAGCAGTGCTTTTTGTTCTGCCTCTATTTACAGCATTTTTTCCCATAACGTATCCAATAACAATTGCTAGTGGGTAATCACTCGTCCAATGAACTCTTGTTTGTACCATTTGATAACCCATTAACCCTACTAAAACTACTCCCACTGGTTTTATCATTTTGTAATCGGGATAATTAGCAGCAATAATTGTTAGCGTAGCCACTGCTGTAGCCATATGACCAGAAGGGAAAGCATCGTAATGAGGTGTGTTTTTAGTGTATTCTAAAATACCAGGAAAAGGACGCCAAGTACCTCTTGGTGAGGTGGCAACAATAGGACTTTCTCTGCCAGTTATTCTTTTTATGGTTTGCGTTACAATTCCCATCGAAATTACAACACCTGTAAGCTCATTAGATGTAGTTAATGCTCTATTATCTTTTGCTAATGCACCAAATAGGTAAAACCCTCCGCTTAATAATAGGGAGGTCATACCATCTCCTAAAAAATAAAGTGTTGTTGGAAAATCTTCGGGAAGAAAAACATTTAATCTTAGATTTTTTTTACCATGAAAAATAGACATTCTAGAAGCATTATAAAAATTATTATCATTATTCCAACCAATACTTGTGGCAGAAGTTTGGCAGGCATTTGTAATATTATTGTCGAACTTATATGTTATAAGTGTTGAAAGGGTAATAGCAGCAATTGGTAATAAGCTCTTTTTTTTAACAGTAGATTTTCCTAACCCTACTAAATCTTTTGGAACATTTTTTATGAAGCTGAATTTTTTAGGTTTACCGTAAATATAGCTTACGTTAGGTTTTATTTTATAAAGCTGATTTTTATTTTTTGAAACATCAGTGGTGTCTTGTGCTTGTGCCAACAGACAAAAAAAAACAAAGTAAAAACACAAAATATTTTTAATCATTGCAAAGTGGGGTTTAAATACGAACGCAAAGATTGCAATTACTTTGCAATAAAAACTTAATAATTCCTAAAAAAATTAAGACAAAGAATTAGTTTCTATCTAAATCTTGCGGTAGATCTTGCTCCTCCAAATGGATTAGGATTAACAAATTTTAATGATATTTCAAATCCTCCACTACCATTTGTTCCTGCACTTAATTTAGACACATTGTAATCGTAACTAACTCCTAGACTAAAACTTTGATATTCGAAGTTTAATACAGGAATAAAAGCATCGTTTACTCTGTATAATATTCCTAAAGAAATAGCAGAATTATTTTTTAATTTAGTGTACTTAGAGCTTTCAGAAAGAGTATATCTAAACAACGTACCTATTGTAAGTTCGCTTTGTTTTACTTCTTGTGCCCACATTAACTGAGGACGTAATGCTAAGTTAGTATTGGTTAAACCTATGTGCATTTGAGTAAAGAATAATGGTTTCATCCCAACTCTATCTATCTGATTTGTGTAGAAAGATTGTTTTGGATTAGTGAAGTGAGATACAGAAATACCAACTCTTGCCCAAAGGTTATCATTAGAGCTAAGGGTAGAAGCATTTCTTACGTAAAACCAACTAAGGCCTCCACTTAAATCAACATACGAAAAATTTTGGAAGTTATAACTACCTTGAGGCAAGGAATTGTCAAAAACAGTTCCATTAAATTGGCTTCCCCATTGGGCACTAGATGCATTAATGCTTCTTTGAACAAACCCTCCCATAATTCCTGCCGATATAGTTTGATTGTCATTTATTGCAACATGGCCAGCAATATTAAGGTTAGCTTGAAGCGTTCCCATATTTAAATCACCAGCATTGTCTTTAAAAATAAAAAAACCAAGGCCTAAATAGGATTTCTTACTTTTTGTTCTAATTTTAGTGTCAAAAGAAATATCATAAGTTGTAAATGGAGATCCCATAGAAGCCCATTGATTTCTATAATTTAGAATTACCCTTTGATCTCCTGAAAATCCACCGGCAAAAGAAGGGTTTAATTGTAGAGGAGTTTCTTGGAATTGTGAAAAATGAATATCTTGTGCCAAACCAAATTTAGCTACAGATATTAAAATGCTTATAAGTATTATTTTTTTCATCTTTTGTTAATATTTGTGGTAAATTATTTTAATAGGGTAATATTTCCTTTTTTAGTCAAAACTTTTCCAGATACTAAAGTTGCTTGTAAGACATAAACATACACACCTGATTCAGCCCTTTTTCCTTTGTAAAAGCCGTCCCAACCTTGTGTAGGGTCGGTTGATTCATACACCTTGTTTCCCCACCTATCAAAGATAATGAAATTCATGTCTTGAACACAAAGTTGATTATATACATAAATCATATCATTATCTCCATCATTGTTTGGTGTAAAGATATTGGGTACGAATAAATCAGAAGAACAATTTATATCTACGGTTATAAGTAAAGTATCCATAGTTCTACAGCCATTAGCATCTGTAACGGTTACATAATATTCTGTCGTTATTTCTGGCGTTGCTATTGGGTTTTGACAATTTGTACAAGACAACCAATCAGAAGGTGACCAAATAAAAGTGAATCCATTTGAAGATGCATTAAGATTAACAGTTCCTCCTGAGATTATGGTTGTGTCATTTCCTGCATTTAAAGTAGGATTTGGTAATACTGAGATAGTGATGGTATCAGCACTAGAACACGAACCATTAGATACAGTAGCGATATATGTTGTCGTACTTGTAGGTGTTGCAATAGGGTTAGTTATGGTGCTATCGTTTAAAGAGCTTCCATTATTCCATATTATTGTTGAGATATTACTGCCATTAGCATTTAATTGAATAGAGCTGCTTAAACAAACTGCAGTATCATTACTGACTATTACTGTTGGTGATTGTGATAAACTTATTGTTAAAGAGTCAATATTAGAACATCCATTAGCGTCAGTTCCTGTTAAGATTAGGGTAGAATCAGCAGTTGGTGTTAAAACAAAAGAAGTTGTTGATGAATTATTGTTCCATAAGAAAGAAGTTGCTGTTCCATTTGCAGAAACTTGGGTAGAATCTCCAGAACATAAGGAATTATTTGTCGCGCTAATTGTTACCGTTGGTAAAGCGTTAACAGTGATGGCTATTTGAGCGGTATCAGAACAGCCATTAGCATCAGTACCTGTAACAATATAATTGTTAGAAGTAGAAGCAATAAATGGTGTATTGTCTGTAATTCCATTGTTCCAAGAGTAGGTTGATGCTCCATTACCTGTAAGTGTCAAGGTATCACCCACACATAGTGTATTCATCGGAGAAGCAGTAGTTGTCACTGTCGGTAATGTATTAACTATAATACTAATTTGAGCAGTATCGGAACAAGATCCATTTGCTCCAGTAACAATATAATTGCTAGAAGTAGTAACCACGAAAGGGGTATTATCTGTAATTCCATTGTTCCAAGAGTAAGTTGTAGCTCCGTTACCTGTTAATGTTAAGGTATCTCCAACACAAAGAGTACTACTAGGGCTAGATGTTATTGTTACGGTTGGTGGTGGATTTACGGTAATACTAATTTGAGCGGTATCAGAACAGCCATTAGCATCAGTACCTGTAACAATATAATTGCTAGAGGTTGTAACCACGAAAGGGGTATTGTCTATAACACCATTAGTCCAAGAGTAAGTTGTAGCTCCATTACCTGTTAAGTTAAGTGTATCACCAATACATAAAGTAGTTGGTGGTGATGCTGTGGCAGTTACAATTGGTAATGTATTGACAGTAATACTAATTTGAGCTGTATCGGAACATGAACCATTAAATCCAGTAACAATATAATTGTTAGAAGTAGTAACCACGAAAGGGGTATTATCTGTAATTCCATTGTTCCAAGAGTAAGTTGTAGCTCCGTTACCTGTTAATGTTAAGGTATCTCCAACACAAAGAGTACTACTAGGGCTAGATGTTATTGTTACGGTTGGTGCAGGATTAATAATAATGCTATTGATTACGTTACTAACTCCATTACAGGTTCTCCAGTCAGAAGCTATCACATAAACACTATCTCCTGTAGTTAAATTGCTGACTAATAATATACTGTCAGTACTTGATTGCACAATAGTCCCATTCACATAGAAATCATAATTTGTCATACCAGGTGTAGCATGAAATTGTATGGTATCACCAATACATACTGTTGGGGTTGAAGGAACTGTTGTAACATTAATTATTGGTTTTGTTAATGCCAGAGCGTAAGGATAGTATGGAGAGAAATTGCTCCATGCTGTTTTTGTTACTGTACTAAACGAAGGAGAAGCTGCATAAACATTGCTTGTGCTTAACATATCTTCCCAACGAGGAGTATTTTGCCAATGAGCAGCAGTATTATAGTATCCATCAGCAAGGGAATCATAATACATTGTAATATCAGCAGAAGATGTACCGTTAAGTTGATAAATTCTGTGGTAAAATAAATTATTAACACTACATAATGTGGTATCTATATTTGTAATGTTATAACTTTCTGTTGATGCGTCAACATTTGCCATTCTTACCTTAAATGTATTGGCTGTTGTATTTGTTGGTTTCATGTCGATTGGTCTATATCTAGGAGTTCCGACAGAAGAACCAACGGGAAATAGGTAAGAACTAATGCTGTTAGTGTTTCTTGCCAATCCTCCATCTACTAAACTACTACAAAATCCTGTAGTTCGAGTAATTATACCAACATTTGTATTGGTAACATAAGCTGTGTTTGTATCTAAGTCAAACTCTTTATCGTTAAGTATTAAACTATCTTCGATTGTTGTAGAAACGAGCCTTAACTGCTTTGTTCCAGTACCTGCCAACTCCAGAATATTAAAAGTTGTTGCATTTGTACCTGTAATTTGCTGTGTAGCACCTTCTAAGATAACTTTTCCTGGGGAAGAGTTAATAAAATCGGTATTGTTCGCATTATTTGTCCAATCTCCAGTTACATGCATTGTTCCGCTATTGTCAAATGTTCCATTGTTTTGGTTGATAACACCACCTTTCACTACAATGTGTACATTAGCTGTGTTCATAACGGTTGCACCATTATTTACCCAAACATTTTGGGCGTTAAGGAAAGAGGAGGAAGCAAAAAAAGTTATGCTTATTAAAGTAATTATCTTTTTCATAAGGGTTAAAATTTATTCTAAAAGTATTCTATTTTTTTTTATTTTCCAAACTATTAATTTGAGTTTTTAGTTTATCAACTTCTAATTTTAGACTTTTCACTAAAATTAATTCTTTTTCTAAAGCTTTAATTTTTTTTGTTGCTCTTTGGTAACATTTATGAGCATGTACATAAATGCTGAGGG
>CAZVEW010000138.1:0-7342 GCA_964625955.1 uncultured Vicingus sp. | reverse complement strand
GCCTCTCCAAATTATTTGTTACACCCGTATAATAAGAGCCATCAGAACATTTTAGGATATATACGTAGTAGCTTTTCATAGCAACAAAGCACCTTAAAAAATTTTAAGGTACTTTTTTTATGTTTATCAAACAAAAAACTTATAAATAGGTTTGAAGATTGTTTGCTCTTGATAATCTTTTTAATCTTCTAAGTCCTCTTTCTTTTATTTGTCTGATACGTTCGCGGGTTAATCCAAAATGATTACCTATTTCTTCCAAGGTCATTTCTTTTCTACCGCTAAGACCATAAAATAAGCGAATTACTTCAGCTTCCATGCCTTTTAAATAATGCAAGGTTCGTTCTATGTCTGTTGAAAGAGATTCGTGAATTAGCGATTCGTTTGGTGCAGGAGTTCCTTCTCCTTCTATAACACTAATTAAGCTGTTATTGTCTGAATCATTAGCCATGGGAGCATCTAAAGAAGCTTGCTTTTTAGACATTTTTCTAGAATTTTGAACTTTTTCAATGTCCATTTCTAACAATTCAGATAATTCTGCATCGGTAGGTTCTCTTTCCATGGTTTGCTCAAATTCGCTAGAAGCCCTATTTATTTTTTGAATTTCTCCTAACCTATTATGAGGCAAACGAATGGTTCTAGAATTATCGGCTGCAGCTTTTAAAATGCTTTGTCTGATCCACCAAACGGCATAAGAAATAAATTTAAAACCTTTGGTATGGTCGTATCTTTTTGCGGCTTCTATTAAACCTAAATTTCCTTCGTTAATCAAATCTTCAAGTGTTAAGCCTGTATTTTGATATTGTTTGGCAACAGAAATTACAAATCTTAAATTTGCCCTAACTAATTTGTTTAAAGCATATTCATCTCCATCTTTAATTTTTTGTGCTAATTCCACTTCCTCATCGGCCGTAATCATTCCTTCACGAGAAACCTCTTGTAAATATTTTTCAAGAGATTTGCTTTCTCTTTTAGTGATTTGTTGTGTAATTTTTAATTGTCTCATATTCTACTCTCTGTTCTCTATTTTAATTTACTTCATTATAATAGCAAAAATTATGCTAAACTTAAAATATTAATTTGTCTGAACTTTGCTAACGTAAAAAAAGGCTAAATGTTACTATCTTTAGTAAATATTAACGATTTTTAACTTTTTTACAGACATTATGTCATTTTATTGACATTAAAAAGCTACTTCTGCTTTTTAATTATAACTTTATTTTCCTTTGTTTCCACTTTCCATGTATCATCAAAAACGCTTGATATGTAGCGACTGTATAATGCTAATCGAACGTTTTTATTCTTTATTTTTTCTTTTTCACTTTGTTCTCCAGTATATTCAAATAAGTTAATATTATGGTGTTCTGTTTTATATAAACGTACAACTTCTACAATGGTTGCCATTACTTTATATACTTCACCTTTATTTGTTATGCTATATTCTTCGCCATCGTATTCTTCATTTATAACACCAAAAACAATGGTGGCATTTAAAATATTGTTTTGTTTTCTACCAAACCTAACTTCGTAAATTACATCACTATCCGTTGTAAAAGAGTAAACAGCACCACTTTTAATTGTCGGAGGTGTTATTTTATATGGTAAAATTTTACTTAACACAATATTTTAATTCGCTGCGAATATTCAAAAAAAAATAAGTAATAACAAAATAAATAGCTATCTGTTTTTATGTTTTCTTAATTTTGAGAATTAAAAAGTAAAAATGGCAAAATTTGGTAAATGGATTGGTAGTGGTTTAGGTTGGGCTTTTGGCGGGCCTATTGGTGCACTTTTAGGCTTTGCTGTTGGAACGGCTATTGATAATGTAACGAGTGTAGATATACATCAACAAACTAATTATACAAGAGGGCATTATTCTTCTAAACCGAATGATTTTGGTGTAAGTTTATTGGTGTTGATTGCTGCGGTAATGAAGGCTGATGGCAAAGTTCTAAAATCAGAATTAGATTATGTAAAAAAGTTCCTTAATAAACAATTTGGTTCTAAACGAACACAAGAGCATTTGCTCACTTTACGAGAACTATTAAAAAAAGATATTCCTTTACAAGAAGTTTGTTTGCAAATTAAAACATACACCATGCACCCAGCAAGGTTGCAACTTCTACATTTATTGTTTGGTGTTGCCGCTGTTGATGGAGAAGTGGCTCAATCGGAATTACAAGTTATTTCGCAAATAGCCGCCTATTTAGGTATTTCTCAGGTAGATTATAACTCTATTAAAGCCATGTTTTTGCAAGATGTTGATGGTGATTACAAAATTTTAGAAATTACCAAAAACGCAAGCAACGAAGAGGTAAAAAAAGCTTACCGAAAAATGGCCATAAAATATCACCCAGATAAAGTAAGCCACATGGGAGTGGAATTTCAAAAATCGGCTAAAGAAAAATTTCAGAAAGTACAGCAGGCTTACGAAAAAATAAAAAAAAGTAGGGGGATTAATTAATCTTCTTTGCTTTTAATTAATTTTAATGAAGCGGAAATTTGTAAGGAGTCAACAGGTAATTTCACCTCGTTTAATGTAAATATTTTAAACACGTTAAAATCATATGCTGTTTTACTAATTTCTTTTTTACTTTCTTTGGTTGGATTAGTGTTAGCAGCAAAACTATTTACACCAACAATTAAAAGAAGAAATGTTAAAGTTGCAAATGAAAATCTCATAATAGTTTATAATTAAGTCAATCAAAAATAGCAATAACGGACAAAATAATCATAGCGTTTAACAATTTTTAACACAAAAAACATGACAAAATTACATTGGTACGATAATTACTAGCATTAACCTTAGTTTGGATAAAATAGAAAAACATAAAATATTAAATGCGATTATTTATCCTATAATTTTCGTGGCTTTAATGGGAATTACCTATCTTATTCAGTTTACATTTAATCTTAATTTGTATAAATTTGGTATTTACCCAAGAAAATTATCGGGTTTAGTAGGCGTAATTTGTGCTCCGTTTATTCATGCTAATTTTAGTCACCTGTTTAATAATGTAGTTTCATTTTTTATTTTAACCTCTACTTTATTTTTTTTCTATAAAAAAATTGCACTAAAAGTAATTTTTTGGGTATTAATAATGGGAGGTTTTTGGACTTGGGTTGCTGCCAGAGAAAGCTACCACATAGGTGCATCTGGCGTTATTTATGGCATTTTTTCATTTTTATTGATAAGCGGATTTTTGAGAAAAAATATTCAACTAATAGCTATTTCGTTGTTTGTAGTATTTGTTTACGGAGGCATGATTTGGGGTATTTTTCCTATAAAAGTCCAAATATCTTACGAAGGACACATGTGGGGGTTTGTTGCTGGAATAATTTTGGCAATTTTTTACCGCAAGCAAGGCCCTCAAAAAATTAAATACGAATGGCCAGATGAAGATGACGAAAATGATGAAGATGACTATTGGAACATAGAAAATAAGCCGCAATCGTCAGAAATAAATTATTTTTATAAACCCAAAAACGAATCGTAAATTTATTTCTTTTAACTACTTTTATTAAAAAATAATGATGGATTTAAAGCAAATTTGCCTTGAGGTAAATAAATTAGCAAAAGAAGTGGGTTGTTTCATTAAAAATCAACCTATTTCGTTTGATGATATTGAAACAAAATCGAAAAATAGTTTAGTAACTTTTGTAGATAAAACTGCCGAAAAGAAAATAGTTGAACGCCTAGCTGAAATTATTCCTGAAGCTGGTTTTATAACAGAAGAAGGAACTTCAACAAAAATTGGCAAAACCTACAATTGGATTATCGACCCCTTAGATGGCACAACAAATTTTATTCATGCTGTACCTTGTTTTGCAGTTAGTATAGCACTGCAAAAAAATAATGAATTGGTTTTAGGTGTAATTTATGAAATTAATTTAGATGAGCTATTTTATGCTTGGAAAGGAAGTAAATCTTACCTTAATGGCAAAGAAATTTCAGTATCACAATCTAATAAATTAGAAAATTCGTTGTTGGCAACAGGTTTTCCTTATGCCGATTATGAAAGACTAACTAATTACATGGATTTGTTTAAAGATTTTATGAAAAGCACAAGAGGTTTAAGGCGTTTAGGGTCTGCTGCAACCGACATGGCTTATGTCGCTTGCGGTAGGTTTGATGGTTTTTACGAATACAGCTTAAGCCCTTGGGATATAGCTGCAGGAATTGTGATTGTAAAACAGGCTGGAGGGGTAATTGCCGACTTTAGTGGTGGAAATAATTATCTTTTTGGAAAAGAAATTATTGCTTCTAATGCTAAAATTCATCAAGAATTTTTAAGCAAAGTAAAGTGTTATTTTGGTAAATAATAAATATTTTTCTTTTTCTTAAAATCACCTTTTTTCCATGCTTTAATAAATTTACTCCATGCAATAGGGTCAAAAATTCTTATAGACGGGTAACCTCCTGCCTCGTAAAGTTGTGTATATCTGTTTTGAAGCTGATATTTATAAGTGGTAGCTCCATCAATAGGAAGGTTTGCTGCAATTGCCATCATTACTTCTGGTGCTAGGTTTCTCTTGGCTCTTTGCAAGTCATCGTCAGGCAATCTTAAAGCCAAAAATGCCCTTTTAAATTGCTCTCTTGTTGGCCACGGATATATGGTTACAGTCTCTAATAAAAAAGTATCTTTTATCATTACATGAATAATAGAATAGCTAGTGTTAGGCAAGGTATCTGGAATTATAAAATTATTTCTATGATAACCAATACTAGAAAAAACAATGGTATCATTTTTATGGGCAACAAAAGAGAAAAAACCATAATAATCGCTAATAGTACCAATTCTAGAATTTTTTACACTTATATGAACAAAAGGCATGGGTTTTAAACTATCGCCTTCTACTATTACTCCCGTAAGCTGAATAACATTATTGGTGGTTTTTGTACTATCATTTTGAGCCAAAAGAATATTACCTAAGGAAAGTAATAATATGCAAAAAATGATTTTCATAAAAACGGTGAAATTTGAGCAAAATTAAGCAAAATACCGAATTTACTACTTTTAATTAGGTTGAGAGGTGGTAAAATTTTAAAAACTTAGTATTCTAAAAATTAATTCTTCTTTTTTAACAATTTTTATGAATTAATTAACTTGTGCTCTTTTTCGGTTTATAAAATTATTCATACATTTGTTGTCGATAATGCAAAAAACGGCATCCATATTATTAGCATTCGTTTTCTTAGTGAGTTCTTCTCATCTGAGTTTTGCTACTCATTATTGCGGTGGACATATCTTCTCACATGAAATAGTTTTAAATACCGAAGGTTTAGGTTGTGATATGGATGAAACATCTAGCCAAGAAAAATTAAATGAATGTGAAAGTGAACACAACTGTTGCGATACAGAAGTGATTGAATTTAATATAAAAGATTACTTTCAAGCTTCTGAATCAAGCCTAACTTTTAAACCGCCTTTTGTTCTAGCTAAAGTTGCCACGCTATTGTTTGTGCTTCCTGTGATGGAACAATCTGTTGCTGTTTGTCAATATTATAAACCACCTTTACCAGATAAAGACATTCCTGTCTTACTTCAGTCTTTTTTAATTTGATTATAATGTATTTAACTTGATGAGTTTACTATAAAGTAAATTTATCACAGTGCATTAACGTGCTAAGTTAAAGCATTTTTGGTATTTATTAAATAAATATACCTGCACAATTACTCATTGTTACATTAATTAATCAAGGTTATGTTAAACAAAATAATAAGATATTTTTTAGAAAATAAACTAGTTACATCAATATTAGTATTGATATTTATTGGCTGGGGTATTTCTACAGCACCTTTTAGTTGGGGCGATGGCTGGATGCCAAGAGATCCTGTGCCTGTAGATGCTATACCAGATATTGGAGAAAACCAACAAATTGTTTTTACCGAATGGATGGGGCGTTCTCCTCAAGATGTTGAAGATCAAATTACTTATCCTTTAACTGTGGCACTACTTGGTGTGCCAGGAGTTAAAACCATACGAAGTAGTTCTATATTTGGGCTTTCAACCATCTATGTCATTTTTGATGATGACATAGAATTCTATTGGAGTAGAACTCGAATTCTCGAAAAAATGAACTCTTTACCATCAGGAACACTACCAAAAGAAGTGCAGCCAGCCCTTGGTCCCGATGCTACGGCACTTGGTCAGGTATATTGGTACACTTTAGAAGGGCGTAATCCTAAAACAGGAGAGCCAAACGGTGGTTGGGATCCTCAGGAATTGAGAACACTTCAAGATTTTTATGTGGGCTATGCACTTACTTCTGCAAAAGGAGTTTCTGAAGTGGCAGCTATTGGTGGTTATGTAAAAGAATACCAAGTTGATATTGACCCAGATGCCATGAAAGCTAATAATGTTAATGTAGCTCAAATAATGATGGCTGTAAAAAAGAGTAACTTAGATGTAGGTGCTCAAACGATGGAAGTCAATAAGGTAGAATACCTTGTGAGAGGACTAGGATATGTCAAGAACTTGGACGATATTAGAGAAGCGGTTGTTGCTGTACACGATAATACACCTATAAGGGTAAAAGATGTAGCGGTAGTCAATTATGGTCCACAAACACGGAGGGGAGGATTAGATAAAGGAGGGTCCGATGCTACTGGAGCAGTAGTGGTTTCACGTTATGGTGCTAACCCACTTGCGGTAATTGATAATGTAAAAAAAGTAATAGCAGAAATTGCCCCCGGCTTACCTAGTAAAGTATTACCAGACGGAACAGTTTCTAAGGTAACTATCGTTCCTTTTTATGATAGGTCAGGACTAATTAAGGAAACAGTAGGTACGCTAGAAGAAGGATTAGAACACGAAATATTGATTAGTATTATTGTAGTAATTATTTTAGTACTTAATCTTCGGGCATCTATTTTAATATCTAGCTTATTACCATTAGGTGTATTAATGACTTTTATTACCATGCGTAAGGTGGGTGTTGAGGCAAATATCGTAGCCTTATCAGGTATTGCCATTGCTATTGGTGTGATGGTAGATGTGGGGATTGTATTTACGGAGAACATTATTCGTCATCTCGATTTGCCAGAAAATAAAGGCATTAAAGGAAAACAATTGCTTGAGGTAATTTATGAGGCAACTGTTGAAGTAGCTTCGGCAATTATTACCGCTCTTGCCACAACAATCGTAAGTTTTTTACCAGTATTTGCCATGCAGGCTGCCGAAGGAAAATTATTTAGACCCTTAGCATTTACAAAAACATTTGCTTTAGTATCATCATTTATAATTGGATTAGTCGTAGTTCCAGCATTAGCACATGCACTATTTTCTATTAATTTTGGAAAAAAACATACCAGTCGTATTTGGAATGGTTCATTAATTGGTT
>CAZVEW010000137.1:0-7391 GCA_964625955.1 uncultured Vicingus sp. | reverse complement strand
GCTCCTGCATCTTACCCATCATTTTTTTATTAAACATATTTTTTAACATAACTTTATTTTTTCTTATTAAGCATAAACATTGTAAGTAACCAAACTACTAAACAGCCTCCACTAATATATTTCATTATAATAGATTCTTTACCAAATATTAAAAACGATATAACTATTATTATGACTAACGCAAGGGCTATTATAGCCTTTATTCTATCTTTTTTTTTCAATCTTGTTGGTAAATAATTTGTTAATATTTCAAAGTTATCAAAAATAAGCAATAAACACTATAACCCTCACTTTAGTTTATTATTTGAATATAGAAAACACAATTTAGTCTACAATAATAGCTCAATTATCGAAATTATTTTCTAATTTTGTTGTTAACTGCAAATCAGTTATTTATATAAATATTTTGTGATGAAAAATATAGGATTAACACTAATCATTTTATTGCTAACAAGTTCGTTGTTTGCTCAAAATTATTTTAAAGATTACAAATCTGGGGTATCTTATTTTGAAAAAAAAGACTATAAGAGTGCCATTACAGATTTTTCAAAAGTAATAGCCGTTAAAAGAGAACACGATAGAGCCTTACATTTTAGGGGGTTATCTTATTTTAAATTGCAGAACATTGAGAAAGCCATAACAGATTTAAAAAATGCAGCAGAAATTAAACCTAAAAATACAGATTATAGTTTTGATTTAGGAATGGCTTACTATACAATAAAGAAATACCAAAAAGCAGCAGAAGTATTTAATCATGTTATAGCAAGAGATAAAGATAGATTAAAAGTTTATGAATACATTGTAAACTCATATCTTTCAATGAAAGAATACCAAAAAGCTGTAGATATTGCAGCAAAGGCTGTAGCAAGAAAAAAGAATGGAAAAAATTATTTTTTACTAGGTCAAGCACAAGATAGCTTAATGCTTTTTAAAGAAGCAGCATATAGTTTTGGTAGATCTAAATTCTATGATGCTAAATCAATAGGGTCACACATAGGATTAGCATATTCATTAATGCAATTAAAAGACTATGATAAAGCATTAAAATCAGCAGATGCTGCTTTAGCCATAGATGAAAAAAATATTCAAGCACTATTAATTCGTTCTCAAATTAATTATAGAAAAGAAGACCTCCAACATGCTGTAAATGATCTTTCTAAAGTTATTTTAATAAAACCGAACGAAAAACAATTTTATGCCAAAAGAGCGGCAATCTATAAAAAACTTGGTCAACACCAAAATGCAATTGCCGACCTAACAAAATACATTAGTTTCGATGACTCAGACTATAAAATCTATTATAACAGAGCAACATCATTCGAGGCCTTAATAGATTACAAAAATGCTAAAAAAGATTATGAAAAATTAAGAATATTAGCAGAAAACAACCCAAAAGCAGTAAAATTATATAAAGAAGCAAAAAAAAGACTTTTTGACTTAAACAAAGAAACTAACAACCCTAAAATTGTAATGATTGACCCTATTTCTCCAAAAGAAGGAATTGTTCAAATAGCAATGAACAAAGATAAATATATAATTAAAGGTCAAATAAAAGATGAAAGCAACATTACTTTTATAAAAGTTAACGGCAAAGATGCTTCGTTTAATAAAGATACTTTAAATCCATATTTTAAAATAGAACTTAACCTCAAAGGAATTAAAGAATTAAACATCACAGCCTTTGATGTTTATCAAAACTCTGAAACTTGGGTCTTTAAAATATTAGAAACAGAGGTTAATGCTCCAATTGTAAAATTAATAGCCCCTTATGCCTCAGACGATGGAACCGTTTATTTAGATAGTGATGACCCATCGCTTTATGTTGAAGGTGTAATTAAGGATGAAAGTTTAATAAAAAATATTTTTATTGAAGGAGCCACAGCTGCCTACACCTTAAAGAATAAAAACCCAAAATTTTCTGCCACCATTAATATCATGAATAAAGATGGCTTTAAGGTTACTACCGAAGATATATATGGAAATAAAACAGAAAAGAAATTTATACTAAATAGAGAGAATGTAGCACTATTAGGAGATAACCCTATGGGAAAAACATGGGTTATTTTTATAGAAAACTCTGATTATAAGTCTTTTGCAAGTTTAGATGGGCCTACAAAAGATGTTACCATGATGAAATCTGCTTTTGCAAAATATAAAATACACAACATCGTTCATAAAAAAGATATGACAAAAACTCAATTAGAAAGGTTCTTTTCTATAGAACTACGAGATTTGGTTAGAAGCAATAAAGTTAATTCTCTTTTAATTTGGTATGCTGGTCATGGTAAATATATAAACGACTCAGGCTATTGGATACCTACTGATGCCAAACGAGATGATGAATTTACTTATTACAATATAAATAATTTAAAAGCAGGTATGCAGTCATATTCAAAATACATTACACATACTTTAGTTGTAACAGATGCCTGCGAATCTGGTCCATCGTTTTATCAAGCTATGCGGTCAACCCCCAAAGATAGAAGCTGTAACGATTGGCAAGCAACAAAATTTAAATCCTCCCAAGTGTTTTCTTCTGCTGGTTATGAACTAGCCTCTGATAACTCTCAATTTACCAAAACTTTTGCCAACACCTTGTCAAGTAATCCTAACTCTTGTATCCCGATAGAAATAGTTGTTAAAAAAGTTAAAGTTGCTGTAAGCAAAGGAGGAACAAAACAAAAACCAAAATTTGGTAAAATTGCTGGTTTAGATGACGAAAACGGAACATTCTTCTTTATTAAGAAATAAATTATGCCCCTAAAAAGAATAACTGTAGCCTATAAATTTATTTTTTTATTGGCAATTTTATTGTTTTCTAATACTAACTATGCTCAAATTTATCATTTCGATAAATATAGCGTTAAAGAAGGTTTAGCACAATCTAGTATTTATGCCGTACAACAAGATAAAGATGGTTATTTGTGGCTTGGAACAGCTAGTGGCTTATCTAAATTTGATGGTAAGAATTTTATAAACTACACTACAGAAAACGGACTGGCTGATGGGGCAATAAAATCTATTTATATAGATACTTTAGGCACAGTTTGGTTAGGGCATGTTAATGGAGGTATTTCTTTGTATAGAAATGGAGAAATAAAGAAAATTTTTAGCATTAATGCAGATATAACTTCCTTTAATGCAGACAAAGAAGGTAATCTTTGGGTAGGCTCGTTTAAAGAAGGTGCTATTAAAATAACAAACCCTTACGAAACTAATTTAGACTCATTAAAATTTAAAAAATATAAAGGGCAAGAAGGTTTAAGCGATGTCGTTTTTCAAATATATACCCTTAAAAATGGTAATGTCTGTTTTCTTACAGATGTAGGTATTAAACAATATAATTACCAAAAAAACGAATTTAAAAACTTTAAGGTAAAAGATATGCCTTCTTATTTCCAAATTACCTGTATGTTAGAGGCTACTAACGGAGATGAATGGTTCGGAACATATCATGGAGGTTTATATCAATACATAAAAGAAGAAAATACTTTAAAAATTTATGATGATAAACGAGACGGAATAGCATCTAATTGGATTACTTCTTTAAATGAAGATAGAAAAGGTAATATTTGGATGGGAACTTGGGGCGGAGGAGTATCTGAAATAAATAAGAAAAATATTTTAACAATAAATACTAATAATGGATTAGCAGACAATAATATTAGATGTATTATTAATGATAGAGAAGGCAATGTTTTAATAGGAACTAAAGAGAATGGTTTACTATTATATAAAGGCAATCATTTTGTTGCTTATCAAAAATCTAATGGGCTAATTAGTGAGCAAGTTGCAGCAATTTTAACCGATAAGGATAATCAAAATTGGTTCGGAACAAAAAAAGGAATATCGGTTTTTAAAAATGGTAATCTCATTAAAAATTATAACGAAAATAATGGATTACCTTTTGAGGTTAACTATCTAAAATTAGATAAAAACAATGATATTTGGGTAGGAACAAGAGGAGGAGGAGTCCTGAAACTAAACAAACAAATAGATAAGTTTGAACTAGTTTACAGAATTAACTCAAACATGCAACAACAAATAATCACGGCCTTAGATGTAGATAAAGACAATAATTTATGGGTAGGAACAACCGATGGCTTAGTATATTATGAAATTGATAACCAGCTTAGCTCTCGTTTAACTCAATCCAATGGATTAGCAGGAAATGAAATTACAACTGTTTATACTGACTCTAAAAATAATGTTTGGGTAGGAGCAAGAACTAAAGGGTTAACAAAAATTGTTGATGATAAAATAAGTTGCATAAAACTAACCAAAAGAATAACACCAACTTGCATAATAGAAGATAAGCGAGGTAATTTATGGATAGGAACAGAAGGTAAAGGTGTTTTGGTATTTGATGGAAATAAAATAATTAAAGAATATACTGTAAAAAATGGCTTGTTATCCGATTATATCGCATTATTAAATATTGATAATAAAGGCAATCTATGGATTGGCACAAATAAAGGCCTAAATAAGTTTGATACTAAACAAAATCGTTTCTTTTCTTATGGTGAAAAAATGGGCTATATTGGTATTGAGTCTAAAAACAATGCAACATTTAAAGATAAAAATGGTGACTTATGGTTTGGTACTATCGCAGGAGCAATTAAAATGAATTCGAGCTACGCTAACGAAAATTTACTAGAACCACTAACAAAAATTAATCGATTTAGGGTAAATCTCGAGGATAGAAAAATGAAGGACAACCTGAAATTAAATTATAGAGAAAAGTCCATAATCTTTAATTATAAAAGTATTTGTTTAACCAATCCTAATGGCGTATATTATAAAGTAATGTTAAAAGGACTTGAAGAGGAATGGCGACCAATAACCCAACAAACTTTTGTTAGCTATTCACCACTTCCTCCCGGAGATTATACTTTTAAAGTTATTGCAAGTAATAATAATAACGTATGGAACTCGAAACCAGTAACTTATCGTTTTACAATAATCCCACCTATTTGGCAACGACCTTGGTTTTTAATTATGAGCCTAATATTAATTATAACCTTAATTGTATTGTTTATAAAAATTAGAGAAAAAAAATTAGTTAAAGAAAAAGAAATTTTAGAAAAAAAAGTTGTAGAGAGAACAGAAGAAGTCGTCCAAAAAGGGGAAGAAATTGAACGAAAAAACAAAGATATTATAGATAGTATTACCTATGCAAAAAGAATTCAAGATGCAATTTTACCCTCAGATAAACTATTTACCGCTGAATTAAAGCACACATTTGTTTTATTTAATCCAAAAGACATAGTTTCTGGAGATTTTTACTGGTTTTTTAAAAAAGATAATAAATCACTTTTTGCAGCAGTAGATTGTACAGGACATGGTGTTCCAGGAGCTTTCATGAGTATTGTTGGTTATAATTTGCTAGATAAAATTGTTGGAGAAAAAGGAATTACAGCACCAGATAACATCTTAAATCAATTAAACAAAGGTATTTCTGAAACATTAAGACAAGATGTTGATTCTGTTTCAATTAAAGATGGTATGGATATCTCTTTGTGTTGTTTTAATCCCGAAACCAAGCAATTAGATTTTGCGGGAGCTTACAACCCTCTTTACATTATTACAAAAAACAATTTAAAAGTAATTGATGGAGAACAATTAACACCAAGCATGATTGATGAAAATGGTTTAATGTTGTATGAAATTAAAGCAAACAGATTTCCAATAGGCAATTATACTGAGGAGAGCAAAGATTTTTCTAAACACTCATTTAATTTACATAAAGGTGATATTGTATATTTATTTTCAGATGGTTTTGCCGATCAGTTTGGTGGGGAAAAAGGCAAAAAATTCAGGTACAAACAATTTAAACAACTCCTCCTAAGTGTAAATGCCGAGCCAATGGATAAGCAAAAAGAAATAATTCAAACCACCTTTAATAATTGGAAAGGAGATTTAGAGCAAATTGATGATGTAATTATAATTGGTAGCAGATTGTAATTTTTATTGAATTACAATTTTTTCCGTATTCGTCCCTTTATTATTAGCAACTCTTATAAAGTAATTTCCTTTTGGGTAAGCAGCAACATCAATTTTAATACCTTGTTTAGTTGTGTTGATTTTAGCAATTTCTTTACCCAAAACATCTATTAAATGTATTACTCTGCTCTCTTTTGTTTTAAAAACAAGGTTAATTGTTTTGTTACTCGGGTTAGGGTAGAGTTTAAAAGAATTAGTATTATTATTTTTTTCATCAACTCCAACCAAGGCAGTAATTTCAATTTTATAAGTTTTATTGCTTACTTGTTGTCCATTAAGCATCCCCCCAACTATGTATTTCACACTAGGGTTATTATTTCCATTAACATTAGCAATTCCTCTTAAATCCATTGGTAATATGCCTCCCATTGTTACAACAGAATCCATGCTTCCTTGATACCTTAGGTTAGTTGATTTAGTAGGTACTCCTCCACTTCCATTATAGGCTATTCCGTTAAAATTATAAGTTATTTCAGAACCTCCAAGCCAATAGGGAGAATTGGCAGGTCCAAATGTGCAAGCAGCACGGTAAGTTGCAAAATTTGTGGTTTGAGTCGTCCATGTAATTTGTGTCGGGTTTAAAGGATTTATTTGTCCAATTCTAAGTGTAGATTGAGCGGGGAAATTAAATCCTGTACTGGCTCCTCCATGGTAATAAATGGTATTTCCTATAATTGTTCCAGCAGCGCCAAAAGCCTTATAAGTGTTATTATTAGGCACAGGAGTTCCTACTAACCAATTATCATTAACAGGGTCGTAAATTTGTACGTTGGGAATATTGCCTGTATTGCTCCAACCTGTAATAATGTATATTAAACTGTCTTTATAAACCACCTGTACATGGTCGTCTATTGAAATAGGGATATTCGCACCATTGCTTAAATAAGTGTTCGTTCGTGGGTCGTAACGATTAACAATATTAGAAGAAATCTCATTGCCATTAGCAAGTACTTGATAGCCTCCCATTATGTAAATAATACTATCTACATAACTTGCAGAAGAGGCAATTACTGCATTTGCATTGGGTAAATCGGGTATGGTATCCCAAATAGCTGTAGTAGTATTGTAGCGAAAAGCTTTTTTTGTAATGCCCGACCAAATTTTAGTGCTATCCATACCTCCGAAAGAAAAAACATAAGCCGTATCGTGTGCCCAAGCACCAACTACCGCATTATTAGTAACTGCCATGGGCATATTAGTAACCTCAGTTATGTTTATAGCTGTGCTTTGAGCTTGAATAAAAAGGGTTGAAAATAAACAAAAAACGAGTAATAGGGTTTTCATGGTAGGTGGTTTAAGTAAAACACTAAGTTTGCGATTTTAATACGATAAAGATACAACATATCCACCATGTTTTCTAATATTTAAAACAATTCCATTGGCAAATA
>CAZVEW010000136.1:0-7424 GCA_964625955.1 uncultured Vicingus sp. | reverse complement strand
CCTAGTTTTGAATACGCCAATTCAAAATTAAATGTTATTGCTGTTTCAAAACCTTTATCACCCCCTGTTGGGTTGTAGGTATTAATACTTACTTTTTTAAATTGTGTTGGAATATTTTCTTTTGTTTCAGCAATATAACTAATTGGAGCTTCTTCAGCTAAATACCCATGTGGGGTTTTTATATTAATATCTCCTTTGTTATCAATAGTTAATTTTTCCTTTGACCGATATAATAATTTTACTTGATTGGGATCTGCCCCTGGATGTACAACAAAATCGTATTTCAAAGTTTGTTTTTTAGATGTATATATTTGCCAATCAATACCTTTATATACCTCTTTAATAATTATTTTAGCATATGTTTTAACATTAAAAACCCCGTTTGGACAATGTCCTAAATAATAATTCACTTCTCCTTGGGTAATATCATTTTGCGTTATTATATTTTCTTTTTTAATCGTTGCACCATCCAATACCATGTCAATCCTATGCCAACGAATATCCTTTTCTTCTTTTTTTCTGAATAAACCATCATCAGTACTGGCTAATAGATTTTTAGGCTCACTTTCTTTTTCAACTCTTCCAAAAAATTGATAGGTAAGCCCCGAAGTTGTAACCCAAACATTTAGGTTACTAACGCCCAGTTTAAATAGTACATTTGGAACAGCGTTACCATTCATATCAGCCATTTGACCTTTGTTCTCTTCAAACCCAAAAGGGCTTTGTTGATCAGTCAATTCTTGCACTTGCTCTGAGGATGGTACATTGCCAGTGTTTTGCCCATTTAATTGAAAAATTACAAAGCAAATTAACAACGTTACCGTAATCAATTTTGGGCAATAAAGAAATCTCCATAAGTTCATAGCAATTAGCTTTAATAAAACAAATACGTGAAAGTTTTACATAAAAATAGGCAAAAACATAGCATAAAAGAAATAAAAAACCATTATAAGTCGTTTTAAAAAAATGAAATGTTTAACAAAAAATGTGACAAATAAAAATTACTTTTGAATTAAATCTTTAAAAGAAATGAAAACTCCTTCAAATGATATTTTTATATTAATAAAATCTCTTGACCCAAGAGAGACAGCTTATTTAAAAGGAATAATGAAAGAATCTTTGAGGCATAAGAACTATGTTTTGATGTTTGATTCTATTTACAAAATGAAGCATTACGATGAAAATGAATTAAAAAGAATAGTAAAAGAACTAGGGGTTTCTGATGAATTTAAACACCTGAAAAGTCGTTTTTTTAATTTCGTTTTAAAAACTCTTTGCAATTATTATTCCGATTCGTCTTTAAAGAAAGTGATTCGAAATTTTATTTATTCTGCTGAAATATTAATGCAAAGAAAGTTGTTTGATGCTGCTGAAAAAGAATTGAACAAAGCTGAAAAATTGGCAAAAAAAGCACAAGACCCTTCCTTACTGCTTGAAATTAGTAACACAAGGATTGGTTATTATCTCGGAGAAAAGTTACTAGATAAAATTGACAATTATTACAATACGAAACAATTTGATGTTTCGCTAGAAAACATAAAAGCAATTAAAGAGTCCATTCATCTAAACAAAAAAAGAACAAGATTATTACAACTACATATAAGAGAGCGTGCTAGCAAATCTGATTTCAAAGAAATAAAAAAAATTTATGCGTCATTTTTTAATCTTGATGTTGTTAATTGTAATACATTTAGTAGCAAAAATTATTATTATAGTAGCTGTTTTATTTATGATCATTCAATTCATAATATAACCAAAGACTCTCGCCTTCGACAAATGGAATGGATTGCATACCTTGAAAAAGAAAAAGAACTGTTAAAATATAGATTAAGTACATATATTGTAGCTTACATCAATCTTATTACTATTGATGCTCATTTAAAAAACAAGCAGGGTATTGATAAAGCGTTGGATAAAATAGCGAAACTATATGCTTTATCCCCACTTAAACTTAAAACAAAAAAAACTACTGAATTACTCAATAATCTTTCTTTACACTACATAGGCTGTTTAGCTTATGCTAACCAGTTTGATAAAGCAGCGTCTTATTGGGAAAATATAGAAATAGAATTTACAAAGAAAACTTTAAGAGATACTACTTTCATAGCTTTACATAACAACTTATTTATTATCTATTTTTCATTAAATAATTTTCGTAAATCACTAAAACACGCTAATATTGTTTTAAATTTTAAAAGTAATCATGTTCTAATCCTTCAAGTTTATTCTATCGTGTTTGTTTTAATTAATCATTATGAATTAAAAAACTATGAATTGTTAGCCTATATTGCAAAACAGAACGAATTTTTTTTAAAACAACACAATAGCAAAAGTGCTTTAATTACAGAAATACTGCATTTTTTTTCTGACACATCTATCATTAATTGGACAACAGATGCAAAAAGAGATGCTTTTAAAAAGTTATTAAAGAAATTACAATTTATTATCGAAAACCCTATAGAAAATAAGCTTCTCAATTATTTTGATATCATTTCATGGATAGAATCTCACATCCAAAATCGACCATTTGTTGATATTGTGAAAGAAAAATTAAATTAAATTATTCTCCACCAAATACTCCGCAATCTGAACTGCATTGGTAGCTGCTCCTTTGCGTAAATTATCAGTAACCACCCATAAGTTTAAAGTGTTGGGTTGTGATTCATCTCTACGTATTCTTCCTACAAAAACAGCATCTTTATCTGCTGCATATAATGGCATAGGATAAGTATTGGTGTCTAAATTATCTTGTAAAGTAATGCCATCTGTTTCGTGTAAAAGTTGCCGAATTTCAGCCACATCAAAATCGTTTTCAAACTCCATATTAATGCTTTCAGAATGACCACCAACTACAGGAACTCGAACGGCTGTTGCGGTAATTTTTAAGCTGTTATCATTTAAAATTTTTCGGGGTTCATTAACCAACTTCATTTCTTCTTTGGTGTAACCGTTGTCTTCAAAAACATCGCAATGAGGAATACAATTTTTATCTATCGGATAAGGATAAGCCATTTCTCCTTTAACGCCATTTCTTTCATTTTCAAGTTGTTGGACAGCTTTAACACCCGTTCCCGTAATGGATTGGTAAGTAGAAACAATGGTTCTTTTTATCTTGTATTTTTGATGTAAAGGATGCATTACCATTACCATTTGTATGGTAGAACAGTTCGGATTGGCAATAATTTTATCGTTTTTGGTTAAAATAGGTGCATTAATTTCGGGTACAATTAATTTGTGTTTAGGATTCATCCGCCAAGCCGAAGAATTATCAATAACCGTTGTGCCTACTGCTGCAAATTTTGGAGCCCATGCCAAAGAAGTATCGCCACCAGCAGAAAAAATAGCAATAGTTGGTTTTAAGTCAACAGCAGCTTGTAAACCAATAACAGCATACTTTTCACCTTTAAATTCAATTTCTTTTCCTACCGATTTTTCAGAAGCAACAAGCACCAATTGTGTTATAGAAAAATCTCTCTCAGCTAACGCTTTTAACATTACATTTCCAACCATTCCTGTTGCTCCGACTATAGCTATTTTCATTTTCTTCTTTTTTATTCTCCAAAAGTAAAAGAAATTTTTTCAACCCATTAAAAAACACATTTAAATCTAATTTTTCTTGGTATTTTTAACAACTTCTTAAATTTTACTAATAAGATTAACAATTTGTCTAATTTTATCCTATGAAACAACCTTGAATAAAATTTCTTCATTTAAGAAATGATTATAAAAGGGAGTTCCATTTACCGATTTAATAAAAATAAACGAATGAAAATAAAATTTTACTTAATTATTGCCTGTGGTTTTCTTTTTCAAAATGCCTACAGCCAGTTTACAGATAACTTTACAGATAGTAATTACACCGTCAATCCCGTTTGGAGTGGAGAAACAACCAAATACGAAATTAATGCTGCTAAGCAATTGCATCTTAATGCACCAGCACAAACAGATACCGCTTATCTTTCAACCCCTTCGGCAGCCATAAATAATGCTATTTGGAACTTTTATGTTGGCATGACCTTTAATCCCTCATCAGGTAATTATGCAAAAATTTATTTAGTTTCAGACCAAGCCAACTTAAGAGGCTCTTTAAATGGTTATTTTGTAAAAGTGGGTAACACAACAGACGAAATTAGCTTGTACCGACAAGATGGATTAACAGAAACCAAAATTATTAATGGCGTTGATGGAAGAGTAAACACAAGTGCTGTTACAAGTGCCATAAAAGTTACCAGAGATAGTTTAGGAAATTGGCAATTACTGTCGGATACAACAGGTGGAACAACTTATTTTTCGGAAGGGACTGTCTTTGATAATACCTACATTTCTTCGGCTTATTTTGGCGTTTCTTCAAGATATACTTCAACGCGTGCTACAAAGTTTTTTTATGATAATTTTAATGTTACTGGAACTGCTTTTGTAGATAATGTTCCTCCTGTTTTAGATTCCTTAATTGTGGTAAATTCAACACAATTAAATGCTTATTTTAATGAAACAGTTGACTTAACAACATCACAAATATTAACCAATTATTCCGTTAATTTAGGAATTGGCAATCCGAGTAGTGCTACAAGAGATGCCGTTGATTCTTCGTTGGTGCATTTAACCTTTGCTACTCCTTTTACCAACGGACAAAATTATAATTTAACCATTAATAATGTGCAAGATATTGCAGGAAATGCAGTGGTTAATATTGTTATTCCTTTTACTTATTTAGTAATTGTTGCTCCAAATCCAGAAGATGTAGTAATTAACGAAATTTTTGCCGACCCCAATCCACAAATAGGGTTACCTGCTACCGAATATGTTGAACTGTACAATGCTTCTAGCAACGCATTTTTGTTAACTAATTGGCAATTTGTAAATACTACCACAGCAAAACCCCTCCCCAATTATATTTTAAGTCCAAATGCTTATGTTATTTTATGTGATATAAATGATACTGCTTTATTTTCTCCTTTCGGGAATGTAATTGGTATTAGCTCAATGACCGCTCTTACCAATGGTGGTGATAGTTTAAGTTTGTTAGATAACAATGGCAATATTCTTGATATAGTAAAATACGATATTTCTTGGTATCAAGATATCGTAAAAAAGAATGGCGGATATAGTTTAGAGCGTATAAATCCACTTCATCCTTGCAGTTCTGCCAATAATTGGACTACCTCTATGAACCCAATTGGAGGAACTCCTGGCACACAAAATTCTGTATTTGATACTTTGCCCGACACCCAAGCCCCTACAATTAGTGCGGTAAATATTATAACTGCTTCTCAGGTGGATGTTATTTTTAGCGAAACGATGGATAGTGCTAGTTTATCTAATGCAACTTACACTGTTTCTGGTGGAATAACCGTTACAGGTACAACGGTAAACGCCAATAATCAACAAGTAATTTTAAACCTTAATCCTGCTTTAGATTCTTCAACAGTTTATACCTTAACAATTGCTGGTGCAAACGATTGTTCTGGCAACCTCCTTAACCCAGATTCTTTGCAATTTGGCATAGGACGACCTCCTCAAAAATATGAAATTGTAATTAATGAATTATTTCCAGACCCTTCGCCAACAATGGGCTTGCCAACAGAAGATTATTTAGAACTTTACAATAACACCAATAAAATTATTGACTTAACCAACTGTTTAATTTCCGATTTAACAAGCATGGATAATTTTAATCCTGGCAAAATTTTACCGGGCGAGTACGTTATTGTTTGTGATAATAGCTTTGAAAATCAATTTGCCCCTTTCGGAAAAGTAATTACGGTAAATAGTTTCCCGTCTTTAAATAATGCCGAAGATGAAATTTCTATTTATGCACCAGATACAACGCTAATTCATCGGGTACATTATTATGATACTTGGTACAGAGATAATAACAAAAAAGATGGTGGTTGGAGTTTAGAAATGATAGACCCTAATAATCCTTGTGGTGAAGCAGATAATTGGATAGCCTCAACAAAATGGTTTGGAGGAACACCCGGAACACAAAATACCGCCTACGGAACTAACCCCGATGTAGTTTTACCCCAATTGGTAGAAGCCAATGCCACTTCTGATTCGACAGTAATTTTAACCTTTAGCGAAATTATTGATAATGCAGGCATGATGGCTGCCATTTACAATATTGACCATGGTATTAATATTAGTTCTATTAGCGTTATTGACAGTAAAAATGTTCAACTAAATTTAAGCACTCCTCTTATTTTTCAGATAAAATACATCGTTACCGTTACAGGAGCTTTCGATTGTGTTGGCAATGTTATTGGCTCTAACAACACCGCAATTTTTGCCTTGCCAGAACAAGGTTTTTTTGAAGATATTGTAATTAATGAAGTCTTATTTAATCCTTTTACAGGAGGAAGCGATTTTGTAGAAATTTACAACAACTCCAACAAATTTATTAACATGCAAAATTGGAGTTTAGCTAACTTAACTAACGATAGCATAACAAGTTATAAAACAATTTCAAATCAACCAAAATTATTGTTACCTAACGAATTTATGCTGTTAACAAAAGATGCGACAAATGTGCAGCAAGAGTATATAAACTCGGTTGCTTCAGCATTTCAACAAATGACAAGTTTGCCTTCATACAGCAATACCGATGGACATGTTTACCTTATCAATAATTTAAACATGGTGGTAGATAGCTTTTATTATAACGAAAATATGCAGTTTTCACTGTTAAATAGCTTTAAAGGCGTTTCCTTAGAAAGAATTGACTACAACAGACCAACCAACGATGTAACTAATTGGCATTCTGCTGCCGAAGATGTAGGTTTTGCTACTCCAGGATACGAAAACTCTCAATATTTAGTCGCTAATAATGATGGTGGCACTGTAGTTTTATCTCCCGAAACTTTTTCGCCAGATAATGATGGGGTTGATGATGTGTTAAACATCTCTTACAACTTTTCAACGCCAGACTTTGTTGGGACTATTACCATTTATGATGTAAAAGGAAGACTTGTTAGAAAATTGGTGCAAAACGAATTATTAGGCACCAAAGGAACCTTTAGCTGGAACGGACTTAATGACAATAACGAAAAAGCAAGAATAGGAATTTACATTATTTATTTTGAAGTGTTTGATTTAGATGGCAACGTAAAATCATACAAAAAAACAACTGTGCTATCAGGACATTTGTAAGAGTGCAACATCAACAAAAAAACGGAGTCGATGGTTTTAGTAATGGAAATAAGTATTCACACACTATTTAACATAGCATAAGTTATAAGATAAATTGTATATTGGGGATATAATATTTATTTCTGACATAATTTACAAATAAAATAGATATCTAAATTATAATATCATATGGTTGCGTTATTTTTTATACTAATAATTGGAATATTAGTTGTTGTAATAAGTAACAATGGGAAAAAAAACTAATAAGACTCAAACGAAAACAAAAATTGATATTT
>CAZVEW010000135.1:0-7465 GCA_964625955.1 uncultured Vicingus sp. | reverse complement strand
CGTAATTTTTATAGCCTTATTAAAAAAATTCCAAAAAATAAAATATGGATCAATATGTAATTTTGTTGGAGATACACAAAACCCAAATAAAGATAAAACTTGATTAACTTTATCTAATTGTAAAGTTTGTTTTCCTTGCTCTATTTCTCGAATAAATCGAATTCCAACACCTGCTTTATCGGCAAGTTCTTTTTGTGTCAAGTTTAATTTCTTACGATGATATTTTAGAAATGTTGCTATTTCTGTCATATTACTATACCTTTACGGGTACAAATATACTAAAATATCACTTAAAACTACCGAAAGGGTATAAAATAATTAAAATCTCACAATATAATACCAATCGGGTATATTTTCTTTACTTTCTGGTAACAATTAGACAAAGTTAATTTCTTCTATCTAAGTTTTATACCAGTTTAAAATCAAAACACCCGATATAAATCATTTCTATTTTCCTTTTTTATCGTTAAAAATTATTTCCGTAACTACAGCTATGCAAAGAATTTTTGTCTCAAAAAAGAAAAAAATATTTTAATTTATTTATCAGCCATTTTGAAATTAAACTGGTATTAATCATAAAAACAATTTAACATATATAAAAAACTATATATGTTAAATTATTTTATTACATTTGCATCATCAATCAATAAAAATAAAAAACGATGTATTATTTAAACAAAACCACAAATTATAGCTTTACCGAAGCTGAACAAAAAATAAGAGCAGCATTAAAAGAAAAAGGATTTGGTATTCTTACAGAAATAGATATGCAAGCTACCATGAAAGCGAAATTGGATAAAGACATTCAGCAATATAAAATTTTAGGAGCTTGTAACCCTAATTTTGCTTACCAAGCTTTGCAAGAAGAAGAAAAAATAGGCATACTTTTACCATGCAATGTTACACTTATCGAAAATAAAGATGGCAGTGTAGATATTTCTATTATGAATCCGGTTGAAGCTTTTAAGTTAATTGAAAACGATGCCATAGCCCCTTTTGCTAACGAAGTAAAAGATATTTTAAGCGAAGCCTTAGTCAATGTGTAAAAGAACAATTACAAATTGTTAATAAAACTTGATTACTTTAAAAAAAGAGGGTTAATTTTTCTAACACTCTTTTTTACTTTTGTAGTAAAAAGATAAGCCATGCAAAACAATGCTATAAAAGAAACACATTTTAATTTTCCTGGTCAAAAGAGTTATTATAAAGGAAAGGTACGAGAGGTGTATAATATTAATGATGAGCTGTTGGTAATGATAGTTTCCGATAGAATTTCTGCCTTTGATGTTGTTTTACCTAAAGCAATTCCTTTTAAAGGACAAGTATTAAACCAAATAGCAGCAAAATTTTTAAAAGCTACCGAAGATATTGTTCCAAATTGGGTAATTGATGTGCCAGACCCCAGTGTTACCATTGGTAAAATGTGCGAACCTTTTAAAGTAGAAATGGTAATTAGAGGGTATTTGTCGGGTCATGCTTGGCGAGAATATAAAGCAGGAAAACGAATTTTATGTGGTGTAAAAATGCCCGAAGGAATGAAAGAAAATGATAAATTTCCTGAGCCAATAATAACACCTACAACCAAAGCCAGTGTTGGGCATGATGAAGATATTAGTAGAACAGAAATTTTAGCTCAAGGAATTGTGGCTGAAGCAGATTATATTAAATTAGAAGATTATACACGGAAAATCTTTAAACGAGGTACTGAAATAGCTGCCGAAAAAGGATTAATTTTAGTAGATACAAAATACGAATTTGGTAAAATAGGAAATGATATTTATTTAATAGATGAAATTCATACTCCAGATTCTTCACGTTATTTTTATGCCGATGGTTATGAAGAACGCCAAGAAAAAGGTGAAAAACAAAAACAATTATCAAAAGAATTTGTTCGCGAGTGGTTAATAGCAAATAACTTTCAAGGTAAAGAAGGAGAGCTTATCCCAGAAATGACTGATGATTTTATTAACAGAATATCTGAAAGATACATTGAGTTATACGAAAAAATCACAGGAGATAAGTTTATAAAATCAGATGTTTCTAACGTATTGCAACGTATTGAACAAAATATTAATAAATCCTTATTAACTAAACAGAAAAAGACCGCAAGACTTAAGACTCCATGATGCTGATTTTTATCAATTTAAAAGGAACAAGAATTCCGATTAATTGCTGCTGGGTTAATAAAAGATCAAAATGGAGTGTTAAAAATTCTCCAATCCTCCTGCCAAAGAATAAATATTATTAAGGTTTAATTTTCTTTTGATGGTATGGATAATTGCGGCAGATTTTTTACCAGAATTACAACAAAAAATTACAGGTTTATCTTTAGCTATTTTAGCTAAAGAGGAGAAAATTTTATCCATAGGAATATTTTCTCCTCCAATATTAAATGCTTCAAATTCAAATTCTTCTCGAATATCTATTAATTGAATTTTTTCTTTTTTATCTAATTTCAATTTTAATTCTTGAGCAGAAATTTTTGTCATAAATCAATGAAATTGGTCTTCTATTGCTTTAGGTAAACTATCAAAAAAAGTATCGCCCCGCATACCTAACCTTAAACACTCAAGCGGAATTACTTCGTTATAACCAATATTTCCGAGATTAACATTTACGCCAAATTGTTTTATAAACCATACTTGTTGTGTCTTTTTCGGAGCTTCCCAAAGTATATTTTCAACCTTAACATTGGCTATTATTTTATTAACCAAAGAAACGTGTGCTGTGCCATTTGGACGGTAAATACCAACTGTTCCGCTTTCTCTAGCTTCGGCAATTACTTTCCATGAACCAGCATCTAGCTCTCCTTTCATCATAGAAATCCATTTTGCAGGACTAATAAAGATACCTTCTTCTTTTGAGCCTACTTCGGATAATACCCGATAATTTTTTGCTAAAGTTGAGATAAATTCACACTTTTTATCATGGTCTAAGTGCATCGATCCATCAGAAACCTCACAGGTATCAATGTTAAATTTATCTAATAATTTTCTGTAATCATCAAACATTCCTCTAACAATAAATGCTTCAAAGAGCGTACCTCCAAAATAAACTTTTAAGCCAGCATCTTTATAAATTTTAATTTTTTCTTGTAAATTATTGGTAACATAAGCTGTTCCAAATCCTAATTTAACTAAATCGGTTAGGTGTGCCGATGATGCAACAAAGTTTTCTGCTTCTCTACAACTAAGACCTTTGTCCATCATCATTGTCAAGCCAGTTTCTCTTGGTTGTGCTTCCCTTTTGGGAATGTGTGGTAATTCGAAATTCATTGTTTTTTAAATTTTTCTATTAAGTCAACAACTAGAGGGAAGTTTGAAATTTCGGGGTAGTAGTCAACTAAATCTGCTATTAAATCATTATCATTTGTTAAAACTATTATCAAATTTTGGAGGGCTTCTTCTAATTTCCCCATTTGCAACAAATATGCAACTAATCTAGCATAAATCAAATAATTATCGGGTTGTTTTTCTAAACCTTCATATAAATAAACTATTCCTCTTTCAATATCTTCGTTGTTTTTAACTACTTCGGCTATATCTACCCATATTTCTTCATTTTCTTCATTTAAGTCAATTACTTTGTAGTAAGCAACTAGTGCTTCTTCAAGCAAATTTTGCGTAGCTAAAAAGTCGCCATAAATGTGCCAATATTCTGGGTTGTTTTTTTCTAGTTCAATGGCTTTTTTTATGTAAGATATTGCCATATTTTGTTTGCCCTCTAAGTCCGAAATAACCGCCATTCCAGCCCAAGCATCGGTATAAAACGAATCTAATTCTACTGCTTTTTTATAATTTTCAAATGCTGCTTTATAGTTACTTAGTTTTTCATAACATTCTCCAATATAATAGTAAGTTGTAGCATCAGGTTCTTCATAATCTATGGTGCTTTTATAGGTGTCAATGGCTTCTTCACATTTATCAATTTGAGCCAAAGAATTGGCTTTATTAAAATAAGCTGAAGCAAAATCCTCTTTAATAGCAATTGCAAAATCATAAGCTTCAATGGCTTTTTCATATAAGTTTGCTTTGTTGTAAGCAATACCCAAATTATACCAAGCGGAAAAACTATATGGGTTTTCATCAATAAAAGAGGTAAAGAAATTTATACTACTTTCATTATCTTCTTTTAAATTGTAACAGAAAGAAATTTCATAGAGTACCGTTTCGTTTTCAGGATTCTTTTTTAAAAGATTCTTTAGTATATCAATAGCTTTATCAAACTGATTTAAGTTTTCGTACTCAAATGCTATTTGAATCTTAATGTTAGTTTTTTCCGATAAATCGTCAATTAACTTTAAAGCTTTATAGTAATTTTCAATAGCTTTTAGGTGTTGTCTTAACTGGCTATGAACATGTGCTTTGGTTAAAAAAATATCACCATTAAATGGTTCAAAAGCTTCAATAGTGTTTAATATTTCTAAGGCTTTGTTAGGTTTGTGAGAGGCTACAAAAAATTGAGCTTGTTTTATTTTTAATGATGATGAAGTAGGATGTTGGGCAAGAGAAAAATCAATTACTTTTTTCGCTTTTTCAGTAGCTAAATTTTCTAAATAATAATCAATAATAGCCTCAAATTCTTCAACATCAAAGAAAAAATGTTGATTTTCTTTTAGCATTTTTTCAAAACGATTTAATAATGCTATTTGCTCATCATCGTTATATGCATCAAAGTTGCTTTCCATAAAGTAAGAACGAAGTTAGGAGATTTATACATACCATAAATAAAATAGCAGTGTTTATTATTAACAAATTTAGCTAAGTTGTTGATTAATAAACAGAATAATTTTAAAGGAATAAACACTAAATAATTTCAATTTCAATTTTAAGTTTAAATTTGTCTTCAATAAAAAAACAAACATGACTTTAATAAAATCTATTTCGGGGTTTAGAGGAACAATTGGAGGTGTACCTAATAGCGGTTTAACACCGATTGATATTGTAAAATTTGCTTCGGCTTATGGCACTTGGCTAAAAAAACAACACAAAGGTAAATTAAAAGTGGTAATTGGTAAAGATGCTCGGTTATCGGGTTTAATGGTACAGAATATTGTGGTAGGCACTTTGCAAGGTTTGGGTATTGATGTGGTTGATTTAGGCTTTAGCACAACGCCCACAGTAGAAATTGCCGTAACAATGGAAAATGCTCACGGTGGCATTATTTTAACGGCAAGTCATAACCCAAAACAATGGAATGCCTTAAAATTATTAAATAACAAAGGTGAATTTATTTCTGCTAAAGATGGAGCAGATTTATTACAAATAGCCGAAAATAACGCTTTTAATTATGCTGAAGTTGATGATTTAGGAACATACACTAAAAATGACACCTATTTACAAAAACATATTAATGCTGTTTTAAATTTACCTTTGGTAGATGTGGAAGCCATCAAAAATAAAAACTTTAAAGTGGCTGTTGATTGTGTTAATTCTACAGGTGGAATTTTTATTCCCGCCTTATTAAAAGCTTTAGGGGTAGAAAATATTTTAGCACTTTATTGTAATCCAACTGGAGAATTTCCGCATAATCCAGAACCATTACCAAAAAACTTAACAGAAATTGCCAAACAAATAAAATTGCAAGGTGCAGATGTTGGTTTTGTGGTTGACCCAGATGTAGATAGGTTGTGCATGGTTTGCGAAAATGGCGAAATGTTTGGCGAAGAATATACTTTGGTTGCTGTTGCCGATTATGTTTTAAAAAATACCAAAGGAAATACCGTGTCTAATTTATCTTCAACACGGGCTTTACGCGATGTTACCAATAAAAATGGAGGAGATTATTTTGCTTCGGCAGTAGGAGAGGTAAATGTGGTAGATATGATGAAGCTTAAAAAAGCAGTAATTGGAGGCGAAGGAAATGGTGGCGTAATCTACCCAGCAATTCATTATGGTAGAGATGCACTCGTTGGCATTGCTTTATTTTTAACTCATTTAGCAAAATCAAACTTAAAATGTACAGCGTTAAGAGCAAGCTACCCTAATTATTATATTTCTAAAAATAAAATTGAATTAACGCCCCAAATTAATGTAGATGAGATTTTATCTACCATTGCAAATGCTTACAAAAATGAAGAAGTAAATACAATTGATGGTGTAAAAATAGATTTTAATGATGGTTGGGCGCATCTCCGAAAATCAAACACAGAACCAATTATAAGGATTTATGCAGAGAGCAGTTCTATGCAAAAAGCAGATGAAATAGCCAATAAGGTAATTGAAAAGATTAAAAAAATAATTTAAAAAAAGTAAAAAATAAATAACAAAAACAATGAAAGTTTACTTAGATAATGCAGCAACAAGCCCGATGGACGAAGAAGTAATTGCTGCCATAATTCCTGTAATGAAAGAAAATTTTGGCAATCCTTCTTCTGTACATTCTTTTGGACGAAGCAGTAGAGCCATTATTGAAAAAGCACGAAAACAAGTTGCACATTTAATTAATGCAGCTCCAGCAGAATTATTTTTTACCTCAGGAGGAACAGAATCGGATAATATGGTTATCCGCTGTGCTGCCGAAGATTTAGGTGTAAATCACCTCATTACCTCAAAAATAGAACACCATGCCGTAATTCATACTGCCGAACTAATTGCAAAAAAAGACAATTTAGCACTTAGTATGGTTGACTTGGATAAAAAAGGAAATGTTGATTTACTATCATTAGAAAATATTTTAAAAGCAAATACCGATAAAACCTCGTTAGTTTCTTTAATGCACGCCAACAACGAAATAGGCAATCTCCTACCCTTAAAAAAAGTAGCTGATTTATGTAAAAAATACAATGCTTATTTTCATTCAGATACCGTACAAACCATGGGGCATTATACTTTTGATGTTAGGGATTTAGGCATTGATTTTATTACTTGCTCAGCACATAAATTTCACGGACCAAAAGGAGTGGGTTTCCTATTTATTAATCAAAATGTAAAATTAAGTCCGCTATTTATTGGAGGAAGTCAAGAACGTAATATGAGGGCGGGAACTGAAAATATTATTGGCATTGTAGGGCTAGCCAAAGCCATGGAAGTAGCTTATCGCGATATTAACGGACATCAAAAATACATACAAGACCTAAAAACATATTTCATTGAACAATTGGAAAACACTATTCCAGACATTCAATTTAATGGGAATCCTAAAAAATCCTCAGCTTCTTTGTACACCGTGTTAAATGTAAGTTTTCCTAATTCGGCTTTAGACGAAATGTTGTTGTATAATTTAGATATTGAAGGAATTGCTGTTTCTGGCGGAAGTGCTTGTTCTTCAGGAAGTAATGTAAGTTCTCATGTACTAGAAAATATAGGAGCAGATATTACACGCCCATCTTTACGCTTTTCTTTTAGTAAATACAATACTCAGGCAGAAATTGATTATACAATTAATGTTATTAAAGAACTTTTTAGTGTTAAAGTCTAAATTAATGTCCTTTTGCTGCTAAATATTTTTCGGCATCTAATGCAGC
>CAZVEW010000134.1:0-7518 GCA_964625955.1 uncultured Vicingus sp. | reverse complement strand
AATCTGCAAGTAGCCAAATATAAATATTTTGTTTTTATTTTTTCATTTTTAAAAGCTAAATCAAAGGTTTAGTGGTTTTTATTAATTGATCCAAACTTTCAATTTACTACCAAAACTTGCATTACGTATATAGGTTTTGTGGGCGTTTCGTCATTTATTTTTCTATCCACCATTTTTCCTTTTCTTTTTCTCTCGCTTCAATAATTTCAGGTTTGTCAGGATAATAACCCCAAGCTAAACGATAATTTTCCCAACCATTCTTTACATATTTCTCATTTATACTAAATTCTCCTGCTCCTATGTCACAACCATTTTTCCAATCACATTTAGGTATTCGATAGTCACCCCAATTGCATTTCTTTAAACTGCCTGTTTTGTAACTTGTCCAAGTTCCTTCAAATTGGTTGTTTTGAAATCCGTCAGCAACAAACATTAAAGCATCATATTTTATTTCACCTTTCTTGTTGATATAAAAGTCTGTTTGAAAGTTGCCTTTTAGAATTCCTGCCTCTTTTTGGTTAGGGTCTTCAAAAAAATCATATTGACCTTTGACAAATCCTTGTTTTAAGGTTGGAATGTCTCCTTCGTTATAAGTTCTGGATTCGATAATTGTTATAGTTCCTTGAAAGGTGCAGGTATTTTCTTTCACTTTGGTTTTTCCGTAGATGAAATATTGAAGTTCATTACACGGATTCTTAATTGCTGAGATGAAATGAATTTGAAATCGTTGGAAATTTTCGCCAATGTATCCGAGAGGTTCAGACTTGTTAACCGTTGTAGTATCATTTTCTATTTGAAACTTGTTAAGAGTCCATAGGTTCGAAATGTCATACTTTTTTATTTCTTCTGTAAAGTTCGAAGTTTTAATCTCTTGTCCGTTTACAATGACAGAAGTAATTAAAAGAAAAAATGTTAATATTCGTTTCATATGTTCTTTAGTGATTTTCTCAATGCCCTCCAACCTACAGATAAAGAGCTTGAACACTTTATTTGTATAAAGTTTTACCTCAAATTTACCAATTATTAATTAAAGTTTGTGCTAGCAAAACACTTTTAGGCACATCGTGTTTTCCTTTAAAAATAGTGGTTTTAATGTTTATTCCAGCTTGTTTAAAAATAGCTTTTTGCGTAGCAATTCTTTCTTCGGTAACGTATTTATCATTATCTCCATAAAGGAAAAAAGTATTTACGTCCATAATTTTTTCAAAACTCATATCTTCAGGAAAAACACTTGCCCACAAAATAAAATTATCACATTTAATTTTTCCATTGGCAATCCACCTGCAAGCTGTTGCTCCGCCTTGCGAAAAACCTACAATGTTTATTTTTGCACTAGAATTGTCTTTTAAAACAGTTGCATACAGTTGATTTAAATAATTCACGTAATCAGTTATTTCGTCTGCTCTGTTTTCTTTGGTCATCCAACTTGCACCAACCCTACCATCTTTACCAACACCATTTAAGTAAAATTTAGATAATGCTTCTGGGGCAATAACTAGTGTGTGTTTATCTAAAATAGGTTCAAATTTTTTAATAAAATGTTTTGCTAAATAGCCATAGCCATGTAGCACAAACCAAATAGTTTTTGCTTTATTTTCTCCTAAAGTGTAATAATGAGCTGTTTTATTAATGCCGATGCTGTGCTTCATAATATTCTTGAGCTTTTGGGTCGAAAGGTATAATTGTAGCTATCCAAATAGAACGACTAATTTTAACAACATAAGGCATTGTAGTAATAAGTATAATGGCATCTAAAATTAAAAAGGACGTAAGACTAAAAATATTTAGCAAGTTTACAAGTGTAAAAACAGCAACAGTTATGGCAACAGTAACAGCATAACTTGAATACATTGCACCATAATAAAAACCTGTTTCAATTTCAAAATCTTGCCCACATTTTGGACATCTTTTTGGCATATCAAAAAAACCTTTGTATTGATAAACACTTTTGTTTAAAAACAAATCTCCTTGATGACACCTTGGACATTTAAATTTTAATGTGCTACGTATGGGATTACTATCTTTTAACAAATTGAATTTTTTTTGTAAAAATACCCAATTTGAAAGAATGGCGTTAATTATTAATTCTTTTTCTTGTAATTTTGCCACATGGTTGGAATTAATGAATTGACAGTAAATTTTGGAGAGCGTTATTTGTTTAATAAAATCTCGTTTATTATTGCTAATAACGATAGAATTGGTTTGGTTGGTAAAAACGGGGCAGGAAAATCTACCCTTCTAAAGATTATTGCTGGTGAATACGAATCTGATGGAGGAAATATTTCTACCCCAGCAGGTTACAGAATAGGTTATTTGCCTCAAGACATGGACTTTGTGCACGGAAAAACGGTGATGCAAGAAGCTAAATCGGTTTTTGTTGAGGTAAATGAATTGAACCACAAAATAGACGATATTAACCATCAATTAGCAACCAGAGAAGATTACGAATCGGAAAGTTATTTAGATTTACTCAATCATCTACATCACCATAACGAACGTTTACAATTGCTTGGCGGCTTTAATGTTGAAGCAAATATCGAAACAATTTTAAAAGGATTAGGTTTTTTAGGTACTGATTTTAATCGTTTAACCGATGAATTTAGCGGTGGTTGGCGAATGCGAATTGAGTTGGCAAAAATATTGCTTTCTAACGCAGATGTTTTATTGTTAGATGAGCCTACCAACCACTTAGATATTGAATCTATTCAATGGTTAGAAGATTTTTTAAAAGTTTATCAAGGAGGAGTTGTACTCGTTTCTCACGATAAAGCATTTTTAGATAATGTTACCAACAGAACCATAGAAATTGCTTTAGGCAAAATTTATGATTATAAAACTTACTATTCAAAATATTTAGAACAACGCAAAGAGCGAAGAGAACAGCAACTGGCAGCCTATAACAATCAGCAAAAACAAATTGCCGATACCGAAAAATTTATTGAGCGTTTTCGCTCTAAAGCCACAAAAGCAGTGCAGGTACAAAGTAGAATTAAGCAATTAAACAGGCTCGATAGAATTGAAATTGAAGTGGAAGATAATACTGCCATGCGATTTTCTTTTCCGCCAGCTCCAAGGTCTGGAAAAGTAGTAGTAGAAGCACATAATGTTGGCAAATCTTTTGGAGATAATCATGTTTTTAGTAAGGTCGATTTTTTTATTGAACGTGGTAAAAAGATTGCTTTTGTTGGTAAAAATGGCGAAGGAAAAACCACCATGATTCGTGCTATTGTTAAAGACTTAGCACACGAAGGCACATTAAAAATTGGACACAATGTAGCAATGGCTTACTTTGCTCAAAATCAGGCAGAAGAGTTAGATAAAAATAAAACAGTTTTGCAAACCATAGATGAAGCAGCACATGGAGAAATTCGTAAAAAAATTAGAAGTCTCTTGGGCTCTTTTATGTTTGGAGACGAGGAAATAGATAAAAAAATAAAAGTACTTTCTGGTGGCGAAAGAGCAAGAGTGGCACTATGTAAATTATTGTTAACACCTGTAAATTTGTTAATTTTAGATGAACCAACCAATCATTTAGACATAAAATCGAAAGATGTACTTAAAAACGCTCTTTTAAGATACGATGGAACTTTAATTGTTATTTCGCACGATAGAGATTTTTTAGATGGTTTAACTTCAGAAATGTACGAATTTAGCAACGGAAATGTAAAACAATTTTTGGGTGGAGTTTATGAATTTCTAAAAACTAAAAAAGCTGATAGCATTAAAGAGTTTGAGTTTAAAGGCAAAGAAATCCAAAAAAAAGAGAAAAAGAATTCGGTGCATAAATTAAGTTACGAAGAACGAAAACAAAGAGATAAAGACATTCGAAAAACCGAAAATAAAATAACTAAATTAGAAAGACAAATTAGTGAACTGGAAATTAAAACAGCAGAAATGAACAAAATTTTGCTTGACCCCACTTCCTACACGCAAGAACTAATGTACGAGTATAATGCAGTTAAAAAAGAGCTAGAACAAGCCATGCAAGATTGGGAAACTAGTGGGCAACAATTGGAACAATTCAAGATGTGAGATGAATTAAAGTTACTTAATGAATGAGAATATATGCAACTTTTTATTGCAGAAATATAGGGTAATTAAAACTGTAATTATCTGAAACTACTTTAACAAAATATACTCCTTTTTTGTAGGAACTAATATCTATTGTAGAGGTAGAACTATTTAAGGAGGGTTGTATTTTTATCTTTTTACCAAGCATATCTAGTAGATAAATGGTTGGATTATCATTTTGTATAGCACTTAAATCAATATTAATAATTCCGTTTGAAGGGTTAGGGTAAACGGTAATCAAGTCTTTTATTTTTTTCTCAGAAACACCAGTAGGAGTTCCAACAGTTACGGAATATGCTGTGCATGACCAACCTTCTAATATATCGGCAAAATTAAAGCAATGAGACGAATTAACACATTCCATTGTAAATGTGCCAGTGGTAGTAAAAGCAGGCGTTGTAACTGTTGTTGTTTGACTTAATATATTAGCAGAAACAGGGAGCGTTACATCTTGAGGAGATCCTCCATTAAATTTAATTTGATGACTTGTACCATCGTAGCCACTTATCCCCATCATATAGGTTGTAAATTGGATTTTATCTCCAATAGCAATTGTTAATGAGGAAGGGGTAAAAACACCTGAATTAGAACTGCAGGGAGCATTGCTTACTTCAGAAACACATACTTGATGTATGGTTTGTCCAATTATGGAAGAAGTAAAACTTAATATAAAAAAAGAGATTAGTAGTTTTTTCATAATAAAATAAAAATATTTAGTTAAATATAATAAAAATGAATAAGATTTTATTGCGTTTTGGTCATAGTTTCTGGCGTACAAACAACAAAATTAGCAGATCCAATACTTTCTTGAGCTAGTGTATCTATACTAGCCTGTTCAATAGCACCTATTGTTAAAATATTTAAATTGGGCTTTTGTTGTTTTAAATACCAAATTATTCCTTCAAAGTTATTAGAATGGTAAGTGCCATTATAATGGATAAATGTTTGTCCTTTTTTCCAATTCTTTAAGATAAAATAAGCCATTGTAGCATCTTTTATTGCTTGTGCTTTAGGTAAATTTTCTCCGCCATGACCTCCAGCCATTTTTAACATTTCTTGGTATCCTTTTAAGCTATCAGGATAAGCAATAGGTAGGGGAGTCATCCATTTTTTAGCCACGTTATTAATGTTGTTTAATCCTTTAAACCCATTTTTGTAAACTAAGTTAGCATAGCGTCTCGGAATATTTGTGGCTACAAAATTTAATTGATTTTTTAGAGCAAAATCTAAAAGCGGTTTGTAATCTGTTCTAAAATTAGGCCACAATTTTGCTTCACTATTAAGTGTTTTATAAGGGTAATCACCACTCAAATATTCATTAACAATAATTTGGTCATCTGCTTCAAACATTTCAGCTCCTAAAACTAAATTTTCATTAATTTTTTCAAAAATATCTTTTGTTAATTCGTACTGCAACCAATGGTCTATTGGGTCGTTATGAATTTCTCCAAAAAAAATGATATCTGCTTTTTCGCTTGCTTTTAGCATTTTTTCGTAAGAAGTTATTTTTCCTTTTTTGTTAAAAATTTGATAAGCCAATTTATCTCCTTTAAAAGCTAATAATACTAAGGAAATTCCAATAATGGAAAATAGTTTAGAATAGGTCATTTATATTTTGGTTAAATAGTTGATGGCGAATATATTAAAATAATATCATTTAGAAATTAAATTAGGAATTAAATTTTCAATTTCTTGAAAGTTTTAAACTTTGGAGAAGGTAAAAAAGGATTAATTTTGGATTTAATAATGAAAGAGCAAACCGTAAAATTTAAAAATATTAATGTTAGTTTTACCGATGTAGGTAAAGGTAAGGCCATTATTTTTTTGCACGGGTTTTTAGAAAACAAATCTATTTGGGATTTTTTTGTTCATGAACTTTCCAAAACAAAAAGGGTAATTACAATAGATTTATTAGGGCATGGAAATTCTGATTGCTTAAGCTATGTTCATACCATGGAAGAAATGGCTGAAGCTGTTGCTGCAGTTATTCGACATTTACGAATTAGAAAATATTTTTTGGTCGGACATTCTTTGGGTGGATATGTTAATCTTGCTTTAGCAGAAAAATTTCCTGATAATATTAGGGGCTTAGTAATGTTTCATTCCACAGCAAATGCCGATAGTAATTTAAAGCAAAAAGACAGGGACAGGGCAATAAAAGTGGTAAAAAGAAACGCTGCTATCTTTATTAATGAAGCAATTCCTAATTTGTTTTACACAACACATAAACCTTGTAAAAGAGAAATAGCTAAAATAAAGAAACAGGCTTTAGCAACTTCAAAGCAGGGAATTGTAGCTGCTTTAGAAGGCATGAAAATTAGGTTAGAGCGAGAAATTGTGTTAAAATTTGCTCCCTACCCAGTTTTATATATTATTGGAAAACAAGATAATATTTTGCCTTATCAAAACTTAATTAAACAAGCAAAATTACCCGAAAAAGGGCAATATTTATTGTTAGAAAATTGTGCTCACATGGGGTTTATAGAGGCTAAAGAGAAAACTTTAAAGGCAGTTAAACAATTTGTGATTCGTAATTAAATAAACTCTGTTTTTTAAAATCTTACCCCCATTAAACAAATATCATCTACTTGGGTTTCATTTTCTATCCATCTTTTTAACTGATTTTCTAAAATCATTAATTGTTTCTTACAGGGTAATTCGGCAATTTCTATTAATAAATTATGTAACTTTTTTGAACCAAATTTTTTTGAATCACCTCCTCCAAATTGATCTTGAAATCCATCAGATCCTAAAAATAAAATATCTCCAGTTGCTACATTAATCTTTTGAGAATCAAATGGTCGTACATCTTCTATCTGCCAACCTCCTAAAGGATAATTAGCTCCTTTAAATAGGGTGTTTTTTTGTTTAGAAACGAGTAAGATTTTTCTTCTAGCACCAGCAAATTCTAACTGTTTCTTTTTTTTATCGTAACAACATAACGAAATATCTATCCAATCGTTTTGGAAATGATTTTTTATATCACCTTCAAATGTTTCTATAAATTTCTTATCAAATTCTTTCAATATTTCGGAGGTGTCAACAAGTTTTTTTCCTAAAATAAGATGATTTAAAAAACTTTGACCCAACATTGTCAATAATGCACCTGGAACTCCATGACCCGTACAATCTCCAACGGCAAAAAGCACAAGGTCGTTTACCTCTCCCAACCAATAAAAATCGCCACTAACATACGATTGAGGCTGATACAGTACAAAATAATCTAATAAAAGTCGTTTAAAATGTCTCTCTTTTGGTAGCATACCTTGCTGTATTTTTTCAGCATATCTTAAACTAGAAGTTAGCTCGTTATGATAATGATAAAGCGATACAAATTGATTTTTTAATAAATTTTCGTCTATTGCTTGTTTTTCTTTTATCTTATTGATTATTAATTTAACCCGTAGTGCATTATTAAATGATATTAATTTTGAGATTATTGATATT
>CAZVEW010000133.1:0-7563 GCA_964625955.1 uncultured Vicingus sp. | reverse complement strand
AATTTTTGTCTCAAAAAAGAAAAAAATATGCTAATTTATTTATCAGCCCTTTTGAAATTAAACTGGTATAATTTAAATAATTAACCTTAAATACATAATTGTCTGCTATTGTTCATTTAAATATTAAGTATGTTTGTAATCTTGATACATGATTAGATTTTTCATTAAATTATTTTTTATACTACATATAATTTATCCGTTATCAACAAATGCTCAAATTGTAAACATTAAAGATTTGAGCGATGGTTGGCATAAAGTAAATTTAGGAAGTGGTATGTTTTATGATGGAGAAATACTTGCTGGAAAGATAGATGGCAAAGGAATAATGACTTGGGCAGATAGCAGCTCCTATTCAGGCACATGGAAATTGAATATGAAACAAGGAAAAGGAACAATGAAATGGAAAAATGGAGATGTTTATATGGGAAATTTTAAAAAGGATGATATAAATGGTTTTGGTACTTTTGCATTTGCTGATGGTCATAAATACGTTGGGTGTTTTAAAAATGGCAATTTTAACGGAAAAGGAAAACTCATTTTTATTGATGGAAAAATTGAAAAAGGTATTTGGATAAATGGTAAACAAAAAACAAGCATAACTAAAAATGACACTACTTTTTAAACATAAGAAGAAGAATATAATACTATTTACTTTTGGGCTTTTATTTTTTGTAAACCTCAACGCTCAAAAAACGACTCGTATTAGAGGGGTTGTTATAGATGCAAAGACAAAAGAACCAATGCCCTTTGTTAATGTTGCTTTTAAAGGTGCGAATATTGGAACAACTACTGATTTTGATGGTAAATACGACCTCCAAACCCAATGGGGAAAAAATTATCTATCTGCATCTTTTGTTGGCTACACAACTGCCACAAAAAAAGTAGTGTTAGGCTCTTCCCAAGTTATTAATTTTTCTTTAAAAAATAATGCCATTGAAATTCAAACCTTTACCGTAAAGGCGGATAGGAAAAGATATAGAAATAAGAATAATCCTGCCGTTACTCTAATAAAGAAAGTAATTAAACACAAAGACGAAAACCGGAAAGAAGCACTTGATTACTATGATTATAGTAAATATGAAAAAATTGAAATTGATTTAAATAACATTACTGAAAAATTTTTAAATAAAGGTTGGCTCAGAAAGAAATTCCAAGTCGTTTTAGATCATATAGATACTTCCGAAATAAATGGAAAACCATACCTTCCCATTTATTTAAGAGAAACCGCTTCTAACATCTATTATCGTAAAAACCCAAAAGCATTAAAAGAGTATCAAACAGGAAGTAAAATGACAGGGTTTGAAGGCTATATAGATGATGATGGCATGTCTTTTATTATGGATAAACTTTATCAGGATATTGATATTTATGACAATAATATTAATTTACTATCCAATCAATTTGTTAGCCCAATTTCACCTTTAGGAACAACTATTTATAAATATTTTATTATAGACACACTTGATATTAATGGATATAGCTGTGTTAACTTAGCATTTACACCAAGAAATAAATCTGACTTTGCATTTAAAGGTAACATGTACATTTTAAATGATTCTTTAACTTACGCTGTTGTTAAGATAAAAATGGGATTAACCGATCAAATTAATTTAAATTTTGTTAGTGATTTACAATTAGACCAAGAATATAGCTTGTTTAATGATAGTATTTGGATGCTAACCAAAGATAAATTAATTATTGATTATAATCTTTTTTCTAAGAAAAGTAGAGGTTTCTTTGGAAAGAAAACTGTTTCTTACAATAATTATGCGTTTAACAAACAACGTGCCGACACCATTTACGACAAAACAAGAAAAATTATTAAAGCTAAAGATTTAACTCAAAAAACAGACTCTTTTTGGGTTGACGCTAGACCAGACACCTTAACCGAACAAGAAAAAGGTGTTTACACGATGATTGATAGTATTCAGAAAATACCTGCCTTTAAACGAACAATGGATATTGCTATGCTATTTATTACAGGTTGGCGTTCTTTTGGACCTATAGAGGTAGGTCCTGTAGCTTCTTTTTATAGTTTTAATGATGTTGAAGGATTTAGAGCAAGATTGGGTTTTAGAACTACCCCTAACTTTAGCAAAAAAAACCTATTCGAATCTTATGGTGCTTACGGTTTTAAAGATAAAAAATTTAAATACTTATTCTCATTAACACATTCTTTTAACGATAATTATTTAACAAACCCTCAACATAGATTAACCATATCCTACCAACATGAAACCGTTTTCCCGGGACAAGATTTACAGTTTTTAAATGATGATAATTTTTTGTTATCTTTTAAAAGAGGTAATTCTGACCAAATGCTTTTTTATAATAGCTATAAAATAGATTACCTGAAAGAACATAATAGTGGTTTTTCTTATAACCTCATTTATGAGAACAAAACCCAACATCCCTTAGGTACTTTATTCTTCCAAAATGACTTTGATACGCTTCATTTTATTAAGCAGTTTACAACCGATGCCTTTGATATTAACTTAAGATATGCTCCAAACGAGCAATTTTATCAAGGCAAAAACTATAGAACCCCCCTTTATAATAAATACCCCATATTTCAATTCCGACATAGACAAGGAATAAGTGGGTTAACTAATGGTGAAATAACCTATGGAAGGACTGCTGTTAATATTTTTAAACGATTCTACTTATCCGTTTTAGGTTTCTCTGACGTTGAATTTGAAGCTGGAAAAATATGGGGAAAAGTACCTTACCCTTTGCTTAATTTACCTCAAGCCAATCAATCTTTCTTTTTACAAGAACCTTCTTTTAACATGATGAATTTTATGGAATTTCTAAGTGATGAATATACTAGTATTAAAATTACCCATAACTTTAATGGTGCAATTTTAAATAAAATACCTTTATTAAAAAGACTAAAATGGCGAGAAATTATTTCGTTTAAAGCATTAGTAGGACGATTAACCGATTTAAACAATCCAGACTTACAACCTGATTTATATAATTTTCCTACTGACAACAAAGGTAATGTTAGTATTTTTGCCTTCCAAGATAAGATTCCTTACATCGAAATGAGTGCTGGAATATCCAATATTTTTAAATTTTTTAGAATTGACTTATTACAACGACTAACCTATTTAGATAACCCTGGTGTTCCTATCTTATTTGGAGTTAAAGGCTTAGGGATAAGAGCGAAAGGAAAAGTTGATTTTTAATTGTAACTTTACTCGTTTAACTTATTTAAAAATTTATTCTATGAGAAAAACTATTATAACATCTATTATTACATCAATTGCAACCGTTGTTTTATTATTTTTAGGAGCAAGGATAATGCATTCTTATTGTAACGGAAATTCTTGTCAAAAGCCTAAATGCAGTAAATCTTCTTATGAAAAAGGAAGTGAAAAATGTGCTATGTATAAAAAGCATCATGGCAAAAAAATGTGTCATAAAAAAAGGCATTCTTGTTGTAAAGAATCATCAGATTGCTCGTACGCTAAAAAGAATAATTGTAAATTTCATAAAGACTTTGATAGTAAATGTGCTACAATGAATTCTGGAGAAGAAAAACATTGCAAAAAGTCTTCTTCTAAAAAAGAATTTAATTGTAAACATCACAAGACTAAGGATGTTGAAAAAGTAATTGAGAAAGAAGTAGAAATTAATAAAGGAAATTAACTTCTGAACCATAAAAAAGAACCTCCGTAAAAATTTACTGAGGTTCTTTTTTATTCTTTTTTCTTACCTTAATATTAATAGTTTCGACTAACAAAGAAAAGAAAACAGCAAAATAGATATAAGCTTTAGGTACATGGAATTGAAATGCCTCTAACCCTAACATAAAACCTATTAATATTAGAAATGATAATGCTAAAACCTGTAAAGTTGGGTGGTTATTAATAAAGTTACTAATTGATTCTGCAAAAAACATCATCACCCCAATCGAAATAATTACAGCAATAATCATTAATGAGAGTTGATTAGTTAATCCAACTGCGGTTAATATCGAGTCGAAAGAAAAGATAATATCTAGTAAAACTATTTGAACTAGAGCAATACCAAAAGAAGATGGTGTGCTAAGTTTCTTTTCCTTTTCATTACTTTCTATTTTATGGTGGATTTCTGAAGTACTTTTGGCAATAAGAAACAATGATCCTGCTAACAATATTAAATCTTTCCAACTAAATGAAAAATGATTTATTGAAAAAATAGGGCTAGTTAAGCCTACCAACCACGTTATACCAAACAGTAGTAATATTCTAGCTATTAACGCCAAACTTAACCCAAATAATCGAGCTTTTTTTTGTTGATTTTTAGGAAGTTTGTTAGATACAATCGAAATAAAAATGATGTTATCTATCCCTAAAACTATTTCTAAAAAGGTTAAAGTTAAAATTGCAATCCAAGTTTCGGAATGTAAAAAAATTTCCATTCAATTAAATTTTAACCAAAAATACACCGTTTTTGTATTTTTATTATAAGCATTTAAATTTTCCTCATTCTTAAACTTTCTGGTGTTACTTCTAAGTACTCATCTTCTTGAATGTATTCCATTGCTTCTTCTAAAGAAAATTGAACTTTTGGTGCAATCTTGGTTGCTTCATCGGTTCCAGATTTACGCATATTGGTTAACTGTTTTCCTTTTATAAGGTTAATTTCTAAATCATTATCTCTAGAATGTTCTCCTATTACTTGCCCTTTGTATATAATTGTTCCTGGGTCAACAAAAAATCGTCCTCTATCTTGTAACCTATTCAATGCAAAAGCAGTAACCTGCCCTGCATCTATGGAAATAAACGATCCTTTATTACGCTCTGGGATGTCTCCTTTAAATGGAGAAAATTCTCTAAAGCGATGGGTCATTACAGCATTTCCAGCGGTGGCTGTTAACATATTGTTTCTTAAACCTATTAAGCCCCTAGAAGGAATATCAAACTCTAAATGTTGTAAATCTCCCTTAGGTTCCATTACCATTAAATCTCCTTTTCGTTGAGTAACTAACTCTATGGCTTTTCCAGAAAATTCTTCTGGCACATCAATTACTAAAGTTTCGTACGGTTCGCACTTTACGCCATCTATTTCTTTAAAAATTACTTGTGGTTTTCCTACTTGCAATTCGTAACCTTCTCGCCTCATGGTTTCTATTAAAACCGATAAATGAAGTATTCCTCTACCATAAACATTAAATTTATCTTCTGTAGCTGTATCTTCAACTTTTAGGGCTAGATTTTTTTCTAATTCGAGGTAAAGTCTATCTCTTAAATGCCTCGAAGTAACGAATTTACCTTCTTTTCCAAAAAATGGCGAGTTGTTAATGGTAAATAACATACTCATTGTTGGCTCATCAATAGAAATTCTAGGTAGCTCTTCTGGATTGATTAAATCGGTAATGGTATCGCCTATTTCAAAATCATCAATTCCTACAATAGAGCAAATATCTCCGCTTCTTGCCGATTTTACTTTTGCTTTTCCCATTCCTTCAAAAACGTATAGTTCTTTAATTCGAACTTTTTTCTGAACGCCACTTGCTTTGCACAGCATATAATCTTTTCCTTCTTCAATATCTCCTCTAAAAATTCTTCCAATGGCTATTCTTCCTACAAATTTTGAGTAATCTAAAGAAGTTATTTGCATTTGGGGAGTACCATTTTTGTAAGGTGCTTCAGGAATTTCTTTTAATATAGCATCTAATAAAGGTTTAATATTATCGGTTTTTTCTTTATAATCATCACTCATCCAACCTAATTTTGCTGAGCCAAAAATGGTATGAAAATTTAATTGATCTTCAGAGGCATCTAAACTAAACATTAAATCGAAAATTGCGTCTTGAACCAATCCTGGTGTACAATTCTCTTTATCTACTTTATTTACAACCACAATTGGTTTTAGACCTAATTCTATCGCTTTTTCTAGTACGAATCGCGTTTGTGGCATTGCTCCTTCAAAAGCATCTACCAATAACAATACACCATCAGCCATTTTTAAAACACGTTCCACTTCTCCTCCAAAATCAGCATGTCCAGGAGTATCTATCACATTAATTTTAACATCTTTATAAGTTACAGATACATTTTTAGAAAGGATAGTAATACCTCTTTCTCGTTCTAAATCATTACTATCTAACAATAATTCTGTTCTTTCTTTTCTTGAATCTAAGGTTTTACATTCATCAATAATTTTATCTACTAAGGTTGTTTTTCCGTGATCTACGTGTGCTATTATTGCTATATTTCTAATTGATTGCATTTATTTTGTTTAAGCGTGCAAAAGTAGTATTGTTTTTTTGATATTTGTAACTTTTGAAATTATATTACAAAAACAACACAGCTTTGCTTTTTTTAGCTCAAAAAAGAAGTTATTTTATTAAAAACTAAATACTCTTGCTATATTAAATCCTAATTTATAGCCTCCTTTACCCCACGAGTCGGTGGTGCTTGGTATAAAATCATTTTCAATTATCCCTGAAGAGTTCGTTAGGTTTATGTGAAAAACATGCCCCCCTGTTTCAATTTCAATGCCAGCACCTAAAGCATCATAGTAGTTATTAATTCCATCTCTAAATTTAGAAAATGTTAAAAAATAGTCGAAGATAAAAGCCATTCTTTTGGTTATCTTAAAGCGTCCAGCAAACCCTAAAGAAAATAAATCGTTCTCATCTGTAGATGAATTAGTAGGATGTAAAATAGTTGCATCTACGTAGTTTCGATGAACAAAAGTGGGTAATACTTCTAATGATATTGCACGGCTTAATTTACTAGCAATAATTAATTGATGCGTATAAGACCATCTATTTTCAAACTTATTATCTGGAATGTCTTTTACTGTAGATAATGCTGCGTTGGTAAAATAAGCAACAGAAATAGGCATAGCTGATGATTTCTGTTCGATGAATCGAAATTTTAAATTACCATCAAGGTGTTCATTTGTTTTACTTCTTCCTATTCCTACGCTTAATTTATCGGTAATACCATAATCGAATGAAAATCGAATGTTAGATGCATTATCCATTCCCCAATAAGTATGATAACCATCGCTTTCCCCTATTTTCATATTTCCAAATCGGTGAGTAATTCTAAATTCTAATGATTGTTTTTTTGTAGTTTCTATTGTATTTGCATTAATTAATCGGATTCCTTTGAATGAAGCAAAAATCTTCTCTGGTTGATTATTTTCGTTTTTACTTTCTTCGTTGAGCATTTTCATTAAATCATCTTGAGCAAAAATTGATGAAACCATAAAAGTTATTATTATTAAAAATAGGTATCGCATGATTTTATTTTTTTTCAAAATTTACATTTACTTTTATATTTACTGATTCTGCAATTTTTTTCATTACAATTTTTGGAATTTTAATATTATGATCTGCCAATTTCACATCAAATTCAGTAATTAAATTAATTATTCCATTTTTAGTTATTAGTTTTCCTTTTATTAATCTTTCTTTATCAACACCATGAATATTTAAAATTCCTTTTACATTTACATTGTACTTACCATTTTTTGTAAAATCAATATCTTTTTCTTGGATTACGCCTTTAAAGCTAGCTATTTTATACTTGCCACTTTCCATGTAATTTTCATTAAAAT
>CAZVEW010000132.1:0-7640 GCA_964625955.1 uncultured Vicingus sp. | reverse complement strand
ATAAAAGCGGTTTCAACAACTTATGCCAACGTATTAAAGGGAGCTGCTGCAGCGGATAGAATTGACGAAATTATATCGGCAGAAAACAACATAAAAGAAATTAAAACACCCAAAAAATTACCTGCTTTCACTAAAAATATTACTTATAAAAATGTGAGTTTTGCCTATCAAGCCAATCCTGTTCTCAAAAATATAAATATAACAATTACAAAGGGAAAATCTATTGCTTTGGTTGGTGAATCTGGCGGTGGAAAATCTACTTTTGCCGATTTATTGCCTCGTTTTTATGATGTAAGCAATGGCGATATTTTAATTGACGATACCAATATTAAAGATTTAAGCTTAAATAATTTAAGAAGTTTATTAGGCATTGTTACCCAAGAATCGGTTTTATTTAACGATAGTGTTTTTAATAACATTGCTTTTGGTAAAAAAGAAGTTACGAAAGAACAAGTAATAAATGCCGCAAAAATTGCCAATGCACACAAATTTATCTCCCAATTAGAAAATGGTTATGAAACGAATATTGGTGATAGAGGAGGGAAATTATCGGGTGGACAAAAACAAAGAATTAGCATTGCTAGAGCAGTTTTAAAAAACCCTCCAATATTAATTTTAGATGAAGCAACCTCTGCTTTAGATACCGAATCGGAAAAATTGGTACAAGATGCTTTGTTTAAATTAATGGCAAACAGAACTTCCATAATTATTGCTCACCGACTATCTACCATTCAGCACGTTGACGAAATTTTGGTAATGCAAAATGGCGAAATAGTAGAAAGAGGAAATCATAATGAACTAATAAAAAAAGGTGGCGTTTATAAAAAATTATCCGATTTACAGTCTTTCTCCTAAAAAAAACATATCTTTCAAATTCAACTTAAAAACAAAAGCAATGAAAAACTTAATTTTTATATTTATAATTACAGCAATCTTCTCATGTAATACTTCTACTGATAAAAATAGTAATGAAAATAATAAAGAAACCAAAGATACTACTGCTGTAAAAGAAGTTGTTTTGGATAATGCTGATGCAGAAGTTACCGCAGCAGATACCAGTTCTACAGGTGTTTACCAAGAAGAAGTTGATGAAAATTCAGGGAATTCGCTGCAAGATGCTTTAAAATCTGAAAACAAGTCTGATGCTGTTGAAGAAGGTGGCATGTCTTTTTGCGATTGCGTAAAAAAACAAAAAGCTTTAGAAAAAATTATGGTAGAAACCGAAGATGATGCAGAATTTGATAAAGCAATGGCTGATCTTTCTGCCATGAAAACAGGCGAATGCAAAATTTTATTTGCCGATAAACAAAATACCATAGAAGACAAACAAGCTCACGAAAGAAAAGTTAAAAGATGTTTAGGGAAATAATATTCTCAATTAATTTTTGTTTGGGACGTCACTTAAAATAGCTAATAAAAATAACCAAAATTTACCAACAGTTTTAATGTTTACTTTTTCATCAGGCGAATGAGGGTTTTTAATTGTTGGTCCAAATGAAATCATATCTACATTAGGGTAATTAACACCTAAAATTCCACACTCTAAGCCGGCATGGCATGCACGTATTTTTGGACTTTCGTTAAAAAGTGTTTCGTATTTATTCTTCATTAAGCCTAATATTTCGGAATTAGTATTGGGCTCCCACCCAGGATAGGAACCATCATGTTTAACATTACAGCCCATTAATTTAAATGCAGCCCCAACTGTATGTGCTACTTCCATCTTAGCAGATTCTACAGAGCTTCTTTGTAAACTTTGCGTGATAAATTTTCCGTCTTTTATAATAACTCTTGCCAAAGATGAAGAAGTTTCAACTAATCCTTCAATTGTTAAACTCATCTTAAATACCCCATTGTGGACAGCTTGAAGTGCTTGTGTTACCTTAGTTGTTTCATCTAAAGTCATTGTTCGATTAGGTAAATCAATCGGATTTATGGTAATTATTGTGTCTGGATCAGCAATAGCTGACTCTTTTAAAATTTCGTTTTTCTTATCTTCAAAATAACCTAAATAACTATCCTCTTTAACGGTAATAATTGCAGTAGCTTCTCTAGGAATGGCATTTCTTAAGCTACCTCCATCAAGCTCGGCAATATGCAAATCATATTTCTCGGTATTAACCAACAAACGGTTAATTATTTTGTTTGCGTTCCCTCTTTCTAAATGAATATCTACACCAGAATGACCACCTTTTAATCCTTTTACTTCAATTTTGTATGCTTTTCCTGTTGCAACTTGCGTTTTGTAAGAATACGCTGTATTGGTATTAACTCCTCCTGCACAACCGATAGAAAATTCATCATCATCTTCAGTGTCTAAGTTTAATAAAATTTCTCCTTCCAATAAATTACCTTCTAATGCAAAAGCCCCAGTCATTCCTGTTTCTTCATCTATTGTAAAAAGAGCTTCAATGGCAGGGTGTGGAATGTTATCACTTTCTAAAATACTCATTATAGTAGCTACTCCAATGCCATTGTCAGCACCAAGTGTAGTCCCATCAGCAGTAACCCAACCATCTTCAATTAACATGTTAATGCCTTGAGTTTCAAAATCAAAATTAGTCGCTGCATTTTTTTGGCAAACCATGTCTAAGTGAGATTGCAGAATTACTGTTTTTCTTTTTTCCATGCCTTTACTGGCAGGTTTTTTTATGATAACGTTTCCTATTTCCTCAACGATGGTTTCTAAACCTAGATTTTCACCAAAATTTTTAATAAATTGTATTACTTTTTCTTCTTTTTTTGAAGGACGAGGCACTTCATTTAATTTAGTGAAATTTTTCCAAATTATTTCTGGCTGCAAAGACGTTATTTTCATAATGATATTTTATTTTCCGACTAAAGTAGTGTTGTAATAATAAAAAACCTAATTATCTTAACTCAATTTAAGGAAATTATTGTTAGCCTAATTGCTATTTTTAAATATTAAGATTTGATGATTTACACATTAAAATTAAGACAAAACTATTTATTTTCAATATATTTATTCAGTTCTTCAATAGAAGATTCAAAATTAAAAACATCTTTTAGTTGGTTAATATTATCAATATCAAAAATTGAAGGGGCAATAAATTTAGCAAAATCTAACTTAGTTTCTTCATATTCAAATAAATAAAGAATTTCTCTGAGTTGATTGATGGCAAAACAGGCTGAATCTAAATCTTGTACTTTTTCTTTGGCAATAGCCAATTTATCATCTTCAAAATTCTTTTGTTTAATTTCATTTTTAATGGCATTCAATTCGGCATTTTTCACAGGCCAAGGACACCCAATTTTTCCTTTATAATTAGGCATGTTAAAATGATTTTTAAATATTTTTGTAATTAATGAGTCAGGTTTTACAGTGTCTTTTTTTTGTTCTTTAATAACTGTAACAGGATTTTTTGTAAAAACTACTAAAAGTTGATTGTTATTTTTAGATTTTAGCGTGGCAGATGGAACAATTTTTTTTAATTGAAGTTGCTTATTTTTAAGTAAATAAATTTGTGTTAAACCTTCATCAATAAGGTAAATTTGTTGCTTAATGGTTGCTGTATCGTTTGCTAGCTTAATTTTTACCCTGTAAGCTCTTTCGCCAAATAAACTATCTATTTTAATGTTGTTAACGAAATTATTGTGTTGAATAATTTTATTTATAATTACCTGGAAATTAGTTTGATGAGTAGATTTTATAATAATACTTGTTGTTTGTGCATCAATAGTTATTGAAAGTAGTGTTAACAACAATATGCCACCAATTTGTCTCATTTTACATTGTTGGTAACTATTATTTGCCAAACATTTCATTAAAATTAAAGGTATCTTTTAAACGAACGCCTTTTTCGGTAGGTTGCACGGTGCAGCATTCGTTGATGTTGTCGTGTTCAAAAAATAAAATATATTCTTTGTCGGCAGCTTCGTTTAAAAAATTAGCTTTTTCATCCATGGTTAACAAAGGTCTGGTATCGTAGCTCATTACATAAGGTAAAGGAATGTGACCAACAGAGGGCAATAAATCTGCCATAAAAACAATGGTTTTTCCTTGGTATTTTATTTGAGGAATCATTTGTGCATCAGTGTGTCCGTCAAGGTATAAAATATCGAACAAATTAAAGTTTTCTTTATCTGTAAATTTTAACTGACCAAATTCTTGCATAGGCATAATATTTTCGGTTAAAAAAGAAGCTTTTTCTCGTGGATTAGGAACAGTTGCCCATTGCCAATGTCTGCTATTGCTCCAATAAGTAGCATTTTTAAAAGCAGGTTCGTACTTTGTTTTATCTTTATTCCATTTAATACTTCCGCCACAATGGTCAAAATGTAAATGAGTTAAGAAAACATCTGTAATATCATTGGCAGTAAAGCCTAATTTATTCAAATTTCCTTCTAAACTATCATCTCCAAAAAGATAATAATAGCCAAAAAACTTTTCGGGTTGTTTATTACCCATGCCATTATCAACAATAGTTAAGCGGTTGCCATCTTCGATGAGTAAACTTCGTAAAGCCCAACTACACATATTGTTACTATCGGCAGGATTTGTTTTTTGCCACAGCGATTTTGGTACAACGCCAAACATGGCACCTCCATCTAATTTAAAATTTCCAGTATTTAAAGGATATATTTTCATTATTTATTCGGTTTTATAAAATTCATTAAATACTTTTATCATCATGTTATGGTCTGCTGTGCCAGCCATTTCTCTAATGCTGTGCATGGATAACATGGGGTTGCCAACATCAATGGTGCTAATTCCTAATTTTGAGGCAGTTATTGGGCCAATGGTAGAACCGCAACCCATGTCATTTCTGCCACAAAAATCTTGAAAAGGAACTTTTGCTTTGTTACACCATTGTTTAAATTTTGCAATGGTTTTTCCATCGCTGGCATAACGCATATTGGCATTGTTTTTTATTACAGGTCCTTTGTTTATATAAGGTTTATGGTTGGCATCATGCTTATCGGCATAGCAAGGATGAACCGCATGAGCCATATCGGCCGAAATAAAATAAGAATTGGCAAGGGTTTGCAGTAAATCGGTTTCGCTAAGTTTAAAAGATGCACTTATTCTTTTTAATGTAGCTGCCAAAAAATTAGAATCAGCCCCATTTTGAGAGGTAGAACCAATTTCTTCATTATGAAAATATGCTGCCATCTGAAAATTATTTTTATTGGCTTTGTTTGATGTTAAAGCCTCGAAAGAAGCATGAACCATAGCCAAATTATCTAAACGGGGAGCAAAGATAAACTCATTATTTGTGCCACCAAAACAGGCAGCTTCAGCATCAAATAAAAACAAATCGGTGCTTAAAATAGTAGCTTTAGTCTTAATTTCTTTTTGTAAAAGTTGCTTAAAATCTTTTTCATCTAAGCCTAAAATTGGCATCATTTGCGTTTGGGCGTTCACTTTAAAGCCATCTTTATTTACATTTCTATCTAAATGAATTGCCAAACGAGGAATTTTTACTTTAAAAGGAAATGTTATTAAATGTTGTGCTATTTCGCCATTATTATTCTCTGTAAAAACTCTTCCGCCAATTTTTAAATCTTTATCAAACCAACTTGTTAATAGCACACCTCCGTAAATTTCAATATTTAATACTTGATATCCTTCTTGCATGCTAGATGGATTGCTTTTTATTTTTAAACAAGGAGAATCGGTGTGAGCACCTATTATTTTAAAACTTGTTTTTGCGTTAATTGTTTTTGGTGTAGTAAAAATAATAATAGAAGCATCTTCTCTTATCACAAAATACGATGTATTGGGTTTTAATTGCCACTTTTCATTTTCTTTTAAGGCTATAAATTTTTTTGATAAAAGTTGTTTTTTTAGCTCATTTACAGCATGAAAAGCAGTAGAACTATTGTTAATAAATGATATAAGGTTTTTAGAATAAGCTGTCATGGTATGATTTTATTACAAGTGGCAAAGATAAAGATTATAAAGTTAAAAATAGGAAACTTCTCCCCTTGAGGGGAGATTAAAGAGGGGTGAAAACTATCAATAAAACAAGGAAATGTTAAATAAAACGTATCAAAAAATAGATTCATCACGTTGTTTTACAACGAAAAGCAAGTTTTCGGTAAAACTTTGTTCTGAATGACAAGACCGAACAACGAGAAAGTTAAAAGTTAAAAGTGGAGATGGGTTTTTAAGGTTCATTATTAAATTTTGCATTGTTTTTTTTGTATATATATTAAAAATATCAATACTTTTAGTACAAAATTAAAACAATGAGGGTACATTTTATTGCCATAGGAGGGAGTGCGATGCACAACTTAGCTATTGCATTGCATAAAAAAGGCTTTAACGTTGCTGGTTCTGATGATGAAATTTTTGAGCCCAGCAAAAGTAGAATTGCTAAATATGGCTTATTACCAGAAAAATTTGGGTGGTTTCCCGAAAAAATAACCACAAAAATTGATGCAGTTATTTTGGGTATGCACGCCAGAAAAGATAATCCTGAACTTTTAAAAGCACAAGAATTAGGCTTAAAAGTGTATTCCTATCCTGAGTACATTTACGAGCAATCGAAAAATAAAATTAGGGTGGTAATAGGAGGTAGCCACGGTAAAACTTCTATTACTGCAATGGTTTTACATGTTTTAAAAGAATGTAAAATTAATTTTGATTATATGGTTGGTGCTCAGTTAGCTGGATTTGAAACAATGGTTAAAATTACAGCTGCACCTCTTATTATTTTAGAGGGAGATGAGTACCTCTCATCACCAATAGATAGCAGACCAAAATTTCATTTATACCACCCAAACATTGCTTTAATTAGTGGTATTGCTTGGGATCATATTAATGTTTTTCCAACTTTTGAGCATTACGTAGAACAGTTTGCTACATTTATTTCGTTAATTGAGAAAAAAGGAACATTAATTTATTGCAAGGCAGACAAAAATGTTAATAAAATAGCTTTAACAACTCCCAATAAAAATATAGAACGAATTGCTTATCAAACACCTAACAATGTAATAGAAAATGGCATAACTTCTATTTTGGTAAAAGGAAATAAAGTGCCACTGCAAATTTTTGGCGACCATAACTTGCAAAATTTAAATGGTGCTCGTTTAATTTGTAATCAACTTCAAATTGCTGACGAACAGTTTTATAAAGCCATACAATCGTTTAAAGGTGCTGCAAAACGCTTAGAGTTAATTGCTAAAAATGAAAAAACTGCCGTTTACAAAGATTTTGCCCATTCGCCATCAAAATTAAAAGCAACTACGCAAGCAGTAAAAAAGCAATATCCTAACAAAAAATTAATTGCATGTATGGAATTGCACACTTTTAGTAGCTTAAATAAAACGTTTTTAAAAGAGTATAAAAATAGCATGATTAATGCCGATGAGGCTTATGTTTATTACAGTAATAAAACTTTACAGCACAAACATCTTAAAACCATTGAACCCAAAGAAGTTAAACAAGCTTTTGCATCAAATAACGTAACTATTTATAATAATTCGGAGCAGTTATTTAAAATGTTAGCTGATAAAAATTGGGAGAATAAAGTTTTACTTTTAATGAGTTCTGGCAACTTTGATGGCGTTAATTTAAATCAATTTGGTAATGATATTTTATGTAGTCATTAACACAAACAGTTAAGTTCTAATTGTCTCAGCAAAATTAGAATAATGAGATTAGCTATTTTTTT
>CAZVEW010000131.1:2000-7714 GCA_964625955.1 uncultured Vicingus sp. | reverse complement strand
CAAAAAATTGTAATTTCAAGGTCGGTACTAAAAGATTGATAAATTAGAAATTTATTATTAGCAATTAAAAGAGGAAAACTTTGCAGTTTTCCTCTTTTTTTTGTGTTGTTAGATGAACTTTAGGAAAGTTTAAAACTTTCCTAAAGTTGTTATTTCGTTAACCCGAAAAATTCATTATAAAATAGTAAAATTGAGTGTAAAGTATTATTTTTATTGTGAAAATAAGTAAAAACAATACTTTAAAAAAACACCCAATTTTGAGCAATAAAGATACATTATTTATCAATTATTATTGTTTACGGATATACAATTATTCTTTTACAAATTTCTTCATTATCACTTTTTTATCTTCTTTTATTTGGATAAAATAAATTCCTTTAGGAATATCTTTGATATCAAGAGTGTTGGTATTTGGATTAATTGTTTTGATAATTTTACCTGTAACATCAATAATTTTACCTCCTTTATTATTAACATCATCAATTATCAAATAATTGGATGCTGGGTTAGGATAAACGTGGAGTTCTTTTTCTCTCTCTTTTTTTATTGGAACGATATCAGAATAAGTGTATCTTCCATCAAAATCGACCTGCTTTAAACGATAATAAGAAATGCCTTCTAATGGTTTTTTATCTAGGTATTGATATTGTACTAAGTTATGAGAATTACCTGCTCCATTAACTGTTGCAAAAGATTTAAACTCAACACCATCAACAGAACGTTGCAACTCAAAATAATTGTTATTAATCTCGCTAACTGTTTCCCATTTTAATAAGGTTTCATTCGCATCATTCAGTTTAGCAGCAAAACTAAGTAAAGTTACAGGTAAAACTGTTCCACAATTATCTCCAGATGTTACGTCTGGCACATTAAAATACTCTAATGAAGAAGTAACACCTCCTCCCATTTCAATACCTGAAGTATTTAATTGATAAAATACAGGAATAAACTCGTTGCCATACTCAAAACTATAGTAATACTTAAAATTAGTTGTGGGTTGAGGAAAAGTTCCTACAAAGTCACAGCTTATATATGCTATTGCATAATATTTCCAACCAGGCCCTGTATAGTTAGCATCTTTTTGCATAGTAGCTGTTTGCCACCCCATACTTGGAGAATAATAATGAACTTGTGGGAAAGCAAAATTTATTTCTTGTTCACTTAATACACAAAACACGACCTTAGCTGTTTGGTTTGTGCTAAAAACCTGCGTAATAGTATCTCCATCATTAGCTTCTGAAGCCCATAAAGGAGGTATGCTAATGGAATTACTTAATTCTAATTCTACTCCTTTTTCTGCATTATTACCTCCTACTGTGCCTAAATCTTGTCCATAACTTGTTGCTGCAGGTTCATTCCAATAAGATATTCCGCAAGGAATCATCGTAGAATACCCATCGGCATCTGCTCTAAAAGTAAAGTCATCTACCCAAGCAAAAGGGGCACCAGAAAATCCACCTTCAAAAATTACTCTAAATTTAAAATTACTTGTAAAATAGGCAGCATTAACATTTGGTGTTGCATTGTAATAATAATTACCAGGACTAGTTGTGCTTTTGTATGCTGTAAAACAAAAATAGTTAAATGGTAATCCTGAAGAAATTTTATTTTCTTGTGTGAAAGACCCTTCCGTTATATCTTTAACGGTAATCCATGCAGAACCATCCCAAATTTGTAATTTTAAATGATCACTAAAAGAACTCCAACTATCACCTCCTCCTGTACTTAAAGAAGATGATTTTGCGTAAAAACTGATTTTAACAGATTCTTGTCCACTTAAATCAATTATTGGTGATTCAATGTAGTCATTGCGATTCAATTTTACATAATAAACATTTGCCATTGAAGAAACAAAAGCTTCAGTTTTGTTAGAATTACCATTCCAAGAACTAGAAGGAACTAGTGTTAAAGCTGCACTACCTCCAAGTGTCCATGTTCCGCAACCTGTACAAGCTTCATCTCCATCAACACCTGCATAATTTAAGGTTAAATTATTATCGTTAAAATTATCTGCCCATTTTAAATCTGGACTCCCCCCTCCACCTCCTGTATTACACACATTTACATCGTCAAAATAAAATGTAGCAGAAGATGTGTTAGAGATAAAGCGAATGTAAATAGTTTGTCCGGCATAAGCATTTAAGCTAATAGACTGAGGTGTGCAAACACCTGAGGTATTGGTAAGCGATGTAGTACTTGAAACTATTGTTCCACAAGAAGCTCCTGTTCTAATCTCTACTGTAGGTACTGATGCCCATGAACTGTTAAAGGAATAACTAAAATCTAAAGTATATCCTGTAGAAGGAATAGTAAGTGCTTTAGTCGTAATATAATCCCAAAAACCACCCAACCCATAATCGTAATCTCCTGCTCCTGCACATCCTCCAAGAGAAGTATTAAACGAAGATGATCCTCCACTACGACAAGAAGATGGCCAATTGGTAGCACTAATGCTTGCAAAAGCAGTTCCAAAATTATCACTTAATAAACAACCACCTCCGCCACCAGCAGCAAGGTCAACGGTTACATCATCAAAATAAAAAGAGGTAAAAGAAGAACTGTTGGTTTTAAACCGAATATAAATAGTTTGTCCAGCATAAGCATTTAAACTAATGGTTTGAGGTGTACACGTACCAGAAGTGCCTGTTAGCGTGGTTGTTCCTCCTAAAAAACTACCACAAGAGGTGCCTGTTCTAATTTCTATAGAAGGAAAACCTGAAGTACTATTAAATGAATAATTAAATGTTAAATCGTATCCTGATGCAGGGATAGCTATTGCTTTTGTAGTAATATAATCGCCAAAACTAAGTGAGTATTCATAATCTCCAGCTCCAGCACACGCTCCAGAAGAAGTATTAAAAGAACTTGCAAAACCACCTCTACATGCACTTGGCCATTTAATCGTACTTATTGAAGCAAAAGAGGTCCCAAAATTATCTTGAAACAATTGTGCTTCACTTTGTGTGAATTTTAGGATAAAAATTATTACAACAATATATTTTAAGCTACTTTTCATGTTATTATCGAATTACGGTAACCCTCCCAACATACTTATGTTCTTCTTGAAGTACATCAGAAGCAAAAACTTTATAAACATAAACTCCTAAGGGAACATATTTTCCTTTATAGGTTCCATCCCAACTTTCATTTATGTTATTTGATTCAAATAACTTATTCCCCCAACGATCAAAAATTAACATCTTAAATTGAGTTATTCCCATACCTTTTGCAAAAAATGTTTTATTATGACTTCCTTTAGGACTAAAAGCATTAGGAATAAATAAAGCAAACTCTGCCTTAATGCCAACCTGCCTTTGAGTTGTATCTTTACAACCATAATTAGTGGTAACAATTTGAGTAATTATGTAACGCCCCGAATCTTGATAGGTATAATCGGGATTAGCAATTGTACTTGTTCCAAAAGAATCCCCAAAGTCCCAATCGTATGTTGAAGCTCCAGTAGCGTTATCTGTAAAATGAATAGTGGGAGCATATATTGATGTTTGATTAGGACTAGGTGTAAATCCTGCAATTGGATTCGGATAAATACTAATTGGAAAAGCTAAACTATCGGTTAAAGAACAATTATCGGATGTTGTTAATGTTAATCCTACAAAATAATTTCCTGCTGTATTATAAATATGGGTTGGATTAGCCGAAAACGAGTTAAAGCCATCGCCAAAATTCCATTGCCAAGTTGTAATTGTAGCCCCACTAATTGATGAAGAATCATTAAATTGTAAAATATCTCCTTCGCAACCACTAGCTATAACTGGGGAGAAATTAAAAACAGGAACAGGTAAAACATTTACCGTTTGCAATATAGTATCTTTACAACCTAAATTAGAAGTAACAATTAGTTGTACGTCAAATAACTGTGAATTAACTGTATATATATGATTTGGATTTTGTATTACAGAGGTATTTCCATCTCCAAAATCCCACTTCCAATCTGTAATAGTTCCATTTGGTATTGTTGATTGATTGATAAAGTTCATGGTATCATTTAAACAAACAAGGTTAGTTGTAAAATTTGCTATAGGTAAATCATATATTTGAATAGTTTTTGTTACAACATCTGTACAGCCAGAATCTGTAGTTACCGTTAACACTACATTATATTGGCCTGTATTTGCATAGATATTTATTGGATTTTGTAGTATAGAAGTATTTCCATCTCCAAAAGCCCAATTCCACGTAGTGGGTGTTCCTGTAGAATTATCTGTAAAAACAGATGGTGTATTTAAACATTCGTCAGAAGATAAAAACGATGCACTAGGGTTCTGATTAATCGTAATTGTATGTGCAGATGAACTAGTACAACCTCCATTTGATGCGACTGATAATTGCACAGTATAGGTTCCTGCACTAGCATAAGTATAATTTGGATTTTGTTGGGTGGAAGTATTTCCATCTCCAAAATCCCAATTCCAAGAAACAATAGCACCTAAATTAACTGTAGAATTATCCATAAAACCAACTACATCACCATCACAAATAGGAGTATTTAGTGTAAAGCCAGAAATAACATCATCTATTACTTCTACAACTTGAAAAGACTGATTGGTACAATTGGCCGTTCCCCCTGAAACAATTAAAGATGTTAAAAAAGAACCCGATGTTGTGTAAGTATGTGTTGCTATTGGTCCTGTTGTAGCATTTGTTCCATCACCAAAATCCCATATCCAACTATTTGGAGCCCCTGTGGATATATCCGTAAATGTTGTAGTTGACCCCAAACAAACAGTATCTACTGTATAATTAACTATGGGTATAGCATTTACTACTACAGGATAGGTAATAGTACTATCACAACCATTTATATTTGTAACTGTTAGTGTTACGATATATGTTCCTGGGGCTTGATAAATATACGTAGGGTTTGTATCAGCAGAAGTATTTATTCCATCTCCAAAATCCCAATTATTACTAAAAATAGCTACACTATCTGTACTGGTATTAGTAAAATGTGTTGTACTACCAAAACACACCGTATCTGCAATAAAATTTGGAATAGGAACTGTACTCACAGTTATAGGTGTTACTATTGTGTCAGAACAACCTGCACCATTTCCTACAATTAATTGAACATTATACGTTCCTCCCAACCAATAAATATTAGAAGGGTTTTGTTGAGTTGATGTATTTCCATTACCAAAATTCCATTGCCAGTTGTTGGGTGTTCCTAAACTAGTATCGGCAAACAACGATTGTTGTTTGGCACAAGACAAAGTAACAGAAAAACCAGCTGTAGGTTGAGGCAAAACAATTACTGAATTAGAAATAGTATCTCCACATCCAAAAATATTGGCAATAATTAATTGTGCTGTGTAGGTGCTATCTATTGGGTAAGTATTACTTGTATTTTGCGTTGTTGCTGTGTTTCCATCGCCAAAAGTCCAATTCCACGAAATTGGTGTTCCTGTAGAATTATCTGTAAATGTGGTTGGTACTCCAAAACACATGGTATCGGTTGTAAAAGCAGCAAACGGATTTGGGTTAACAATAATATTATTTACAATAGTATCAGCACAACCAAATGTATTAGTAACTATCAGTTGAACACTATATGTCCCATCTAAGCTATAAAGATGTGTAGGATTTTGATTAACCGAAGTAAAACCATCGCCAAAATTCCAAGTCCAAGTAACTGCATTAACAGAATTGTCTGTAAATGTTGTTGATGTATTTAAACAAACCGTATCAAAAGTAAA
>CAZVEW010000131.1:0-1900 GCA_964625955.1 uncultured Vicingus sp. | reverse complement strand
CAGAATTGTCTGTAAATGTTGTTGATGTATTTAAACAAACCGTATCAAAAGTAAAAATTGCTGTTGGTAATGGATTTACTGTTATGGTTTGTGTAATGCTATCGGTACATCCAAATGTATTCGTTGTTGTTAGTATTACTGTATATACTGAATCTAACAAATAAGTATGAACTGGATTTTGCTGAGATGAAGTGTTTCCATCTCCAAAACCCCAGCTCCATATCGTTGGCGAATTTGTAGTTAAATCAGTAAAAAAGGTGGTATCATTTAAACAAGCCGTATTGTTACTAAAGCTAGGTGCTGTTCGAGGATAAGCTGTAACCACCTGCGTGGAAGTATCGGTACAACCACTCGCAGCATATCCAGCAATTAAAGAAACCGTATAACTTCCTCCTGTTAGATAAACATTGCTCGGAATTGTATCATTTAAGTTATTTAGATTCCCATCGCCAAAATTCCAATTATAAACATCTGGATTTCCTGTTGAGGTGCTGACAAAAAAGGTGGTATCATTTGCACAAACATTGGTAAATGTAAAATTAGCTGTAGGAATAGAATCAACGGTTATTACCTGAGCAATGGTATCAAAGCAACCACTACCTGCCGCTACAATTAATTGCACATTGTACGTTCCTGCTGTTCCATATATATTTGATGGGTTTTGAAGTGCTGAAGTATTACCATCTCCAAAATCCCAAGTCCACGAAATTGGTGTGCCAGACGAAACATCGGTAAAATTAGCCGCTGCACCCAAACAGGTTGGTGTGTTTGAAAATGCAGCAACAGCAACATCATTAACTGTTGTTGGAATTATAATTGTATGAGTACAACCTGCAACGTTTGTAGTAGTAAGACTTACATTATATATTCCCGCAAGTGCATATAAATTACTTGGGTTTTGAAGTGTTGAAGTATTCCCATCTCCAAAACTCCAACTCCAAGAAATAGCATTGCTAGATGAATCCGTAAAAATTGTAGGATTACCGACACATTCTATGCTATAGCCAAAATTAGAAGTTGGTAATGAATCAACAATTATTGTGGTATTGATAGTATCTGAACAAGCAAAAGCAGAAGTACTTATTAGCTGAACAATATAAGTGCCTGCAAGCGTATAGGCGTGGGTTGGATTAATTGCAGTGCTTATTCCACCATCGCCAAAATCCCAAGCATAGGTAGTTGCTCCAACAGAATTGTTAGAAAAAATAATGTTCTCATTTACACAAACCGTATCACTTGAAGGTAAAATACTTGCCGTTGGAATTGGATGTACAGTAACTGTTTGAATAAGACTATCAACACAACCATTTACTGTTTGTATAGTTAATTGTAGGTTATAAATACTATCGTTTAACAATGTTGTATAAGTTTGATTTGGAGGATTTTGTAAAGTGCTTGTAGTCCCATTCCCGAAATTCCAAGAATAAACATCACCCGCAACAACAGTGCTTGTATTATTAATGACAACATCAATAGGAGAACAACCGCTTGTTGGTGTTACTATAAAAGTTGGAACAGGCAATGGATATACATCAATATAAGCCGTATCATTACTAATACAGCCCAAACTATCTACCGCTAAAGTTACCATATTAAGCCCTGAATTTTGAAATAAAACTGCCCCAGGATTAAAAACTGTTGATGTTGATGGAATTGCTCCTCCAGCGAAAGTCCAAGCATAAGAGGTTGCTCCAGAAGAAGAGTTGTTTGTGAAATTTACTGTTAAATCTTCACACCCATTTAGTGTGTCGGGTAAAATGCTAGCAACTGGATAAGGCACAACTGTTAGCGTACCTATTAAAGTATCAGTACCACAATGACCTGTTGTTATAAGTTGTATATTATATGTTCCTGCTGTAGTATAAGTTATGGTGTGAGGACCTGCAGTATTGGCTGTGTT
>CAZVEW010000130.1:0-7738 GCA_964625955.1 uncultured Vicingus sp. | reverse complement strand
TAAATTTTTTAAATAAATCTGAAATTAATATTTTAGAAATTGGTTTTGGAACAGGGCTAAATGCTTATTTATCCTTGCTAGAAAGTATTAATAAGGAGTACAATATTTTTTATACTGCCATAGAAAAATATCCTTTAAGTTTAGATTTGATAAAACAATTAAATTATCCTCAACAATTAAAAACAACATTAAAACAAATGCAATTATTTACCCAATTACACAAAGTAGGGTGGGGAGCGTATCAAAAAACAACTAAAAATTTTAAGATAAAAAAGATAAACGTAAGCCTAGCTAATTTTAAAGCTACTGAGCAATTTAACCTCATTTATTTCGATGCTTTTTCACCTCAAGTACAGCCAGAAATGTGGAGTAATAAAGTATTTAAAAAAATGTATAGTTGTTTAGTTAATGATGGAATTTTACTTACTTATTGTGCCAAAGGAAGTGTAAAAAGAACCTTAAAAGAAGTAGGATTTACAATAGAAAATATTCCCGGACCACCCGGTAAACGAGAAATTACACGAGCTTTTAAATAATGATGGACGATTGTTTACAACAAAAATTAAAATTGGCAAAAAATCAGCTAAAAGAACATAAATTTTTAGTTAAAAGATTAAAAAAATCTAAGCCAAAAAGTTTAGATAACATTGTACATCAATTACATAACGATATTTTTGAAGAAATAGATTGTTTAATCTGTGCCAATTGTTGTAAAACTACTAGCCCAGCAATTTACGAACGAGATATTGATAGATTAGCCAAGCATTTAAAAATTAAGCCATCGAAATTAATAAGTCAATACCTAAAAATTGATGAGGATAATGATTACGTTTTTCAATCCGCTCCTTGTCCTTTTTTAGGTGTCGATAATTATTGTTTGGTTTACGAAAGCCGTCCGTTGGCTTGCAAAGAATATCCGCATACCAACAGAAAAAGGTTTTACCAAGTACTAGATATTTCGTTAAAAAATGCCACAATTTGCCCCGCAGTAGCAAGTATTTTCGAAAAATTAAAAAACGTTAGGTAAATTTCTTCTGGTTAATTTTAAATCTTGTAAAATAGACGATTTTACCCTAATGGTAAATAAATAGCTTTGTCGAGGTCCAATAGGTACCCAATTAAAAGTCATTTCCCAACAATGCAAATCTCTGTAAATGTCTATTGTAGTGTACGATAAATCTTTTGCTTGAAAATCGTAACCAGAAGTAAAACCAATTTTCCATTTGGTGGTGAAGTTAAAATCGCCCGAAAAATTAAGCGTTTGTATAAGTGTTGAAATAAACTGCGGTTTAGCATACCTAATGTTATAATTTACGTTTAAAGTCCACGGAATGTTAAAATCGACATATTGGTTTGGGTTGGCTCTTATGTATTCTAATTCTTCGGCAGTTCCGTATTCACTATTTTTTTTCTTTGCTTTTTTTGCTGCTTTACTTTTTAGAGAAAATGAAACTGCTGCATTTGCACTGGTAAGTCTTCCTATGCTATTTGTTTGTGAAAACTCGTAGGTATTAATTCTAGTGCCAAAGCTATCAATGGCATACGGATCTAAAGTTCCTGAAACATTAAGCGATATTTTTTTAAAAATGTTTGTTCTGGCACTAATTAAAATATTGCTCCACCGTAAAGAATCGGCAATCATATTGTAACTCGAAGAAAATTGAAGGTTTTCTAATAATTTTATTTTTTTATCTACACCCAAACTGTCTTTTCTATTTCTAACTTTCATTTCAAAATTATTTAAGACACTTAAATTTAATAAGCCAGCCGCTTTGCTGTTTGTTGTACCATAAATACCATTTTCAAAAATAGAATATTCAATTTTGGTATTATTGGTATCTAAATAACTACTTAATCCGCTATTGTTTTGTGGCGTGTAAGATAAACCTGCACTTGGGGTAATAATATGGCGAAAAGCTTTAATCATCTTTCCTTTAAACAAATACATACCATAAATTTTTGTACTTACATTCATGCTTGCATTATAAGTGTTTCCTCGTACAAAACCAGCAACAGTATCGGTTTCTAATAATTTTGTTTGGGCATTTATTTGTTTGTGTACCGAATTTAAATACCAAACTTCAGCATAGTTTACAGCAGGATTTACGGTAAAATTTTTAAGCACCTTAAAAGAAGTACTAATAGGAATGCTTTGTCTTAATCCATTTCTAAAATTGCTAGATAGTTGATTAAGTTTGTTTAAGCTAAAAAGAGAATCGCCAGCGGTAACTTCGTTTTTAGTGTTTAATGAATAACTAAAACCAATTCTTTCTATTAAAGATTGTTTGCCTACCGCAATTTTTTTCTTAAAAGGATAAATACGAGATACGTTAAAAGCCAACTCTGGCAACCTTAAAGTTATTGCTTTTGTAATTGTATTCTGGCTGTGATAAGCATTTATAGAGAGGTTAAAAGGCTTGCCGTTCCACGATTTTTGGTAAGAAACTGTAGAGTTAAAACTAGTGCTTAAATAATCCGTATTGGTACTATTAAAATCGTTTGTAAAATTAGAACTTGTACCAAAATTTACATTGGCAGAAAAAACACTGTTTGGTCTTGCTTTTGAATCTTGACGATGGTTCCATCTAAAAAAGAAATCTTTGTTTTCGGAATAATTAGGAAATTCCTTAAAGCCATTTTTAAAAATAGAATATTTAGCGTTAACAGTTCCGCTATAATGATAACGGCTTTTGTAGCTAGAAACAACATTTGTTGCCCAACTGCCTTTCGAGTAATAATCGCCCGTTAATCTTAAATTTAGGTTTTCGTTAATTCCCCAATAATAACCACCTCCCAACATAAAAAAACCATATTGGGTACTTTCTCCGGGTGTAGGAATGAGTATGCCTGACTTTTGTTTTTTAGTGTTAGGGAAAAAGCCAAAAGGTATTGCTAAAGGTGTTGGAGCTCCTTCAATAAATAAAGTGGCAGGTCCGGTTACAATTTTATCTTTTGGTATTATTTTTAGCTTAGGAGTGCTAAAATAATAATGTGGATTTTTTAAATTACAAGTGGTGTATTTCCCATTTTTAATATAAAGTACATTGTTGGGGGTTTTATATACTTTTTTTCCATGGATGTAACTTTCTCCTTCATGTGTCATTACTTCCGTAATTAAGCCTTTTTTTGTATTAAAATTATATTTTATTTTATGTGCATTAATTTTTTTACCAGCTTCATTCATTACTGGTTCGCCAAAATATTTGTCATTATCACCTTTTTTTCCCTCAGCAGTTACAAGGTTAGAATCGATATTTATTGTTATTTTTTCCGATTTCAACGCTATATCTTGGTAATAAACTTCAGCTTTTCCATATAAAAAAACTAACTTATTTTTTAAATCAAAACGAATAGAATCGGTGGCTTGATATTTTAATTTAGATTTAAGTGCATCTTTAGAAAGTATTGTATCTGTTGCTGTTAAGTCTATTTTAGTGCTATCAGTTACAGCTTGGGCAAACAAAATATTGGGTAAAAAAACACACACAAATAAGGTAACCTTAAAAAGAATGTAAATTTGATTGGTATGAATGTTGTTTCTCATTAAAAAGCGAAATTCTTATCAATATCGTGCAAAAATTATTTTCCAGATAAGAATTATTAACATGAATGTTGTGATAAACTTATTAGTATTACACATTTGGGCAAAGCTAAAAAAAATATATTTGAAGATAATAAAAAAAAGATTTTTAACATTATTATAATTATCAATGCTAAAACGTAATTTACTTCTATTTCTTGCCTGCTTTTGGATTTTTTCAAAAACTTTCGCTTTTTCATTAAACGATAAAGATTTATTAGGTATTAAAACCGTTGTTATAGATGCTGGTCATGGTGGTAAAGATGGAGGTTGCCATGGCTCTTACTCTAACGAAAAAGATATTGCACTTGCTATTACTTTAAAATTAGGTGATTATATTTCTGAGAATTACAAAGATGTAAAAGTAATTTATACTAGAAAAACCGATGTTTTTGTTGAGTTAAACGAAAGAGCAAACATTGCCAATAAAGCCCATGCCGATTTATTTATTTGTGTTCATGTTAATTCTGGTAGCTCTAAAGCTGTTGGTACAGAAACTTTTGCGATGGGATTACATGTTTCTGAAGCCAATTTACGGGTAGCAAAACGAGAAAATTCATCTATCTTAATGGAAGATGATTATCAAACCAAATACGAAAATTTTGATCCAAACTCGCCAGAATCGTATATTATCTTTAGTTTACGACAAAATGCTTTTCTTTCTCAAAGCTTAGATTTTGCAGCTAAAATTCAAAAACAATTTACCGAAAGAGTCGGACGAAAAGATAGGGGAGTTAAACAAGCTGGGTTTTTAGTGTTGTACAAAACAGCCATGCCAAGCGTTTTAATAGAAACAGGATTTTTAACTAATAAAGAAGAAGAAAAATTTTTAAACTCAAAAATCGGACAAGATTACATGGCTTCGGCAATATTTAGAGCATTTAAAGCATATAAAACAGAGTTAGACAGCAAAGAAAAACTAAAGCAAGAAGAAAAAGTAGAATCTAAACAAGAAAAAGAAGTTCCAAAAGAGGCAGTTAAGGAAAAGACTAAAAAACATAAAAAGAAAAAAAGCAAAGAAAATATTGAAAAAGGCGTTGTTTTTAAAGTCCAAATAGCGACATCTTCCGTAAAAAAAGAATTAATTCCTCAAAATTTTAACGGAGTAGAAAATGTACACTTGTACGAAGCAGGCGGACTTTACAGATATACCGTTGGTAAAGAAAAAACAATAACAGATGCAAATTTACTTCAATTACAATTAAAAAATAAAGGATTTAAAGATGCTTTTATCGTTGCTTTTGCTAATGGAAAAAGAATTCCATTGAGCGAAGCAATTAAATTACAAGCGAAATAATGAGGAATAAATTTTGTTTTCTTTGGTATATAATTTCGGTTTCACGATATTTGTGCTAATTAATTTATTTTAATGAAGATATCTAAAGAAGTAAGGGTTGGTTTCGTTGCTATTATGGCAATAGCTTTGTTAATTTGGAGCTACAATTATTTAAAAGGAACCAACTTACTGTTTAAAACAAAAACCATCTACACCATATATCCAAAAGTACCAGGGTTGGCAGTATCATCTCCAATAATTATAAACGGTGTGCAGAGTGGGGTAGTGGAGGATATTTATTTTCATGCCAACTCTAGCAGTGTTATTGTAAAAATGAATATTACTGAAAATGAATTAAAAATCCCCAAAAACTCAGTAGCCGATTTAATTAGTATTGATTTTATGGGATCTAAAGCCATAGGACTTAATTTAGGAGATGCTAAAGAATGGCTTGTTTCGGGCGATACCATAAAATCACACTTCGAAAAATCCATGATGGATAATATGACCGAGCAGATTTTACCCATCAAAGAAAAAGCCGAAAATTTAATGCAATCTATGGATTCGGCAATTGTTGTTTTTCGGAAAACAATGGAAAACATGAATGAAGTTTTTAACGAAAGAAACAAAAGAACCTTAACTTTAGCATTAGCAAACTTAAAAATAACCATAGAAAGCTTCGATTTGCTTTCTAAAAATCTTAACTTAACATTAAATAACTCCGTAAAACCAACCATGAAATCCTATAAAAACTTAGGCGATTCGTTGGCTTCTTTAGATTTGAAAACAACCTTAACAAAAGCCCAAAAAACTTTAGATAATATGTCTGAAATTATGAAAAAAGTAAATAATGGAAACGGAACAATGAGTAAACTCATTAATAACGATAGCCTTTACAATAATTTAGATGCCGTAACCCGAAGTTTAGATAGTTTATTAATTGATGTAAAATCCAACCCAAAAAGATACGTTCACTTTTCTATTTTTGGAAGAAAAGATAAAAAAAATCAAAACTAGTTAAATCAAATTAAATGAATATTTCTATCATTATTTTTATTCTACTTCTTATTGCAGCAACTATTTTATTTACCAAAAATGTTAAAACAATAATTAGAAACATCAATCTTGGAAAAGATGTAAACAGAAAAGACCATAAAAAAGAACGATTTAATTTAATGGCTAAAGTTGCTCTTGGTCAATCTAAACTTGTAAAAAGACCCGTGGCAGGAATTTTACACGTTATTGTTTATGCAGGTTTTATTATTATTAACATAGAAGTTTTAGAAATAATTTTAGATGGATTAACAGGTAGCCATCGACTTTTTGCTGTTTTAGGTAGTTTTTATACCTTATTAATTTCGGCATTCGAATTCTTAGCCTTTGGTGTTTTAACAGCCTGTGCCATATTTTTAATTAGAAGAAATGTTTTAAGAATAAAACGCTTTTTTAGTCCAGAAATGACTGCTTGGCCAAGAACAGACGCCAACCTAATTTTAATTACCGAAATATTACTAATGAGTGCATTTTTATGGATGAATGCAGCAGATTTTAAACTACAAACAATAGGTATAGCGCATTATGTAAAAGTAGGTGCATTTCCTATTAGTAGCTGGCTATCGCAATTTTTATCAGGCATGAGTATCGATAATTTAGAAACCATGGAGCGAAGTTTATGGTGGTTTCATATTGTAGGAATTTTTGCCTTTTTAAACTATTTACCTTACTCAAAACACTTTCATATTTTATTGGCTTTTCCTAATGTTTTTTATTCAAAAATAACACCAAAAGGACAGTTAACTAACATGGCAGCCGTAAAAAAAGAAGTTGAATTGATGTTTGACCCCGATGCCGACCCTTATGCAGCACCCGCAGAACCCGTTGGCGAACCAGAAAGATTTGGAGCAAAAGATGTTACTGATTTAACATGGAAACAACTAATGGACGCCTACACTTGTACCGAATGTGGTAGATGTACCTCTGTTTGCCCCGCAAATATTACAGGCAAAAAGTTATCGCCCCGTAAAATTTTAATGGATACCAGAGATAGATTAGTAGAAGTAGGGAAGGGGATAGATAAAAATGGTAAAGATTTTTCTGATAATAAATCATTATTAAGAGATTACATTACAGAAGAAGAATTATTGGCTTGCACAACCTGTAACGCCTGCACCGAAGCCTGCCCAGTAAATAATGATCCATTATCTATTATTATAGATTTAAGACGTTATTTAATTATGGAAGAATCTAAAGCCCCAACAGAATGGACAGGAATTTTTACCAACATAGAAAACAATGGTGCTCCTTGGCAATTTGCACAAGCTGACCGCTTAAAATGGAAAGATGAAAATTAAGTTAAAAAGTTGAAAGTAAAAAGATAAAAGTTCTCGCTTATATTTTAAAAACTTTCCACTTTAAACTTTATAAACTTAAACTAATATGAGTGAATTAAAAGTACCAACAATGGCCGAAATGACGGCTTCAGGACAACAACCCGATGTGCTATTTTGGGTAGGGTGTGCAGGAAGTTTTGATGATAGGGCAAAAAAAATAACCCGAGCTTTTGTAAAAATCCTCAACAACGTAGGTGTAAATTTTGCCGTATTAGGCTCGGAAGAAAGTTGTACGGGAGACCCCGCCAAACGAGCAGGAAATGAATTTCTTTTCCAAATGCAAGCCAAGGGAAACATACAAGTTTTAAATGGATATAAAATTAAAAATATTGTAACTGCCTGTCCGCATTGCTTTAACACCATAAAAAATGAATATCCCGAATTAGGCGGAAATTATACCGTACAACACCATTCAGAATTTTTACAAGATTTAATTAACGAAGGAAAATTAAAAATTGAAGGTGGTACTTTTAAAGGAAAAAAAATAACTTT
>CAZVEW010000129.1:0-7769 GCA_964625955.1 uncultured Vicingus sp. | reverse complement strand
AACTTCTGCCGCGGTTACTCTGTCAACAAAAAATATGTTATCTCTATTATAAGAGTTTGTTACACTAAGATTAGCTTCTAATATTGAATTTTTACCAAGTATAAATTTTCTTTTTAAATTGATATCTAAACGGTGATAATAAGGCAGTCTTCCTTTATTTAAATCAGCAAATTGCAACTTAAGAGAACCATTTGAAGAAGTATATTGTTGGTTGATGTTAGAAAAATTAATTCCTTCATAAAATCCTTTGGTTTGAGTAAACGGAAACCCTGAACCAAGGTTCCAACGAGTATTAAATTCCCAATTTAAATCTTTCCCAAAAATATAAGAAACAACTAAATTAACATTATGTCTTCTGTCAAATATTGGAGCATATTCAACTATACCGTCCCAACGACTTACTTTTCCTAAGGAATAAATTAACCAAACATTAAGGTGTGTGTTAGAATATTTTAAACTAAAATCAATACCATAAGCATCACCTGTTTCAACTATAAATTCTTTTTTAAGCACATCTGGTTTCGTAACTGAAGCAGGGTCGCTTTCATCAAACACTTGATTTCTATTGGTATTAGTTAATTGTGTGAATTTTTTGTAGTAGCCTTCTACATTTAAGTTTAACATATTTGAGAAATCATATTCAAAACCAGCTATAGCGTGATTAGCCTTTTGTAATTTATGCTTAATGTCTCTTACCGTACCGTTTTGTTCGGTAAATGTTGCTTGTAAGTTACTTGGACCTGACAGGAATCCATAAAATAAATTAACAATGTCTCTATCAGAATTAGCACTAATTAAGTTCTGAGAATACATTCCTGCTGCCAATTTTATTCTAAACTTGTCTGTTACATTGTATTTATATCCAAAGCGGGGTTCTAAAGAAGTATTACCTAAAGATGCGTAGTGTTGAACTCTAAAACTAGGTTCTATTACCATTTTACCAATATTCCAACGGTATAGAAGAAACCCTGATAATTCGGTTGTATTTTCTTCTTGTTTAATAATAGTATTAACTGCATTTGAGAATTCGTAATTAGTTTTAAATCCATTTATTTCAAAGCCATATTTGAATTCATTATCTCCTGAAAAATTTGTAAAATCCATTCCAACATTAAAACCGTTTACATCGCTTTTACGTGGTTGATTATCTGCTTCTTTAAGTTCTATGCCATAATTAGAAACAGCAATAACGCCTTCTATTAAAGTTTTTGAGGAACTTGGAATTAACACGAAATTAGCACCTCCACCATAAGAATTCCAATTTAATTTAGAAATATCAGAGTAATTAACATTATCTCTAAAATTAAAACCAAAGAAACTAACTTTACTTCCATTTGTTCCGTTCATAGATATTTTTCCATAAACATCTGTGAATCCATAGGGTAAGCCGGCAGTATCAATTCCTCTAGCATTTTCTGAACTTAGTTTTGAGAAATAAGGTTTATAAAGATTTGAAGATTGATCTAAATAAGAGTGTTTTGCAGATAAGACAAATGTTGTATTTCCTCCTCCTATTTCTTTTGCTTTTTTTATTGGGCCTTCTAATAAAATTTTTGAACTAAAAGAGCTAGCTGAAACTTTTCCTCTCAACCTCTTTTTATCTCCATCACGTGTGGTAATGTCCATAATAGAGGAAACTCTTCCGCCATATTCAGCACTAAATCCACCGGTATAAACATCTGCACTCCTCATAATATCTGTATCAAAAACAGAGAACAGTCCGATTGAATGAAAGGGGTTATAAATAATCATGCCATCTAAAAGCACTTTGTTTTGTACTGGAGAGCCGCCTCTAATATACAGTTGTCCACCTTGATCGCCAGTAAAAATAACACCTGGTAAGACTTGTAAATATTGTGCTAAATCTGGTTCTCCACCTATTGAAGGTATAGATTTAATTTCTTTAGGTGTAATTTTTGCCACAGATATTTTTACTTGTGTCTTGGCTTCTTGTCTTTCGGCCGAGATGCTAAAGGTTTGCATCATCTGTGCTTTTTCTTTAATGAATAATTTTTTTGAAACAATTTGATTATTCTTAATGGATATTTTAACCAAGAGGCTATCATACCCCAAAGATGTTGCTATTAAAGTATAGTTTCCTGTTGGTATTTTAGTAATAGAATAAAAGCCATTTACATCTGTAGCTGCACCTTTAGTTGTACCTTTTAAAAAAACAGTTGCTCCAATTTCTGGCTCTCCTGTTTTTTCATTATACACAAATCCTCTTATGGTTCCTTTCTGAGCCACAGCAGTAAAGCTAAAAAGTAAAACAAAAAAACTAAGTAAAAATTTATCAAAATTTAAGTTCATCATCGATTTTTATTTAAGCCTACAAAAATATAAAAAGTTTCTAAGAAAAAGTCAAAAGTAGATAAACGATTGATTTTATTTGCTACCGTTCATCATTTATAATAACCGAATATTAAACAACTTCAATTAGTTGACTTTACTTTTAAATAGCTTGAAAAAATTATTAAAAAACTCGCCAAACGAATTAAATTCCTCTTTATAAAATAATCCAACCCCTTGTGTATAAGGGCTATCAATGTTTTGCAATGAAAATTGATTAGAAACATTAAAGGCTTTTATCCTAAATTTACCATCTTTAGAAATCTTATACTCAAGGGTTACATCTCCTATTAAATTACTTGTGTTTTGTGAAGATGAGGATAGATTTTTTCTGTCAGACAGACCAAAATTAGAATCAATGATTAGCCTATCGTTAAATATTTGTGTAGAAAGTGCTAATTCAAGTTCTTGGTTCGAAAGTTCATCTCCAGGGCGATAATTAACACCTATATCAAAATCATCACTAATTCTAGACAGCCAGTTGCTTAATTGGTTGGATAATAATTCGCTAGAAGTAGCTGCTCCAACACCTGCATTTCCTCCAACTGCGTCAACATTTGGGGGGGGTAGAAACCTATTTAAAACTAGTAGAGAAAATACTTGTTTATTTAATTCTTGAATGTTCTCTTCATTTCCAGTAACATATAGAATACTTTTAACTTTGCTTCTTGTACTTTCGTCAGCCGTTGGCAAATCAATATCAAAGGTTATTTCTGGGTTTAGCATTGCTTGCCTCATTCTTAATTTTAAATCGACAGGTATTCTTTTTTTATAAATTTCAGAGGTATCAATTCCTAAAAGTAAATCGTATAAACGAGCTCTTGTTCGGTAGGTAGCCGTTATGTCTAACTGAGCATCATAAGGATTTCCAGACCAAGAAATAGTTCCTCCATCCTCTATATCAAAACGTTTATTAATAACATTCTGTAGTGTAAATAAGTAATCTCCATCGTGAATTAAGTAGTTACCATAAATGCTCAATTCTCCCAAATTATCAATTTTAAGATTGATATCTCCATCTCCAACCCCTCTCATTACATCTCCGATTTGATTATCAAAAATTAGGCGAACTTCTGCATTAGAGTTTAGATGTAACTCAAAATTCATTTGCAGGTGAGATAAATCAACCTTTTCTTCCTCTTTTGGTTTTGTTGTATCTCTAGTTACGTATTCAATAAAGTTATTAGCTTCAATATCATCGCTATTAGATAAAGGAATATTAAACTGCGAACTTTTTTCTGTTTTAATATCTACATCTATAGTCGTTTGTTTTTCTGCGTCATCATAAGTTATGTTTGCAAAACCTGATGCCACTGCTTTTCCGTAATATAATTTATTGTCTTTTTCTGTAGTGTTTAGTACCAAGAAGTTATTTAAATTGATTCCCATATCAAAATTAAATTTGGTAAACCATTGGTGAAGTAAAGTGCCATTTACTTTGGCTGAGTTCTTTTTTTTATCAAAAAATTCTACGTTATTAAAACTTATCATATCTGGCAAAACATTAATTCTAAAGTTGTGGGTAGTATAATTTGTATTGAGGTAAATCACTTTAAAACTAGATTCTAAAACATTTATACTTCCGTTTAAACTAGGTTCTTTAAAAGTTCCTGTTAAATGTAAATTAGCATTTGCTCTTCCTTGAATATTGTAAACGTAATTGCGTATATAATTATCGAGTAAACTTAAATTTATTTGATTTAAGTCTAAGGTTAAATCCAAAGTCTCTTTTTTATTAAAAGGAAAATAATTACCATTAACCAATATTGTTGGCACATGATTTTTATAAAATTTACCATCAATATTTAAAAAGTTCTTGTCGGTATTCCACGTTGATTTAACATTTCCTTTTCCTATTTTGTTTCCATTGATTTTAAAATGATTAAAATCTAAATCGGAGGTTAACATTAATGATTTAGCCATTTTCTTTATTGATACAACGCCATCGACAACCCCTCCTAAATCGATTACCTTTTTTGGGATAATTTTTCTGAAGTTAAGTAAATTAAAGTTTGTTAAAACAACGTCTAATTGGTCTTTTTTGTTTTCATCTAGTTTTCCATCAATAAGTAGGCTTTGTGTTTTAGATTTGAAAGATAAGCCACTAATTGTTAATCCAATAGAATCGTTAATTATAAAGTTATTTTCTCCTACCCTCCATAAAGTATCTGATAGGTAGGCGTAAGCTTTTAGTATTTTTGATTTATTTTTATTGTAGCCATCAAAACTAGTAATTACACTTAATTGTGCTTCATTTTTAGTAATTCCGTTATTTTTCCAACCTACAATAGTTAAAAGAGTATCCTTACAAATTTTAGCTAGTACGCTAAAGTTATTAATAAATAAGCTATCTGACTCATAAATTTTATCTGCAGTAATATTTAAAAGAAAAGTGTCCTTTACAGGCTTACTTATAATATTAATATTATTAATATTGATACTGGCATAGCTTAGTTTTGGCACATTACCTTTAATAGATAATGATTGGTTTTCGGAATTGTAAGTGCCACTAATGTTGGTATGTTCGCTTAATTTGAGTCCTCCTAGAAAAAGTTTTGACAAGATTTCCATTTGATGAAAGTCAAAATTAAATTTAAAATTATTCGTTAATTTAATTTTATCAGTTTTAGGCATGTCATTTTTAAAGGAAGGAATATATTTTAAGGTAAGATTATTTACCATTTCTATCAAACCGTCAAAATGATATTCGCCTTCTACTTGTGCATCTAAAACATCAGATTTAATTTCTAATAATTTTTTGTTATTCTTGTTTTTTGTTGATGTAATTAAGGTATTTCCAATATAAATTGAATCATTCTTATCGGTATAATAGGCATTATTTAAGGCTACCTTCCCAAGCATATTATCTAGATGATTACCAAGCATATCTACCTTTAAGCGACCGCTAAAATTTGTGCTTAGATTATTTTTTATCATGTTCAATTCCTCTAGTTTTGCTTTTTTAATGTTCGATTCAAAATTAAAATGAGGTAATTTTCCTGATAAATCAACTTTTCCGTTAAAATCGAATGTAATATTTTGATCGGCAACAGCTAAAAATCCGTTAAAAATCTGATTTTCGAACAAGCCTTTTACCTCAACATTATTATATTCATAATTATTAATTTCAATTTTGTTTATTTTACCAGTTAGATTAGCTTGTAATTCTTTTTTCGAAAAACCTTTTCCATCAACATCAACATTCATGGTAATTTTGCCAACTTTTTTAGGAATTTCAATAAATTTACCTAAATCGAAGTCTTTTGTTTGTATTTTTCCTTTATAAATAGGAATAGTATTGTTTGTGTTTAAAGAAATATCCGTAGTTACTGTGCCTATTCTAGTTTTAAAGCTACCGTAAGCCACTAAATCGTTAATAAAACCTGTTACTTTACCTTTAAATTTAATATTTCCTAAATGATTAAAATTTGGTGGTAACTTTAAAAACTTGTTTTTATTAAAAGGGTAGATAGGGAGTTTGTTTAATCTTTTTCTGTTGGTAATTAATTCTTTTATGTTAATGTATAAAAATAGGTTATCAAGGTTTGGTATGCCCGAAATATCTGCATTTCCTTTAAAAATAGTTCCATCATCTACTACTATTTTTAAATTTCTGGCTTTTAGATTATTTATTTTACCTTTTACATTTCCACTTAAGATTAACGATTTATTTAATCCCACTAAGGTTGGTGCAAAAAAATCAATATCTTTAAAGCTAACTAAAGATGAATCAAAATGTGATGTTATATTTACTTTATCAATAAAATCGGCTAAATTTCCATAGGTTTTGGTTAAAAAAATTATACTTCCTTTAATGTCAGAAAAAGGGGTTTTTATGGTTAACTTATCGTTACTTATTCCTTGTGGAGAAATAGAAAAATTACTTATTAGGTTATTTAAACGGAAGCCACTTTTTTCTGACAATTGTAAGTGTTTAATTTTACAATTTACACCGTTATCAATAAATCTAATTTTTGTTAGCTGGGTATTAAAATCATTAATGGAAATATGATTATAATCAACACCTATTTTCTTGTTTTCGATATTAAAATCATTGTAATTAAATCTTCCATCAATTATATTTATAGCATTTAACTTAAATTTCCATTCGGTTTTTGAGGTATCTTTTGGTGAAAAATAAGTTATTAAAAAGTTTAAATTATTTGCACTATCTCCTTTGTATTTTTTTAGGTTAAAATAAGGACTTTTTAGTGTTACTTTATCTAAAGCTATGACTTTATTATTGTACGAAAAATCATTTATATTAACGGTTATATTTTGGATATAAGCCAAAGTATCGTGATGTAAATCCTCTATGTATAAGTTGTTAATAATTAAATCATTAAACAAGGAAACATTAACATTTTTAACTGAAATTTTAGTATGAAGATTTTTACCTAACGATTTTATAAACTGCTTTACAAATACTGTTTGTACGGTAGAATTATATGTAGCAGAAGTAACAATTCCTACTAGTAAAAGCAGCAACACAATTAAAGTCCATATTATTTTCTTCTTAATTTTAATAACTTCGCGTTTTATTTTAGTATAACCTACAAAAATACATTTTATGCAGCAACCTCCCATAATTATTTTAGGTATAGAGTCTTCGTGTGATGATACTGCTGCATCGGTAGTTTATAATGGCAAAATTCTTGCCAATGAAGTAGCTAACCAAGCTGTTCACGAAGCTTACGGAGGAGTTGTCCCCGAATTGGCTTCGAGGGCTCACCAACAAAACATTGTTCCTGTGGTTGATGCTGCCATAAAAAAGGCAAATATTAAAAAATCGGCTATTTCGGCAGTAGCTTTTACTAATGGACCAGGTTTATTAGGTTCTCTTTTGGTGGGAAGTTCATTTGCAAAATCGTTTGCAATGGCTTTAAATATTCCAATTATTGAAGTAAATCACATGCACGGACATATTTTAGCACATTTTATCCAAGATGAAACAAAAAAAGCAGTACCAAAATTTCCTTTTTTATGTTTAACCGTGAGTGGAGGGCATACTCAAATTGTAAAAGTTAAGGATTATTTTAAAATGGAAGTTTTAGGCGAAACCATTGATGATGCTGCAGGAGAGGCTTTCGATAAAATTGCTAAAATGCTAAACCTTCCTTACCCTGGTGGTCCTATTTTAGATAAATTTGCTCAAAAAGGAAATCCTAATGCCTTTAAATTTGCTATGCCTAAAGTTCCTGATTTAAATTACAGTTTTAGTGGTTTAAAAACTTCGGTATTGTATTTTTTAAGAAAAGAATTGAAGGTTAATCCTAATTTTATTAAAGAAAATTTAAATGATATTTGTGCTGTTGCTCAAAAAACCATTGTAGCCATTTTGTTAATTAAATTAAAAAAAGCAATTGTATCTAATAAAAAAAAGACAGGAGTTTATAGAAGATTTTAATGTCTATATTCAT
>CAZVEW010000128.1:0-7792 GCA_964625955.1 uncultured Vicingus sp. | reverse complement strand
ATTTCCTAAAAAATATTCTTACTCTTTGTTCATGATTGTTAGTTTAGTTAGCTTCTTTTTTGAGTTATTTAATTTTTTTGATACTAAATGCCGCTTTTTTTAAATCATTCCAAAAATTTGGGTAAGATTTTACTACCACATCTTGATCTTCGATAATTATATTATTTAACAGTGCTAAAGGAGCAAAAGCCATTGCCATTCTGTGGTCGTTATAAGTTTTAATTGGCTGATTTGTAAGCGATAAATCATTGTTTTCTCCAAAATGACAGTCAATTAAAATATCATCATTTTCAACTGTTATGTGAAATCCTAATTTATTTAACTCCGTTTTTAAAGCTAAAATTCTATCTGTTTCTTTAATTCGAAGCGTTTTTAAACCTGTTAATTTAGCAGGAATGTTTAAAGAAGCACAGGTTACAGCAATAGTTTGTGCAATGTCTGGATAATCTTCAAAATTAATTTCTAACAAGGAAGAGTTTATTTTAAGCTTTAAGGTTTTAGAAAGTAAAATGCCATTTTTCGTGAACCTAGTTTTTACACCAAAATTTTTATAAATATGTTGAATAGCTGCGTCTCCTTGTAAACTATTTTTTTTTAAACCAAAAAGCTGTATGTTTGATTTGTTTGAGAGACTTGCAATGCTGTACCAATAAGAAGCAGCACTCCAATCGGCTTCTATAACAAAATTTTTCGCTTTATATTTCCCACTTTTTACTTCTATGGTGTTATTTACCCAATTAATTTTAGTGTCGAAATATTTCATTATATTAACCGTCATGTTAACATAAGGTTTAGAAATAATTTCGCCTTTAAATGCTATGATTAGTCCATTTTTTAATAAAGGAGCAATCATTAATAAAGCCGAAATGTATTGACTACTCACGTTTCCATCAATTTGAATAATTCCTCCTTGCATTTTACTGTCAGAAATCTTTAAAGGAGGATAGCCTTCTTTTTCTATGTATTCTATTCTTGCACCCAAAGTTTTTAAAGCATTTACCAAAATTTTAATTGGTCTTTGTTTCATTCTTTCTGATCCTGTTAAAATATATTCTCCTTTTTGCAAGCATAAAAAAGCGGTTAAAAAACGCATTACTGTTCCTGCATGACCAACATCTAATATTTTTTGTTGATTAAACGTTTCTAATAAGGTTTTTAACACTTTTGTGTCTTTGGCTTCTGCTAAATTGCTTATTTCAAAATGGTTGTCACAAAGTGCTTGAATTATTAATGCCCTATTACTTTCACTTTTAGATGCTGTAAGAGGAATTGCAAGATTAACCTCTTTGGTGTGATGGCAAAGATTAATTGACATTATTTTGCAAATTGATTTTTTAACAAATCGTTGTAATAATTAAGCGATTCAAGAATATTTTCTACACTTGCTTGATGGTTAATTTCGGCCGAGCCAATTTTTTTTAGTAATGTAAAATTGATTGCGTTATTCTTATTTTTTTTATCCTGTTTCATCATTTCAATAATTAGATGAAATTTGTTTTCATCTAATTTATAATTGGAATAAAAAGATAAAATTATGGTTGAAATCTCTGTTAATTCTTTTTTGCTTAAACCTGTAATTAAGTGTGATAAATAAGCTTCGCAAACTATTCCAATAGCTATTGCTTCGCCATGTAATAAAGGTAGTTTGTCGTTTATTAGCGAGCAACTTTCAATGGCATGACCAATGGTATGCCCAAAATTTAGTAGTTTACGTTCTCCTTTTTCTAAGGGGTCGTTTAATACGATTTTATTTTTTATTTCTACCGAAGTTAAAATTAATTCATGCCAATTTCTTGCATCGGATAGTAATCCTTTTTTAAGTTGTTCCCAATAAGTTTTATCTGTAATTAAAGCATGTTTTAAAGCTTCGGCATAACCCGAAAGCATTTGTCTTTTATCAAGTGTTTTTAAAAAATAAGGATAAATAAAAACACCTTGAGCTTCATTAAAAACACCAAGCATATTTTTAAAGCCTTCAAAATCTACCCCTGTTTTTCCGCCAACTGAAGCATCTATTTGAGACAATAAAGTTGTTGGAATATTAATAAAACTTATTCCTCTTTTGTATGTTGAAGCAACAAACCCGCCCATATCGGTAATTACGCCTCCTCCTAAATTAATTAATAATGAGTTTCTATCGGCTTTAAAATCAATTAGCGTTTTCCAAATTTGAAAACAAATGTCTAATGTTTTATTTTCTTCTCCGCTCTCAATTTCAATAATTTCAACCTCTTTTAACATAGGAACATTTGTAATTAATTGACTTACACAGTGCTGCATCGTATTTTTGTCAACTAATAAGAAGATTTTGCAATTTTTGTAGGGTCTTAGGTATTCCGTTAAGATGTCAAAAACATTTTTCCCAATAAATACTGCTGATTTACTTGTTTTTATTTTTTCAATATTTTTCATCTTATGGGATGATTATCTATTAAGGTTTAAAAAGAGATACCATTTATTAGTTTGTAGCTGCATATTTTAGAACTCCCAATTATGCTGATCTAACATTAATAAACAGTTACTTAGCAAATCAATTGCCCCTCTAATATCGTTTTTGTTTGCCATTTCGATAGATTGATGGATATGACGAGTTGGAATAGAAACTGCTCCTGCAATTGCTCCTCCGGGGTTCATTCTTTGAATACCTGAGGTATCTGTTCCTCCTGCGGTTAAAATTTCGGTTTGCCATTTAATATTTTCTTTCTTAACAATGTTTTTCATAAAACTTACCATTCGATAATCGCAAATGGTAGAGCTATCCATTATTTTAATGGCAACACCATCGCCTAATTTAGTAATCATTTCTTCTGGTTTTGCTCCTGGCACATCAAAGGCAATGGTAGTATCTAATCCAAAGCCAAAATCTGGTTTTATGGCTAACGCAGCTACATTAGCTCCTCTAACGCCCACTTCTTCTTGCACGGTAAACACGCCATAAATATCAAAAGGGACTTCTTTATCTTTTAAAAATCGTAAGGTTTCTATTAAAATAAAAACGGCTAATCTGTTATCTAACGATTTACAGTTTACGCAATCGCCCATTTCTATTAAGCCTCTTTCTCTGGTAATTGGGTTGCCTATTTCTACAATTTTTTCAACGGCTTTTTTATCCATGCCTAAATCGATAAAATAGTCGGTAGTTTTAGGTAATTTTGTTCGTTCTTCGGCAGTCATTACATGAATTGGTTTTGAACCCATTACGCCAATAACATCTTTTTTACCATGTATAATTACTCGTTGAGCGGTTAGGGTTTTTGGGTCGAAACCTCCTAAAGTATGAAACCTAACAAAGCCATCATCGTCAATATGGGTAACCATAAAACCAATTTCGTCCATGTGAGCACCAATCATTACTCTTTTTTTGTTTTTTCCTTTTTTAATGGCATAAACATTTCCCATGTTATCCACATTAATTTCATCAACAAGAGGTTTTACTTCTCTAATTACTATTTCTCTAATTCTTTGTTCATGTCCTGGTGCTCCAGCAACTTCTGTTATTTCTTTTAATAAATTTACGTTTATTGGCATGTTTATAGTTTTTTATTAATTATGGTGTTATTCAATATAGCTTAATTTCATCATGTTTGATTGTCCTTTTTCGTTAATGGGCATACTTGCGATGTTAATTACTAAATCTTTAGTATTTACCCTACCCGCTTTTTTAAGTATGTATTTAATATCGGCAATGGTGTGGTCGGTACTTACAAATTTATCATAAAAATTAACATTAACTCCCCAAACCAAACTAAACATACTTAAAATTGCTTCGTTTCCTGTAAAGACATAAATACCAGCTTTGGGTCTAAAACTTGCAATTTTAAAACCTGTATAACCAGAAAAAGTCATCGTTACAATTGCAGCGGCATTGGTTCTTTGAGCTAATCTGCAAGAGTTAAAACAAACTGAATCAGTAATATACCTATCAAAATTATCTTCTTCTGGAGGATATTCGTAATGATACAAGCAGTTGTCTGTTTCAACATCTTCTATTATGCTTTTCATGGCGTGGATAACTGCTTCGGGGTATTTTCCAACCGAAGTTTCTGCACTAAGCATCACGGCATCGGCACCATCTAACACAGCATTGGCAACATCATTTACTTCGGCTCGTGTTGGGGTAATATTTTCAATCATGCTTTCCATCATTTGCGTTGCAATAATGACTGGTTTTGCTGCTTTCATACTTTTTTTTACTAGCATTTTTTGGATTAATGGTACTTCTTGGAAGGGGATTTCAACACCCAAATCGCCACGAGCAACCATAATGGCATCTGTGGCTTCAATAATATCATCAATATCTTGTATGGCTTCGGGTTTTTCTATTTTTGCAACAACTTTTGCTGTGCTATTTTCCTCGGCTATAAGATGTTTTAATTCAATAATATCGCGTGCATTTCTTACAAATGAGAGTCCAATCCACGAAAGATTCATTTTTAAAGCAAATTTTAAGTCTATCAAATCTTTTGCTGTTAAGCAGGGTAAAGAAATATTGGTGTTTGGTAAGTTTACGCCTTTATTTGACGATAATATTCCTCCATATTTAACCGTTGCAATAACTTTGTCTTTTTTATTGGTTTCTTTAATGGTAAAATTTAATTTTCCATCATCTAAAAGTATGGTTTCTCCAACCGATACATCTTTAGGGAAGTTTTGATAACTGATGTACACTTTTTTATTGTTGCCTACACATTTTGTTGTTGTAAAAATTATTTCATCTTCATTTTTTAGTTCAACACCGTTATTTTCAATTTCTCCTACCCTAATTTTTGGTCCTTGTAAATCGGCAAGTATGGCGGTATAAATACCTTCTTCTTTGTTAATTTCCTTAATGTAGTTAATAACGCTTTTGTGGTCTGCGTGTGTGCCATGCGAAAAATTAATTCTACAAACATTTACCCCTTCTGCTATAATTTTTCTAAGCATTTCTTTGCTAGCGGTGGCTGGACCTATTGTGGCTACAATTTTTGTTTTTCTTTGATTCATTAAAAAAGTAAATTTTGTTTAGATTTTAATTCGTTGGGATTAACGGGGAAAGAGGTTAAAATAACGGAGATAGTATTAATTTTATGTTGAATTTTTAATGTATAATCTTTATTTATAACTCCTTTGATGAGAAAAATAAAATCTATATTTTTTTTTTCGGGTAACAAATTGCCATTTTTACTTTTGTTAGCAATTAAATGGTAAGAAATATGATTTTCATTATCGAAAAACTCATAAAAAGCAAAACTTCCTGTCACCAATTTTTTATCAATAATAAAATCATCGGCACGTTTTAAATCAATACCAAGTGCATTATTTAGTTCCCAGCAAATTCTATAATTTTTTGTATGACAGCTTATTCCAAACAAATCAAAATCATAATCTTCGCTTATATCTAAAACAAATTTTGGCATTAACTAAAATAAAAAGTAAAGATATACAGAACAATTTGAAACTTACTACTAATAACGCATAAATTAATTATTAAAGCAATAAGTAGCTAAGGCTAGAGTAATTTTTTAGGTGTTGTTGTTATAAAATCTTTTAGGTAATAAGGCTCAAAATAAGCCACATCTTCAAAATATTTGTGTTTAAATTTGGCAAATGCAATTTGATTAATAAATTGAGCAGAAGGCAATCCTTTAGTAGTAAAAAGTGCATTTTTATGCGTTGATAAAATTTCCTTACACTTTTCAGCTCCATCACCAAAAAATATAATTTTATTACTTTTTAAGTGTTTAGCAAAAGAGTTTTTATCAATAATTTTTGCGGTAACAGGTTCAATCTTATTATTTTTATTATCGTAAAGTGCAGTATAAACTTCCATTCTGCGAGCATCAATCATGGGACATAAAAAAGCGACAGGATTCTCTTGAATTAAAACAGGGTCTTTTGCCATCGCCTTCAGTGTATCTACAGCAATTAATGGAATGCCTAATCCGTAGCACAATCCTTTAGCAGCAGAAACTCCAATACGTAAACCTGTGTAAGACCCCGGCCCTTTACTTATGGCAATTGCATCAATATTTTTCAGTTCTATTTTAGTTCTATTTAGCACTTCTGTAATAAAAACAGTCAATTTTTCTGCATGAGAATATGCGCCTCCTTCTTCTTTTATGGCGAGCAATTTTTCTCCGTCAGAAATAGCTACAGAGCATATTTTTGTTGAAGTTTCTATCCCTAAAATTAAACTCATTGTGCTGTAATTTTTATTTCTACTCTTCTGTTTGCCGACATTTCTCTTGCATTTTTTGGGTGTGGATAAAGCATGTTGCTATTACCATAGCCTTTAAAAGACATTCTGCTTTCGTCAATGCCATTTTTAATTAAAAAATCCCGAACAGCTTTTGCTCTGTTTTTAGAGAGTTCTCGGTTGCTTTTGGTATTAAATTCTCCGGGGCCGTTTACATAGCCTCCAATTGTTATGTTGGTAGTTGTATTTATTTTCATAAAATCTAATAACGATTTTAAAGCAGTTTTAGCTGTTGGCAAAAAAATTGCTGCTTCTCCAACAAATTGAATATCCGTTAAGTTAATTTTTTCTCCAATGGCAATTGGCGATAAAAAAATCTCTTTTTTGATGAACGATTTTTTAGTAAGAATTTTTATTTTAATGGTTTTTAATAAATAATTTTTTGCCGAAACATTAATAACAGCTATGCGATTTCTTTTGGTTAAATCTGTTTTGTAATTGGTAATATTTGTTAAAACAATAGGTGTTTTGCTAAATCCTGTAATATTTACATTGGCAGGCACTAATTCTTTGGTAACCCTATCTTTTATTGATAATTCAAATTTTATTCTTTTTTGTTCTGGAATGGTAATTTCCTTTTTAATGTAGCGATGTTTTTTTTTAGGATAGTGTAAAATTAAAGTATGGTTGCCGTGGCTTTTTTTAGGATTATTTACCACCAAAACATAGCGGTCTCCTTTGTTTACTTTTATTGCTTTGCTAAAATTTGAATTAATCCCTGCTCCAACAAAATTTTTGGTAGCATTTTTTGATAAACCAGTAATTGCCCCTCTCGATAAATTAGAGCGTATTGGATTAATTTTATGAGCATCTATTCTTTTACAAAACATTTTTTTATACTTATAAAGTAAAAAGTCCCAATCGTTAGCCTTATTTTTAGAAATGATATCGAAAGTAAAAATACCGCTATCGGGCATTGTTATTAAATACCAAACGGTATTTTTTTCGGTTTCAAAAACATGTTTATCTTCTAATTTATTACCCGAAAACTCTAATTTATCTCCAAATCCAGTAATATTTTTTGCGGTGTAAATACTATCTTTTAAATGAATCATTTTATCACAATCGGCATGTTGAGCAATTAACAAGGAGGAGTTTGTTGTTAAAAGCAAAATAACAGTTATTCTGTAAATTAATTTCATAAGCTGTAAAAGTAATTTAGATTGATTGTAAAACGTAATTATTGGTAATAAATTCGAAAATAATAACATTTTTTACTCAAAATCTTTATAAAGCAGGTATTTTCTTCTAACTTTTTTAAACTTTGTTAGTCCAGCTTGCCACGATGCTTTAATTTCTTCTTCGGTTTTACCATCTTTAATTTGTTGTTGCAATTGGTCTGTTCCAGCTAATAAATTAAACGTTTTATTAAAAAAGTTAGCTTTATCAGGAAATGCTTTGTAAATATTAATTAGCCAAAATAAGTTAATACTTCCTTCGCCTTCCTCATAAATTTTTCCGTAAGTAGAAAGGTCGTAACCATAACATTTTTGGTTTAAAAGTTTGGGGTGTTTTGCTCCAGACATACTTTTGGGTGTAAAACTGTATTTGTTAGAT
>CAZVEW010000127.1:0-7866 GCA_964625955.1 uncultured Vicingus sp. | reverse complement strand
AAAAGGCTCTCTAATTAAAGAATGCCAATCAAAGCTATCTTCCTTTTTTATGTATGGCAACAAGTCTTTAATATATAAAACTCCTATAATTTTATCTATATTTTCTTGATAAACAGGTATCCTAGAATAGCCACTATCTAAAATTGTTTTAATAATCTCAGAAAAGCCAACATCATTATTTATAGTAACAATATTAACCCTAGCTTTCATTATCTGTTTAACACTAGTTTCACCAAACTTTACTATACCTTTCAATATTTTATGTTCATCTTCATTCTCTGGGATATCTTCCGTTAAATCTAATGCGTGAGATAGTTCTCCTATCGACACATCTAAACTTCTCTTTTTTATTCCTTTATCAATTAAAAAAGTAGAATGTATTAACAAATAGTTAAACGGTTTAAATGCTTGCTTGAGATAAAACAGAGGATACGCCATTAGTCTAACTAATTTTAACGCATTTTTAGTGGCATAAACTTTTGGTATTACCTCTCCAAAAAGTAAAATAATAAATGTAATACCTACAACTTGTATAGCAAATGCTAGCCAAGGTAAAATATGGGTAAAATCTATTAAATTATTGATGAAATAAGTTGTAAAAATAATTACGCCAATATTTGCAAAGTTATTAGCGACTAAAATTGTTGCTAATAATTTTTTTGGGATTGATAAAAGTTGCTTGGCTTTAATGCAGCTTTTACTTTCATTATTTTCTAAAAGTTCTTTTTCTGAAGGGGTGAGCGAGAAGTATGCTACCTCTGAACCTGACACAAGGGCAGAAAACAAAAGCAAGAAAAATACAATAGCAAAATTAATTACTAAACTAAAATCAAATTGTTTAAATAAATCTAAAATTAGAATTGTATTTAAAAACGGCTCAGGATCGTCCAATTTTGTGTAAAAATTTTAATTAAAATGGTAAATCATCTTTTTCTTCTGGAGAATTTGTTTCTATTTCAGGTGGTGTGTCGGTTGTTTTAGGTTCAACAGTAGTTGTAGGTTTTACACTATCATCTTTTCTTCCTAGCATTTGTAAATTATCTCCAACAACTTCTGTTGTATATCTATTGTTACCATCTTTATCTTGCCATTGCCTAGTTTTAAGTTTACCTTCTAGGTAAATTTGAGCACCTTTTTTTAAATATTTTTCGGCAATTTCAGCCAAACCTCGCCATAAAACAACATTGTGCCAATCGGTTATTGTTTTTCTTTCTCCCGATTTTTTGTCTTTATAAGTTTCTGAAGTTGCTATTGGAAAATTTGCAACAGCTACACCTCCTTCTAAATACCTAACTTCTGGGTCTTTACCTAAATTACCCACTAAAATAACTTTATTTATGCCTGCCATATCTTGTACGTTTATTTACCCAAATATACTATTTTATTTAAATAAATTTAATATAATTTTCAATTAACTTGGGTACTGCAAACTTATTTATTTCTTTTAGGTTTGTAGTTACAAAATCTGAAAAATATTTACCCCTATCTTTAACTGAAATGTGCCAAAATGTGGCAAAAATATTTTGATGGGTTAAAATATGTTTGTATTCTTGAGATTGCCTATTTAATGTAACATTGCTTTTGTTAAAAAAAACATGTTTATCAATATTATTTATTAAGTCGTTAAAATCAACTTTATGTTTTGTTTCTATTAACGGAAAATCATATAACCCTTTCCAGATATCATTTTCTATTCTTTTTTTTAAGTAAATATTATCCTCATCATTAATTACTAAATAATTAAAAAATCTATCTTTAATTTTAATCTTTTTCGATTTGAAAGGTAGTTTCTCAATTATTCCGTTTTCTTTTGCGTAGCAATTATAAGCAAAAGGGCATAATTCGCATTTTAGGTTTTTGGGCGTACATTGTAGTGCTCCAAACTCCATAATTGCTTGATTATAAATTGATGGTCTTCTTTTATCTAATAATTCAAATGCTAATTTTTTAAATATTTTCTGACCTAAACCAGTATCTATTGCTTCTCTTACGCCAAAAACTCTCGATAAAACACGGTAAACATTACCGTCAACCACGGCAAAAGGTTTGTTAAAAGCAAACGAAAGTATAGCAGAAGCGGTATATTCGCCAACTCCTCTTAATTTCAATATATCGGTATAATTTTTTGGGAATGTACCATTAAATTCATCAACAATAGTTTTAGCTGTTTGGTGTAAATTTCTTGCACGAGAATAATATCCCAAACCCTGCCAAAGCTTAAGCACTTCCTCTTCATCAGCCCTTGCTAACTCTTTTACTGATGGGTATTTTTCTTTAAATTTTATGAAATAACTCAAGCCCTGTTCTACCTTTGTTTGTTGAAGAATAACCTCTGACATCCATATTAAAAAAGGATCTGTTGTGTTTCTCCATGGTAAATCTCTTTTATTTAATTGGTACCATGCTACTATTTGCTTAGAAAAATTCATTTTAAGGGTAACTTGTCGATGATAATCATAATTTCGGCTAAAATTAGTTAATGTTTTTTTATAGAATGTTTGAAAATTAATTAAAACTTGTATATTTGCATCCCTTAAAAGGATAATTAATTGAAATTTAAATAGTTAAAAGATATTTTAAAATGACAAAAGCAGACATAGTTACAAAAATTTCAGAAAAAACAGGTATTGAAAAAATTGCTGTTCAAACAACTGTAGAAGAATTTATGAAAGAAGTTAGAAAATCACTAGAAGGTGGAAAAAATGTTTATTTAAGAGGTTTTGGAAGTTTTGTTGTAAAAAAACGAGCTCAAAAAACTGGTAGAAATATTTCTAAAAATACAACCATTATTATTCCTGCACATTTTATACCTTCGTTTAAACCTTCAAAATCTTTTGTTGAGAAAGTTAAAAGTAACGTGAAATAAAAAAATTAAAAATATATCAAAACATAAATTATAAATTATGCCAAGCGGAAAGAAAAGAAAGGGTCACAAAATGGCTACGCATAAACGTAAAAAAAGATTAAGAAAGAATAGACATAAAAAGAAAAAATAGTTTTCTTTTTTGCCTAGTTTATTTCACATAAGCTAGGTTTTTAAATCTTTTCCTTTTACTTACGAAAGTAACCCCTTATGTATATAATACTTAAGGGGAATTTGTGCTTTGATAAAAAAAACTTTAAATGAGTGTAGAATTAGTAATAAATTCTTCATCTAAAGAGGTTATTATTGCCATCCTTCAAAACAATAAATTGTTAGAATTACACAAGGAGAAAACCAATAATAACTTTTCGGTAGGAGATATTTACCTTGGAAAGGTAAAAAAGATAATGCCTGGGCTAAATGCAACTTTTGTCAACGTAGGTTACGAAAAAGATGCATTTTTACATTACCTTGATTTAGGTCCTAAATTTAAATCGTTTGTAAAATACACTAATGGCGTAGCTGGAGGTAGATTTAAATCTCCCAACTTAGATTTTGATTTTGAACAAGAAATTGAGAAAAATGGGAAAATTGAAAAAACACTAAAATCTAACCAAAACATATTAGTTCAAATAGCCAAAGAACCTATTTCCACAAAAGGACCAAGATTAAGCTCAGAAATATCTATCGCTGGCAGGTTTTTAGTCTTAGTGCCTTTTTCTGATAAAGTTTCCGTATCCCAAAAAATAAAAGAAAGTAGCGAAAAAGATAGATTAATACGCCTAATTAAAAGCATAAAACCAAAAGGTTTTGGTGTAATTGTTCGGACTGTTGCTAAAGATAAAAAAGTAGCCGATTTACATGCTGATATGAACGATTTAGTTAATCGTTGGGAAATATGTTATAAATCGTTACGTAATGCTCATGCACCTAAAAAGCTACTAGGTGAAATTAACAGAACATCTGCATTATTACGAGACTTACTGAGTAGTAGATTTAGCTCTATACATGTTAATGATGAAACATTATTTAATGAAATAAAAGTTTATTTAAACACAATTGCCCCAGACAAAGCTAACATTGTTAAATTATATAATGGAAAGCTGCCTATTTTCGATAACTTTGGTGTAGATAAACAAATTAAATCCTTATTTGGTAAAAATGTTACCTTAAAGTCTGGTGTTTACCTAATTATAGAGCATACTGAAGCACTACATGTTATTGATGTAAATTCTGGACAAAGAGGGAAAAACAAAGATAAAACCCAAGAAGAAAATGCTTTAGATGTAAATATTGAAGCTGCCGAAGAAGTTGCTCGTCAATTACGTTTGCGTGATATGGGCGGAATTATTGTTGTTGATTTTATTGATTTAAAAGCTGCTGAACACAGAAAGCTCTTGTATGAAAAAATGATTGAATTCATGAAAGATGACAGAGCAAAACATAATATTTTGCCTCCAACTAAATTCGGACTAATTCAAATTACAAGACAAAGAGTTAGACCAGAAATGGATATAAAAACTTCGGAAAAATGCCCTTGTTGTGGAGGAAATGGCGAAGTTCATTCTACTATTCTATTAATTGATGAAATAGAAAATAATTTAAGATATATCACAAATCAATTAAACCTAAAAAAAATCAGAATCAATACCCACCCTTTTGTTGAAGCTTTTATCAATAAAAAAACTGGTTTCTATTCTTCCTTAAGAAAACAATGGGAAAAGAAATTTAAATGCAAGCTAGATATAATCTCAACCACTTCGTTAAGCTTTTTAGCCTATCATTTTATTGACGAAAATGGTGAAGAAATTCATAAATAGTAAAAATACAGCTTCAGTTTTAATTGTAGAAATGATTGCTCAGACACACAAAAGTGGACACTACTATTAATTCAAAAAAATTACCTTAGCAATTTGTTGCTATAACTCATTTTATTATTGGTTAATTGTAGGTAATATATTCCTTTCGCTTTTTGAGACAATTTAATAAACTCTTTCTGTTTTTTTGTAATAACGTTAATTGTTTTATTAATAATTAGCTGACCTAAAGTATTAAATACATAGAAGTTATAATTTCCTTTTTCAATATTATTAAGCTGAAGCACTACACCATCATTATTATCTACATAGCTTACAATATTGGCTGTTTTAGAAAGGTTATCTATACCTGCACAAAGACCAACTTTAGCTGTAACAGGTGTTCTAGGACTTATACAACTTGCTTCTCTTACTTTCCAATTATAAAAGAAATAATAATAATTTAAAGGAGATGTTCCTGCACTACTTTTTGTAATCGAAGCCAAACCATTTATGGTATATGGATAATTTGTTCCCGCATTATTTCTGTACATATCTATTGTAGATGTTGATGAAACACCTAATTGGTAATTTGTGCCTGTATTAACATTAAAGCCTAAATAGATGGTTTGCTTTCCGCTTAAAACAGTATCATTTATAGTTTGGAGAACAGTTCCTGTATTATCTCTTAACTCAATAGTTCTAACTCCTGTGGCACCAGTATAAACATCTACCGAATCTATAATCATAGGCGAATAAACATCAAATACTTCGTACTGATTGTTGTTGTAATTATTGCCTCCTCCTGTGTTATCTACTTTACCTAAAACCTGTATAGGGCTTTGAATAACATCTTGCACGTAATAAGTTGTGGTGTTGGTTAAAATGGGAGTTGTAAAAGTATTTCCTGTGTTAATTGCAGTTCCTCCAGTAGCATTGGCGTACCACTCTAATATGCCGTTACCTGTTGCCGATAAAGTTGCGGTTAGATTTCCACAAATAGAATCTCCCACTACAGTTGGTGCTACTGGAATATTAACATAAATTAAATTTGTTTTTACCATTACATCGCTGCCAATACTGTTAGTTGCTGTTAATTGCACGGTATATAAACCATTGCTTACATAAGTATAGCTAGGGTTTTGTTGTGATGAAGTATTTCCATCTCCAAAATCCCAAGCCCATGTTGTAGGTCCATTTATAGATATATCGGTAAAATTGATAAGTCCTGTGCAAGTGGTATCAACATCTACATTAAAATCGGCTATGGGTGCTGAATTAGACATATTACATTGCCAATCAATTTGAAATCCTTGTAATTCTACTCCTGGGTCGGAATGAAAAACAATGGTAATTGAGCCAACCGTTGAAGTTACTGTTGTTGGAATATTATTATTGCAATAAGTTCCTATTAAAGGAGAGGTGGCACTTGCTCCGTCATGAACCTCTACATAATCATAATTACAACTTCCTGTTTGTCCCGGTTCAACATCAAAGGTTACAAAAGTTAAAGTTACAGTTGAAGCACCTGCTGGAGATATGGTTATTTGTGCATCTTGGTTTGCTCCATAATTAGCAGCAGCTCCGCCACTATCATACATTGTACCCGAACAACCTGTTTGTGTTGGTGCAGCACCGCTTGTTGGTAAATTAACGATGCAAGCAATTGTTGAATCAACAATAATATATCCTACTTTAGTTAATGTATCTTGACCACAAGCAGCTCCTCCATCTGCAATTAATGTAATGGTATAGGTTCCATAATTTGTATAGGTATTTGATGGATTTGTTTGCGTGCTGGTGTTCCCATCACCAAAATTCCAATTGAAAGAAGTTCCATTTACACTATTATTGGCAAAAGTAGCTGTAAAAGGGATACTACACGAAGTAACAACAGGTGCAGAAAAGTTACTAACTGTTGTTGGCGCATATATAGCTCCAACGCCAACGGCATACCAAGCATTTGTTGTTGCTTCTACTTCTGGCGTGCAGCCACCAAATAAATCTACTGCCGATTGAATGGAATAAAACCGAGCATCAGTATATTGAGAAGAAGGAGTTAAGTAAACAGTTAAGTTTCTAAAAGCAATTTTACTAGCATTGGTTAATCCTATTCCAGTAACAGTGTAAGCATTACCGTTGTCATTTGTTCCTGACCCACCATCGGAAAGCAAAAAGTACCAATAATTTTGAATAGCACTATTGGTGTGTACACCTCCATTATCTGCTCCACCAAGTGCAGCCCAATTTGTTCCAAAATAAGTATTTGGATCATTTTGAGCGGTAGGGTTTGCCATGTCTCTAATAATAAACCCTAAATCCTCTCCCATCGTCCAATTTGAGTTAGTTGGTCTTGCTGTTTTCTCTATAGATGCGCCAAATATATCACTAAACGATTCGTTTAAAGCGCCAGATTCATCTTGGTAGTTTAAATTTGCTGTGTTAGAAGTTAAGCCATGTGTAATTTCATGTCCAGCAATATCTAGAGCTGTAAAAGGCGAGTTGTTATTACTTCCATCACCATAAGTCATTCGTGTACCATCCCAAAAAGCATTACCAAAATTCTGATCATAATGCACATAACTATCTAAACGGAATCCTGCATTATCAATACTATTTCTTCCATGTACATTTAAGTAATAGTCATAGGTCATTTCTGCCCCCCAATGAGCATCTGCTGCATATTGGTCTATTGCTGGCGTAAAACTTGTCCAATTTTTAGAGCCATTTGTAAAATCAGTATTTGGATAATTGGTGGTGTTAGCACTATTAAAAGTCCTAATTCCATTTCCTCTGCCTGTTTCTTGCAAACGATAGGAAGCTACCCCCATGCTATCGCTGACCATCGTTTGATTTCCGCTATAACCTGTTGTTGCTGTTCCTGTTACATCTATGGTGTGAATTAGCTCTTGTTCCCATACAATTTTTCCAGTCATGGCATCAACGTATATTAATTTTCTGGAAAGGGGTTTTTGTGCATAAATATTAAATTTATAGGTTAATTTTAAAGGATTATTAAGTTTCCCTTTAGGATTAATATATACTAATTTTCCTTTAGGATAGTAGGTGGCATTATTATCATCAAACTCAGCTTTTAGTTGTGCTTCTTGAGCTGGAATTTGCCATTTATAAGTTGTAGCACCAATGTAATTTGTTGCTTTATTTAATGCTACATTTTCTGATAAATTAATTTGTTTTTTAAGATTT
>CAZVEW010000126.1:0-7938 GCA_964625955.1 uncultured Vicingus sp. | reverse complement strand
AAGCAAAAGCTAAGGCAGAAAAAGAGGCTTTACAAAAAGAGCAAGAAACAGCACGTTTAGCCAAAGAAAAAGCAGATGCCGAAGCCAAAAAGACGAATGAGGAACGTTTGCTAAAAGAAAAAGAAATAGCAGAAATAAATAAAAAATACGCAGAAGATCAAGCGAAACAAGAAGAACAAAAGGCTATTGAAAATAATAACTCGCAAAATAAAAAACCTTTACCAATTAAAAATAACTCAATAAAAATAAAAAACTCAGGAATTTCTATTAAATCTTCAGCAAAAAAGAATAACACAAAAAAGAAAAAGAAAGGAAAACTATCAAAAGCAGCAAAACAATTTAGTCATCGTAAAAAAGTAAAATTTTAATATTATTTCTCCTACAAATCAAATATCAAAAAATTTGTTAAGTCGATCTATTCAAGATGAAATAGATGGGTTACTAGCTTCGGCTAAAATCAACTCGGATAATAATATAGAGCTTTCTATTAATTTTGCTAATAAGGCAAAGAAACTTTCAGAGAAATATTTTTATACTAGAGGATTAGCAAATAGTTTAATTCAATTAGGAAAAAATTATCAACATAATTCTAATTATGGAGAGGCTATGAAATGTGCTTTACAAGCCATGGAGTTAACCAAAATTCTTAACGATTATAAAGGAGAGTCTGATTGTTTAGACATTTTAGGTGGTGTTTATAATTTCTTGGGAGACTACCGCAAAAGATTGGATTGTAATTTAAAATGCCTTGAATTAAGAGAAAAAATAAAAAATAAAACTGCTCAGCTAAGTACTTTAAATAATATTGGAGATACTTATATGGCAATGGACGATTACGATAATGCTTTAAAATATTTTAATCAATGCCTATCTTTTTCTGATTTATCAGATACAATACAAGCTATTGTTTATTATAACATAGGTGAAGTATATTTTTTGCAAAAAGAGTATCAAATTGCTAATCAAAATATTATTAAAGGTTTAGGGTTTGGAATAACATCAAATTATTGGCAAATAGTTATTGCTTGCTATCAAATACAAGCAAGAATGTTGAACGCAGAGAATAATAGTGAAGGAGCTATATTACTCCTTAATAAGGCCAAAGAAATTGTAATTAATAGAGGGAATAAAGAGGAAGAGTATGTCTTGTATCGCTATTATGCAGATGCTTTTGGTAATCTTAAGCAATATGAAAAAGCTTATTTTTACTTAAATAAATACAAACACCTAGAAGAAGAACTATTAAGCGAAAATAATGCACAAAAATTAAAGAAGATTGAATTTGATTTTCAATTTAAAAGTATTAAAACAGAAACAGAAGAAATAAAAGAGAAAAATAAGCTATTAACAAGAGCTTTTAAACAAATTGAAACGCAACGAAATGAGATTGAAGATAAAAATCTATCCATAACGGATAGTATTAGATATGCAAAAAGAATTCAAAACACTATTTTACCTTCAACAAAAAAAATAACAGGAATTTTAAAAGAAATCTTTGTGTATTATCAACCAAAAGATATTGTTAGTGGTGATTTTTATTGGATAAATAGAATTGGAGATGAAATAATTTTTTCAGTTATAGATTGTACCGGTCATGGTGTGCCAGGGGCTTTTGTGAGTTTAATTGCTAATAATATTCTAAATAAAGTTGTTATGGAGCAAGGTATTACGCAGCCTAACTTAATATTAACTGAATTAGATAAGATTATAATTAACAACTTTACAACCCTAGAAAAAACCATTCAAGATGGAATGGATATAGGGGTTTGTAATTGGAACACAACAACTAATATTTTACAATTTTCTGGGGCTTATCATTCTTTGTTTTATTTTGATGGAAAAGAGTTAAACGAAATAAAAGGCAATAGAGAATCTATAGGACACTCTTTATTTAAAACAAAAAAGAAATATATAAATAATTACTTGTCAGTAAAAAAAGGAGACGTTATTTATTTATCGTCAGATGGTTTTCCAGATCAATTTGGAGGGGAAAAGGGTAAAAAATTAAAATGGAAAGGGTTTAAGAACCTGCTAAGTACTATGCACTCCCTACCAATGGTAAAGCAAAAACTTGCAATAGATGATTTCTTTAGTTCGTGGAAGGGTAACTTAGAGCAAATTGACGATGTTTGTGTTATTGGTGTGAAGATATAATTGAAATATCTTATCTTACTCATATAATAAAAACGATAATAAAGAAAAGACTTAAAACCCCGATTTTTTCATGTACATTCTAACCTTATTATATTCGGGCGAACCTTTTCTATAAAACTCAATCTTATCCTCATAGAGCTTTTCTTTATTAACATTATTCATCATAAAAGCTCTTAAATTTGTAGTGGTAACAGAATCTACTTTAAAATTATTAACAACATAATCAGCACTTACAGCTTGAATATAAAACTCATTTTTACCCGTCCAAGCATACTTGGCAAATAAATATTTTCCTTCCGTATTTTCTATATTAAAAATGGTAATTCCATTAAATTCAGTGGTATAAGCTCTGTACTTAAATCTACCATCAAATTTATTATTTGCTGAGAATCGCTTATGTGTAGCATCTATCACAGAGCGGGCAATTTTGGTAAGGATAAGTTCTTCTCTGCTACCATCACCATGAAATGCAACCCATTCCCCTAGTAGCTTTTTGTCAATTTTCAAAGAATCCTCATACGTATTTAGCTCAATATCAGATTCGTAAGGGCAAGCCGTAAGAATTAAACCAAAAGAGAAGAGCAAGGGGTAAAGTAATTTTTTCATTTTTATTGATTTTGTATGTATCAACACAAATTAAATTAAGAAAATTGGTTATTATTAATTTTAGAAGCTAAAAATATGCCAATTATTGTATAAATCAAAGTGTTAGATGATTATTCTTTTATTACTATCTTCAGAATCACTTTGTTTTTGTTTTTTTACAGATAAGATATAAATCGGCAATGCCTGAAATATGTTGACACTTAAAAGTTTATAAAGTTAAAAGTGTTAAGTTAAAAGTAAGCCTGTAACTTTACGAACTTAACACTTTTAATTTTTAACTCAATGGAACTCATCAATACTGTTTTTTCTTGGATTATTAAAAAACGAATTCATCAAATGGAATTGTTTATTAAATACCCTAACGAAGTACAAAACGATGTACTTTGTAATTTAGTTAGCACAGCCAAAAAAACCGAATTTGGAAAAAAACATCATTTCAAATCTATTAAAAATTACCAAGATTTTGTCCAAAATGTGCCATTACAAGATTATAAAAGTTTAAAACCAGCAATTGTTCGACTTATAAAAGGAGAACAAAATATTTTGTGGCCTACCGAAATTAAATGGTTTGCAAAATCATCAGGAACAAGCACAGGAAAAAGTAAATTTATACCTGTAAGTAAAGAATCTTTAATTAATTGTCATTATAAGGGAGGTAAAGATTTATTGGCAATTTATCACCACAACCACCCCGAATCGAAACTAATTTTAGGAAAAACTTTAGTAGTTGGAGGTGCTACAAAGTTAAATAAATTTAAAGATGCTTCTTCTTATGGCGATTTATCGGCAATTATCATGAAAAATTTTCCCATTTGGGTAGAGCAACGTAGAGTGCCAAAAATGGAAATTGCTTTGATGGATAATTGGGAAGAAAAAATGGAAAAAATGGCTATTTCTACCGCTAAAGAGAATGTGTCTAATATTTCTGGTGTTCCTTCGTGGACTTTAGTTTTGTTGCAAAAAATTTTAGCAAATAATAAAACCAATAACCTCTTAGATGTTTGGCCAAATTTAGAGTTATACATGCACGGAGGCGTTAATTTTATGCCTTATAAAGAGCAGTTTAAAAAAATAATTCCAAGTAAAAAGATGAATTATTATGAGAATTATAACGCTTCGGAAGGTTTTTTTGGCTTGCAAGACCAAAGCGAGGTAGAAGAAATGCTTTTAATGTTAGATTATGGCATTTTTTATGAATTTATTGAGCAAAATGCAAGTAAAAAAATAATTGCCTTAGATGCTGTTACATTAAATAAAACCTACGAAATGGTTATTTCTACCAATGCAGGTTTGTGGCGTTATCAATTAGGTGATACCATTAAATTTACCTCATTAAATCCTTTTAGAATAAAAGTAATGGGAAGAATAAAACATTTTATTAATGCCTTTGGCGAAGAGCTAATTATTGAAAATGCTGAGCAAGCTTTAAGCTATGCATCTATAAAAACAGAAGCAACAATAAAAGATTACACCGCTGCCCCTGTTTATTTAAAAGATAATCAATCGGGTAGGCACCAATGGTTAATAGAGTTTGAAAGAACACCTAAAAGCAAATTGTTGTTTTCTCAGTTTTTAGATGAAAAATTAAAATCTTTAAATACAGATTATGAAGCAAAAAGATTTAATAACATGGTTTTAAATTCGCCAGAAATTATTGTACTAAATAAAGGTACTTTTAACAATTGGTTAATTAAAAATAACCGTTTAGGAGGGCAACATAAGATCCCTCGCTTATCAAATAACAGAAAATTAGTTGACGAAATCCTTAAAATGGTATAATTTTGGCTATTATTTAAAAGTTAATGAAAAATTATCTATTCATATTTTTTACGTTGTTTGTTAGTGTTTGCTTTTCTCAAACATTAATAAAAACATTTAATGGAAATAGTTTAACCACAGACCAATTAGGGAATTATTATGCAATTAGCAAATTTGAAATTAAAAAGTACAACCAATTAGCCGAATTACAATACACTTATAGTAATAACTTATTAGGAGAAATTGCCAATGTAGATGTAAGTAATCCGCTAAAAATATTGGTTTATTTTAGAGAGTTTACCAAAATTTTAATTTTAGATAACACCTTATCGGCAAACTCACAAACAATAGATTTAACAGAAATTGAATTAGACGAAACAACATTGGTTTGTCGCTCTTATAACGATGGAATTTGGTATTACGACCCTATTAAATTTGAATTGACCAGAAAGGATAACAACCTTTTAACAACCAACTCTTCAGGTAATATTTCTAATTTACTAAACAAAAATATACAACCTAATTTTTTGGTAGAATATAACAGTAAAGTATATTTAAACGACCCTAAAAATGGTATTTTAGTTTTCGATATGTATGGAGCATACCTAAAAACCATTCCTTTGTACGGTTTAAAAACATTTCAAGTAAAAGATAAATTTATCATCTATGTAAAAGAAGGTAAAATTTTTAAATACGATTTTTTTACGCTAGAAAATGCAGCGATTAATTTAATAAAAAATAATACCATTGTTTCGGTTCGTGTTGAGGGAAAAAAAATTTATGCTTTAACATCAAAAGAAGAAATAATTATCAATAAAATTGTACTCAAGTAAATAATCAAATTATTTTTGTATTTTTATTCTCTTTTTAAAACAAATAATATATGTTAGTTGCCGTTGCAGGAAATATAGGGTCAGGAAAAACAACCTTAACCACTTTATTAGCCAAACACTATAAATGGGAAGCTCATTTTGAAGATGTTGATGAAAATCCTTATTTAAATGATTTTTATAACGATATGCAACGTTGGTCTTTTAATTTACAAGTTTATTACATGACCAGTAGAATTAGTAAGATAGAAGAAATTAGAGGTGGAAAAAAGACGGTTATTCAAGATAGAACATTGTATGAAGATGCGTATATTTTTGCTCCTAATTTACATTCAATGGGTTTAATGACAACACGCGATTTTGAAACCTATTTTTCTTTATTTAAACTACAAGAAACATTTATCCAACCGCCAGATATTTTAATTTACTTACGAGCATCAGTACCAACATTGGTAAATCAAATACAAAAAAGAGGTAGAGATTACGAAGAAAGTATTCGTTTAGATTACCTAAAATGTTTAAATGAACGCTACGAAGCATGGATTTCTACCTATGACCAAGGAAAATTAATTATTGTAGATGTTGATAACAATAATTTTTCAGAAAATGCCGAAGACTTAGGGATAATTATTCAAGGCATTGAAGCAGAAATGAATGGACTTTTTAAATAATACTTAAACCCTTTCCTAATGAAAACATTAACAGCACTACTTTTTATTAGCCTTTTTTTATTTAGTTCGTTTAGCGGAACAAATGTACTAGAAATTAAAGGTCATGTTAATCATAATGAAAAAAGCATAGAAAAGGTAATGGTTGTACTGTACCAAAACAATAAAGCTGTAAATAAGTTGTTTACCAAAAAAAATGGCAAATTTCAGTTTGTGCTTTTTAGTAACATAAACTATACAATTGAAGTTAGTAAGAATAGCTTTATAAATGAAAAAATTCAAATTTCAACAAAAAATAACAAAGCAAATAGAGGGAAATATTTTTATGAATTTAAAATAGATTTAACGAAAAGAAGCAAGTTTAAAGGAGTTGATATTTCTTCTCTTGATTTTCCAACAGCACTTATAGAGTACAACCCAAGTAAGGGAGAATATGAACACAATAAAAAATACGCAAAATACGTAAAAAGTGAGTTTAAGAAATTGAAAGAAACTGCTGCAAAACTTAAAAATTAAAAAACCTAATTAATTTTCTGAATCTTTGCCTTTTTTCCACATTTTACACTTTACTTCTAAGTCACAAATTCCAAAAGAACCACTACTTAAGTCGAAAGCTTTAATTTTTGCTTCATCTTCTAACTTAGTATTATCTCCACCACAACCTTCATTAGCAAATAAAACTTCGCCTGTTTGTGTATTAATTACTTCGCATTTCTGACACTGGTTTGGGAAGACTATACTATTAAAAATATTTGCACACGAAAACAATAATAATGAAGCAGCAATAATAACAATTAATTTTTTCATAATTCATAATTTTTAATTTTCAAAAATAGCTAAATGATTCAATATGGATGTTAAGTTTGTATTTTACTATTTAATAAATGAGATTTTATTAATTTAGCAGACTTATCCTGAAAAAGGTAATTTACTATGGCCGTAAAAAACATTCAAATGGTTGACCTAAAAGGTCAGTATGCTAAAATTAAACAAGAAGTAGATAAAGCTGTAACCGATGTAATTACCTCTTCAGCATTTATTCGAGGACCAGAAGTTAAAGCATTTCAACAAGAATTAGAAAATTATTTAAATGTAAAACACGTTATTCCTTGCGGAAACGGCACAGATGCCTTACAAATAGCCTTAATGGCATTGGGCTTACAAGCTGGAGATGAAGTAATAACAGCCGATTTTACTTTTGCAGCAACTGTTGAAGTGATTGGTTTGCTAAAATTAACCCCCGTTTTAGTAGATGTAAATAAAGATACTTACTGCATAGATGTTGAAAAACTACAAGCAGCCATCACACCAAAAACAAAAGCAATTATTCCTGTACATTTATTCGGACAATGTGCTAATATGGAAGAAATTATGAAAATTGCCAAAGAAAATAATTTGTATGTGATAGAAGATACAGCTCAAGCTATTGGTGCATCATATACCTTTAGCAATGGTGTTTCAAAAAAAGCAGGAACTATTGGAAACATAGGAACAACATCTTTTTTCCCATCTAAAAATTTAGGTTGTTATGGTGATGGAGGAGCTTTATTTACCAACGATGATAAATTAGCAGCAATTTGCAATTCTATCGTTAATCATGGCATGGGGCAACGTTACCATTACGAAAGATTAGGCGTAAACTCAAGACTAGATACCATACAAGCAGCCATTTTAAGTATAAAATTAAAACATTTAGATGAATATGCTAAAGCTAGAAATTGGGCAGCAAATTATTACGATGAAGCATTTAAAAATGTAACAGACATTAAAACTCCCACAAGAGACATAAAATCAACCCACGTTTTTCATCAATACACCTTGGTAGGAGAGAATTTTAATCAATTTGAGCTACAAAACTTCCTAAAATCAAAAGAAATTCCTTGCATGATTTATTATCCTTTACCTTTACACACCCAAAATGC
>CAZVEW010000125.1:0-7966 GCA_964625955.1 uncultured Vicingus sp. | reverse complement strand
GCATCCATGCCTTTTTTTTGATAATCGTAGAGTTCTTTTCGTACTAATTTTTTTTGAATTGTTATTTCTTTGTCAGCCATGAATACTTTTAAAAAACGTGCAAAGATAGTCAGAATTAAAGGTTATAAAAAATTTACTTTAAAAGCATCTAGTTATTTTTGATTTCGAGGATAAAACACCTCAAAATGATTTTTTCCTAATAGATATATTAGTCCATCATTTTGCTACACTTCGTGTATTGCGACAAGATAGATTGTTGATAGTTTAAGCGACAACTTATTTTAAAATGCTAACATATTAATTACATTTGTCTCAAACAAAAGAAAAATACTACTCAATATTATATATTTTTGTATTATTGTTATTGGCATTGAAAACTAATTAAACTATGAAAAAATATCTCTTACTACTTTTTATACCTCTGTTTACTTTAAACACCATTTCTTTTTCTCAGGAGAATAACAAAAAAACAGGAAAAATATCTTATAAATATAAAATGGCAGAAGCTAGGCATTCCTTTTTGGGAGATAGAAATGTAAGAATTGCTTTAAACCAATATAGAGAGTTATTGAAAGACTTTACCAACGATGCAATGGTAAATTTTAGAATTGGAGAATGCCATTATGCTCTAAAAAACTACGAATTAGCTGTTGAATACTATCAAAATGCAAGAAAATTAAATGAAAAAGTGGTGCCCGAATTGCATTATAACTTAGGGTTGGCTTACCATAGAAATGGACAATTAGCAGAAGCATTAAAATCGTTAGAAACATTTAAATCTAAAGCAAAAAAGAAATATATTAAACGATATCAAGTAGATAAGATGATAGCCCAAATTCATTATGCAATTAGAATGGAAGAAAAACCAGTAAATGTTACGATTACAAATATGGGTAAAAACATTAACTCAAGAGGTGGAGATTATGCCCCTTCTATTTCAGCAGATGGAAAAACAATGATATTCACTTCTCGAAGATCGGACACCAAAGGTGGTGGAATTGATAAAGCTGGCGATTATAAATACTTTGAAGACATTTACATTTCCAAATTAGATACTATCGAGAACAAATGGGGAAAAGCTTATCCAATACCAGGAAAATTAAATACAGAAGGACATGATGCTTGCCTAAGTATTTCTCCCGATGGCAATCAAATTTATATTTACCGTAACGATGGATCCGTTTATATTGGAGATATTTTTGTATCTAAAAAAAGTAAAACTTCTAATAAGTGGGGATTACCTAAACCTTTAGGTAAAGCCATAAATTCTTCTTATTTTGAAAGCTCTGCATGCTTATCTGCTGATGGTAATAAATTATATTTTGTGAGTGAAAGAAAAGGTAAAAAGATTGGGGCACAAGGAAAAGGAGATATTTATGTTGTTGAAAAAATATCAAAAACACAGTGGGGAGAACCCAAAAATCTAGGACCAACAATAAATACCCCAGAGGACGAGATTTCTGTATTTATTCATCCTGATGGTAAAACTTTATTTTTTAGTTCAAAAGGACATCTAACCATGGGGGGATTAGACATTTTTATGTCGAAATTACAAGCAGATGGCACTTGGTCTGAACCCGAAAATTTAGGCTACCCCATTAATACTGTTGGAGATGATGTGCACTTTACATTAAGCACTGACGGTAAAACAGGTTATTACTCTACAGTAAAAGAAGATGGATTGGGAGAACGTGATATTTATACCATAGATTTCTCGAAATACCCTATTTTAACGGGTGGAGTGGATATTAATTTAACCATACTTAAAGGAAACATAAAAAGTGGAGAAGACAAAGTTTTTGCCAATATAATATTTAATGATGAAACGGGAAAAACAGTTGCCAAAACAACTACCAACAGTGATGGTGACTATTTTATAACATTACCTGGTAATAAAGAATATACACTAACCATTGCTGGCGAAGGATACAAATCTAAAATAACAACTCTAACTTTACCTTTAGGTAAAGGAAAAACATTAACCCAAACAGAAAACTTTGATTTAGAGAAAGTATTACCAAATGAATAAGCTTGTTGGTATAGCTACTAAGTTGTGGCTGTTATTGCTGATGTGTTGATATTTCCGCCTTATTTGGTAGTAGATTTTTTAACTAAAGCTATTTATGTGCCTAAAAAATGACTATAAAATAAAAAAAATGAAAAAACCACCTTACAAACCTTGTAAACATTGATGTTTCTTTGTTTTGTTAAAAAAATTCCTTATTTACTAAAATAAATGCTTTTTTTTAACTATTCTTGGCTTTAAATTTATTGTTCTTGTCTTATAATTTATATTATGTTAAATAGATTTTTTAACCAAGAAAGAGAAATGAGAAACATCTCTCCTTTTTGATAATTTTTAATGAAACAAACCTACTGATATTTAGCTTTTAAAGCTTTTGCTTTATCAAACTGATTTGTTCTAGTATAAGCTTTAATTAACATTTCTGCTGTGGCAGTATCTTCTGGTTTTACAGTATTTGCTTTTTCTATATATGGAATTGATTTTAAGAAATCTTCTTTGGCTTGTTTGGTTAACTCATTATATTTTTTTGATGCACTTAGCGGTAAATCATTAGCCTCATTCACTTTATCTGCACCATTATTAAAATAATAAGCTCCTAAGTTATATAAAGCGTCATGTTGTTTAGGGTCTAACTCAATAGCTTTTTCATAATCCTTTAGTGCTTTATCACTTTGTTCTAATTTATCATAAACAGTGCCTCTTACGTAATATAAAAAAGCATTATTACTATCATTATTTATAGCTGTATTAAGATTATCTAAAGCTTTTTGGTTTTGATTTGATTGCAAATAATAGTCAATTTCTTCAAAAATTAAATTTTGATTACTTGGATATGCCTTTCTACCTTCTTTTATAAAATCAATTGCTTTAACGGTATCTCCTTCTATTTTTAATATTTTAGACATAGATAAGTATAAATTTGGACCATTATTATCTATATTATATTTTAATTGAATTAAGCCTTTATACATTTGTTTTGCTGTTGTATAATCTTTTGCATATTCTGAAGCCAATGCCATGTTATACATAATCATGGTGTCCATTCTTCCACTCATTTGCCCTAATAATAAAGATTTGCCAAAACTTTCTTCAGATCCCTTATAGTCTTTAGCTGTAAATTGGTCAATTCCTTTGTTGGCATACTCTCCAGATAGTCCAGGAAATTTTCTTCCCATAATATCCATTGTGTACATTTCGTCATCTACTTTACTTTTATTTTGAATAGCACCAAAAAACTTTATCATGTCGCTACCATCTTCTTTTTGTAAATCAAGTTTTTTCAATTCAGGGTCATCAAAATTTAGTACTAAAGCTTTTAAATAAGAATCGGTGCACTTAGTTAAGACATCTTTATCTAAATTTTTACAAGCTTGGTCTTTGCTAGCTAAAATACTGTAATATAAGTTACCTCTATAATACCAAGTTTTTGCCCAATTCTTTGTCACATCGTGTGCTGTTGCTAAGTTAATAGCTTCTAATCCGTGCTGAAGTTCTGTGCATTTCCCTGATCGGGCAAATGCTTTGTTATAATTGTATGCACTTACCACTTTGTTTTTTTGAGCAAATATCCCAGATACACTAATTATTGCTGTTATTGCTAAAATAATTTTTTTCATAGTTTAAAATTTCTTTAGTTTTTATTCTTCTTCTTCATTATTATCAATTTCCTTGCCATTGTCTTCTTCTTTAGGTAAATCTTGGCTAGCATCATCATTGTTTGTTGGGCTAATTATTTCGTTACCATCTTCATCATATAAGATTTCATCTTCTTCATCAGCTGATTTTTCAATTTTAGCAACGGCAGCAATGGTGTCGTTACCTTTTAAATTAATTAATTTAACGCCTTGTGTTGCTCTTCCCATCACCCTAAGGTTTTTAACAGCTAATCTTATTACTATTCCTGATTTATTAATAATCATTAAATCATCGCTATCTACAACATTTTTAATGGCAATTAAATGACCAGTTTTTTCAGTAATATTTAAAGTTTTAACGCCTTTTCCTCCTCTGTTGGTTATTCTGTAATCTTCAATATCGGAACGTTTTCCATAGCCATTTTCAGAAACTACTAAAACATTTGCATTTTCAATATCTGGTATGGTTATCATGCCTATTACACTATCGTTTTCATTTGCTAGCCTAATTCCTCTAACACCTGCTGCATTTCTGCCCATTGGTCGGGTTTTAGATTCGTTAAAACGTATTGCTTTACCAGATTTTAAAGCCATAATAATTTCATCAGAACCAGAGGTTAATTTTGCTTCGAGTAATCTATCTCCTTCCCTAATTGTTATAGCATTTATTCCGTTTGTTCTTGGTCTTGAATAAGCTTCTAAGGTAGTTTTTTTAACCACCCCTTTTTTCGTACACATAACAATGTAGTTGCTATTAATGTAAGTTTCATCTTTTAAATTTTTAACATTAATGTAGGCTAAAACTTTATCATCCGATTCAATATTTATTAAATTCTGGATAGCTCTACCTTTGGATTGTTTAGATCCTTCAGGAACTTCAAAAACACGCATCCAAAAACATTTACCTTTTTCTGTAAATACTAATAAATAATTATGTGTTGTAGCTACAAAAAGCTGTTCTAAGAAATCCTCATCTCTAGTAGCTGTTCCTTTTGAACCTACTCCTCCTCTATTTTGCAGTTTGTACTCTGATAAGGAGGTTCTTTTCATATATCCCATACGAGATATGGTAACAACAACAGTTTCATCAGGAATCATATCTTCAACACTAAAATCACCACCAGCATATTCTATCTCGCTCCTTCTTTCATCGCCATATTTATTTTTAATTTCAAGTAGCTCATCTTTAATTATTTGCATTATTCGTTCTTCGCTTCCTAAAATATCTTTTAAATCGGTAATTAAAGTCATTATATCATCATATTCTGCTCTTAATTTTTCTTGCATTAAGCCTGTAAGTTGCCTTAAACGCATATCTACAATTGCACGAGATTGTATTTCAGAAAGTTTAAATTTTTCCATTAAGTTGGTAATAGCTAAATCTGGTGTTTTAGATTTTTTAATAATATCTATTACTTCATCAATATTATCTGATGCAATAATTAATCCTTCTAAAATATGGGCTCTTTCTTCGGCTTTTCGTAATTCGTATTGTGTTCTTCTAACAACAACCTCATGTCTAAATTCAACAAATTCAACAATGATGTCTTTTAAGTTTAAAACTTGAGGCCTTCCTTTTACTAATGCGATGTTATTTACACTAAATGAGGTTTGTAGGGCTGTTTGTTTAAATAAATTATTTAATACAACATTAGGAATAGCTTCTCTTTTTAATTCATAAACTATTCTCATTCCTGTTCTGTCAGATTCATCTCTAATATCAGAAATTCCATCAATTCTTTTATCGTTAATTAAATCGGCTGTTTTTTTAATCATGTCAGCCTTATTAACTTGATAGGGTATTTCTGAAACTATAATTCTAAACCGACCAGATTTAGTTTCTTCTAATTCTGTCTTTGCTCTCATTACAACTCTTCCTTTACCTGTATTAAAAGCATCTTTTACGCCTTGATAGCCATAAATAATACCTCCTGTTGGAAAATCAGGAGCTTTTATATGTTGCATTAGACCTTCAATATCAATATCTCTATTATCAATGTAAGCAATTGTACCATCAATAACTTCGGTTAAATTATGAGGAGCCATATTTGTTGCCATACCAACAGCAATACCAGAAGCACCATTTAAAAGTAATGCGGGTATTTTAGTTGGCATTACTGAAGGTTCTTGTAAGGTATCATCAAAATTTAAAGTAAAATCAACAGTATCTTTATCTAAATCGCCTAACATTTCTTCGGCAATTTTCTTTAATCGAGCTTCTGTATATCTCATTGCTGCAGCACTATCGCCATCAACAGAACCAAAGTTACCTTGTCCATCAACCAACATATATCGTAACGACCATTCTTGAGCCATTCTTACCATCGCCTCATAAACAGCAGTATCGCCATGAGGGTGGTATTTACCTAACACCTCTCCTACTATTCTTGCCGATTTTTTGTAGGCACCAGTAGATTTTACACCTAATTCCATCATGCCATATAAAATTCTTCTGTGTACAGGTTTTAATCCATCTCTTACATCAGGTAATGCTCTAGAAACAATAACAGACATCGAATAATCGATATAAGCTGATCTCATTTCTTCATCTATATTTATTGGTATTATTTTTTCTCCAGTCATAAATTATATATATTAAAATTGTATTATTTTCTTAAAATAAATGGTCTTTTTTTAAGACCCTCGAAAATACGATTTTTAGTTAAGTTTATTACTAATTTATTTAACTTAATTACTAACAAAAATCTGTTGAAAAACATAATATTTGTTAAATGCACGATATAAGCTATATATTTATTTTTGAGTTGTCTGAATAAGTATTACTTTTAACTTAGTAGAATTAAAATTTTAGTGTTATGGATGCAAATTTTTCAATAAAAGTAAAAGATGTTATTACCTATAGTAAGGAAGAAGCTTTACGCTTGGGGCATGATTACATTGGTGTAGAGCATTTACTTCTTGGTATAATTAGAGAAGGAAATGGTTTAGCAGTAAAAATTCTTAATAATCTTGGAATTAATTTAAAGGATTTAAGAAAAAAAATAGAATTTTCAATAAAAGTTGGAAATAGTTCTAACAATCAGTTGGCTAACATACCATTAGTAAAACAAGCTGAAAAAGTTTTAAAAATCACTTATTTAGAAGCAAAATTATTTCGAAATAATATTATTGGTACAGAACATTTGTTGTTGGCTATTTTAAAAGATGAAGACAATAGTGCAACAAATATTCTAAACAGCTTAAATGTGAATTATGATGCCGTAAAAGAAGAAATAATGATTTTAAACATATCTGAAGATAATACACTTCCTAAAGCAGATTTTCCGAATACACCCTCAGATTCGGATGATAGTGAAGGTGGAAAAGGATTTATGGGAAGTGGTGGCGATAGTGGTAAAAATAAAGGAAGTGAGATTAAATCTAAAACACCTGTTTTAGATAATTTCGGAAGAGATTTAACAAAATATGCCGAAGAAGGAAAGTTAGACCCTATTGTTGGTAGAGAAAAGGAAATTGAACGAGTTTCTCAAGTTTTAAGCAGAAGAAAGAAAAACAACCCTATACTAATTGGAGAACCTGGTGTTGGTAAATCTGCCATTGCCGAAGGTTTAGCACTTAGAATTACACAAAAAAAAGTATCTCGAGTTCTTTTTGGTAAAAGAATAGTTACGCTTGATTTAGCATCTTTAGTTGCAGGAACAAAATACAGAGGTCAGTTTGAAGAAAGGATGAAAGCGGTAATGAATGAGTTAGAAAAATCGCCTGATATTATTTTATTTATAGATGAAATTCATACTATTATTGGTGCAGGAGGGGCTTCTGGTTCTTTAGATGCTTCAAATATGTTTAAACCTGCGTTGGCTAGAGGAGAGTTGCAATGTATTGGCGCAACAACTTTAGATGAATATCGTCAATACATCGAAAAAGATGGTGCTTTAGAAAGAAGGTTTCAAAAAGTACTTGTAGAACCCACTTCGGTAGAAGAAACAATAGAAATTCTTAACAATATTAAAGATAAATACGAAAGCCATCATAATGTAACTTATACCGAAGAAGCAATAGAAGCTTGTGTTAAACTTACGGATAGATACATGACAGACAGACACTTGCCAGATAAGGCTATTGATGCCTTAGATGAAGCTGGATCTCGTGTTCACATCACCAATATAAAAGTTCCAAAAAATATTATTGATATTGAAAAAAAGATTGAAGACATTAAAAGCAAAAAAAATCATGTTGTAAAAAGTCAAAAATACGAAGAAGCTGCCCAACTTAGAGATACAGAACGTACACTTTTAAAAGAGCTGGATGTTGCTAAAAATGCTTGGGAAGAAGAAACTAAAAA
>CAZVEW010000124.1:0-7993 GCA_964625955.1 uncultured Vicingus sp. | reverse complement strand
TTGCAATAAACTCATCGGTCAGCAAATTGATAAAGAATTAATTAAAAAAATATTGCAACTGCTCGAAATTGAGATTATTAATGAAAATGAGTTAACATTAACACTATCTGTTCCACCTTTTAAGGCAGATGTACAACGAGAAGTTGATGTAATAGAAGAAATTTTAAGAATTTACGGATACAACAACATTAAACTTCCAAAAAAATTACATTCAACATTATCTTTTAAGCCAAAACCTGATAAAGAAAAAATAAGCAATATAATTTCAGATTTATTGGTGTCTAATGGTTTTAATGAGCTAATAACCAACTCTTTAACAAAGGCTAATTATTACAACAAAACAAACAATACATTAGTAGAACTAATAAATCCTTTAAGTAAGGACTTAAATGTTTTACGACAAACGCTACTATTTAACGGACTAGAAACAATTGCATATAATCAAAACAGAAAACAAAGCAATTTAAAGTTGTTTGAACTTGGCAAAACCTACCTTAAAGAAACAAATAAGTTTGCAGCAACAAATAAATTAAGTTTATTACTTACAGGAGAATTTGATGCCGAAAGTTGGTCAACACAAAAAACAATGGTTAACTTTTATCACCTAAAAGGAATAATAGATGCCATTTTTAATCGTTTTGGATTAAACAAATTAAATGTAAAAACAACAGAAACCGATTCAGAATTTTTGCAATATGGATTAAAAATACTTATTAATAACAACGAAATTTGCCAGTTAGGATTAGTAAACCCAACTTTCCAATCACAATTTAATATTACCAACAATGTTTTTTATTGTGAAATTAATTATGATTATTTCATAAAAATGGCCGCATTAAATAAAATTAAGTACAAAGAAATAACAAAATTTCCAACCGTTCGCAGAGACATAGCTTTGCTGTTAGCTAAAAATATAAGCTATAAAGAAATTGAAGCACTAGCATTAAAACAAGAAAAACACCTACTACAACAAATTAATTTATTTGATGTTTATGAGGGTAAAAACATAGCGAAAGACAAAAAATCTTATGCCATAAGTTTTATTTTTGCTGATAATGAAAAAACCCTAACCGACAAGCAAGTAGATAAAATAATGGATAAATTAATTACCTCATTAACACAAAAATTAGGAGCTGAATTGAGGTAAGACTTGTTTTAAGTTTCCTATAATCAATATTTTATGTATTAAAAAAAATATCTTTTTTTTGAAAAAAGAATAATAATATCTTAAATTTGCAATCAATAAACTAAAAATACATACTAAAATTAAAGAAAATGAAAAAAATTTCACTATTTATTGCCTTAACACTGATTGGAACATTCGCTTTCTCTCAAGTGATATTTCAAGTACAAACCCCATCTTCTATTGCTGGTAGCTATGGATTAACTTATGCTACAGCAGCTAATTCATGGGGAAGTCCTGACTTAACAATACCCGCAAATGCAATAACCGACACATTAATGTTCGTAGATGTTCCTGGAGGAGACACCATTGCTTGTGCTCCACCTTTAACAGCCAACCTAACAGGTAAAATTGCTGTACTTTACAGAGCTAGTTGTCAATTTGGTTCTAAAGCTTTAGCTGCCCAAAATGCAGGAGCTATTGGCTGTATTATCATCAACAATGTTGGTGGAGCTCCAATTGGCATGTTAGGAGGAACAGATGGAATGTCTGTAACAATACCCGTAATCATGATTTCTGATGTTGATGGAGCTCTTTTAAGAGATTCTATAATAGCTGGAAATGTTACCGCATTTATTGGCAATAAACTTGGCCTATTTCCTAACGATTTAGGAGCCAAACAGGCTGACATTGTAAAAGCCAGAAGATTTTCTAATATAGCCGCACTTTCTGTAGATTCTACAGAATTTAAAGTACAAACAGGTTTGTGGGTAAGAAATTTTGGCAACCAAACACAATTTACACCAAGTGTTAAGGTTGATATTAGCTTAGCTGGAGCTCCTCTTTATACCAATACAGCTACCATTGACAGCATACAACCTGGAGATTCTGCTTATGTTTCATTAGGCACATTTGCTCAAGGCTCTTATGCTAGTGGTTATTATGATATGACTTATACCATTACCCCCCAAAACACTGATGGAGATTTGAGTGATAACGTTTTAAAATCAGGTTTTATGATAGACCAAAATATTTATGCTTACAGTAGGTTAGATACCATAACAAAACTACCGATTAGCTCTGCTGGTTTTAGACCAGGCACTTTTACTTCAGATTACGAAAATTGTTTAGCCTTTGACGATCCTAATGCGAGCAGAGTACTTGCTACAGGCATGACTTTTTCTACTGTTACAAATGCTGCCGACTCATTAACCAACCAATTTGTTGAAATTAGAGCCTACCAATGGAATGATGTATTTACCGATGTGAATGATGCTGCTTTAGCTTTTGCTAACTTAGTTCAATTAGATCAAGCATTTTATGTTTATACTACAGATGCTCAAGATTCTAACATTTATGTACCTTTTAATGCCCCTATTGCACTTACCAATAACCAAAGATATTTGTTCTGCTTTAACACAGGAAGCACCGTACTGTTCTTAGGATTTGACAATCAAATTGATTATACAACTACACAAGCTACCTATTTACAACCTAGCTTTCCAAGTACAGTTGATGCTCATAGTTCAAGCTATCTTAATGGTTTTGGATTAAATGCAGTACCTGCTATATCAGTTACCATGCAATCCGCCACAGGAGTTAATAACGTTGCTACTAACAACAACATTACACCATACCCAAACCCTGCTAAAGATTTAATTAGTATCCCTGTTGGAAAATTATCAGGAACAGCTACCCTAGAAATTACAGATTTGGCTGGAAAGTTAGTTAAATCTCAACATATTACTTTTAGTAAAAACAATATATTAAAAGTTGATGTTGCTAATATCGCCAATGGATCTTATATCTTTAATATGATATTCGAAAATGGCACAACTAATACTTTTAAAGTAGTAGTAAGTAGATAACAGCTATCTGGAAATTAAAAAAAGCCCTTTGAATTTAAAATTCAAAGGGCTTTTTACTGCTTACAACTCGACTTTCCAAACCATTTATAACGATTTTTAGCAATGATATCATAACAAAAATCCCTAACAGAAACAGGAAATATTCGTAACCCATAGAAAATAGACTTAAATCCTCCTAAAGTTTTTAAAATATGTAACGCAGCCGTAGATTTAATATAAAAACTGTTATTTTCTATTAGAACTAAAGTATCTAATGAAATATCAATTTTATATACTTTAAAAAGTTCTTTTGCCTTTTCTGACTGTAACGAAACAAAGTAAAAAACACCTTTCTTATCTCTGTTAATCACATAATTTACCCAAAAAGCACAAAAATTACACTCACCATCATAAATAATAATATTTTTTCCATCCATTCTTCAAAGTTAACAACAACTATACAATCTTTTTACCTTTCCAATATTTCTTACTAAAACGAAACTTTCTTTAAGCCAAAGAAAAACAATATTTTTTATTGCAACATATCTTTTTATATTTGAGAAAAATATCTTATCATTTAACTAAAACAAGCACTATGAAATACATTGTACTTTTAATTATATTATCTTCTTTTACGTTACAAGCATGTGAATTTAATAAATCTATTAATATCGACTTAACCTCAGGGATTTCTACCAAAGGTAATGGTATTTTCTGTGATGATGTATATTTAAGTGTTAATGAGAAAAAAACAACAAATAGTAGCTTTATTTATGGAGAAATATTTTATGTTAACTTTAATGATATCAAAGGCTTTAAAAAAGAGAATGGATATGTTTTTCCAGGCATGAAATTAGCAATTGTAAGTAGCGAAGGAGATACTGTTATGCAAAGAGATGATATGTATGCAAATTCTACTAAAGGATTTGATGTCTCTCCTTTACTGCTAACAACAAATATAACCGTTGCAAATCCCATGTTTTCTAACAAAAAATACAAGCTTTATTTAAATATCTGGGATAAAAAAGGAGAAGGAACTTTTAAAACAGAAATAGCATTTAATATTATCCCTAATAAAAATATTAAAATTGTAAGTAATGATATTACTTACGATAACATTTATCTATTTTCTAGAAAAAGTAACACCGCAATTACTACTAATAAAGTTAATTTAAATGAGAAAATTAATTTAATCTTTGAAGGACTTTCTGGTTTTAAAGAAGAAAATGAGAACATATCTATAGGTGTAAGTATTATTATTAGAGATGCTAATGGAGATATAATTTTAAATGAAAAAGATTTAATGACAAAGCCCATAAAAGCAGCTCAAATAAAAAAACAATTGGCTCCCAATTTTACGTTCTCGAATGGCAATATTAAGAACCCAACTATTTGTGAAATTAACATTTGGGATAAAAAAAGTGATGCCAAAATAAAAGCTACATTTAGTTTATCATTTAACTAAACCTTACTTTCTTTAAAAGATAAAAAATCGATACCCATTTTTCAGAAGAATGCAATTCAACAACAATAAACGTTACAACGATTACTCTTCATTCATTAAAAATAAGTTTAAAGAACGGGTTCAAAAAATTTCGTTAGATACGGGTTTTACCTGCCCCAACAGAGACGGCACTAAAGGAATTGGAGGTTGCACTTATTGCAACAATAATACTTTTAATCCTTACTATTGTAAACCCAGTAAAAGCATTACGCAACAATTAAATGAAGGAATAACCTTTTTTGCTAAAAAATACAAAACACAGAAGTATTTGGCTTATTTTCAGGCATATACAAATACCTATGCTGATATTAATTTAGTAAAAAAGTTATATTTAGAAGCCATCAACCACCCAAAAATTATTGGCTTAGTAATTGGCACACGACCAGATTGTATTAGCGAAGATTTAATTAATTTTTTAGCAGATTTAGCTAAAAATCATTTTATTTCGTTAGAATTTGGTGTGGAAAGTACCTTAAACCGAACATTAAGGGCAGTAAATCGTTGTCATACCTTTGAAGAAACCAAATCTGCATACGATTTAGCTAAAAACAAAGGATTACACTTAGGTGCACATATGATAATTGGCTTACCAGGAGAAAACAAGAAAGATATTTTAAATCATGCTAAAAAGTTATCGAAATTACCCATAGAAACACTTAAATTACATCAATTACAAATAGTAAAACACACCATGATGGCAATACAACTACAAGAAAATCCCGAACTCTTTAATTTATTTTCATCAAAAGAATACATTGATTTAATTACCGATTTTGTGGCTCTTTTACGTCCAGATATAATCCTAGAGCGATTTATCAGTGAATCACCTACCCATCTGTTAATTGCTCCACAATGGAATGGAATAAAAAACTTTGAGATAGTGGCAAAAATTGATAAAAAACTCATAGAAAAAGACCTCTGGCAAGGAAAATTTTATGTAAACATCTAAAAAATCCATTTAAAGCACCTTTCTTTCGTATTTTAATTTTGTAACTTCGTCCAATCTAAAAAGCAAGTAGCAATGCAATTCGAATTAACCAAATCTTTTTTAGAGGAGCTAAACCAAGTAGTCAGCAATAACGATAAAGAAAAAGGTTTATCGCTTATAAAAGATTTACATCCAGCCGATATTGCAGAAATTTTAGACGAACAATCGAGCGAAGAAGCACTAAAATTTTATCAATTCTTACCCGAAGAATTAGCTGCCAATGTGTTAGTAGAATTAGAAGAAGACACTAGAGAAAAATTCTTAGCCATATTATCATCTCATCACATTGCAACCCAGCTTATCGATAATATGGATTCTGATGATGCTGCTGATGTTATTGGAGAACTTTCTGAAAAACAACAAGCAGAGGTAATCTCTCATATCGAAGACGCTGAGCAAGCCAAAGATATTGTTAACTTACTAAACTACCATGAAGATACTGCGGGTGGCTTAATGGGTAAAGAGCTCATAAAAGTTAATTTATCTTGGGATATAAAAACCTGCTTAAAAGAACTAAAAAAACAGGCCGAAGAAGTAGAAAAGGTATTTACTGTTTATGTAGTAGATGATAACAATGTACTAAAAGGTTTAATTTCTTTAAGACGCATTCTGTTAACCCCCAACAATAAATTAGTTAAAGATATTTATCGTAAAGATATTTTTTCTGTAACGCCAGAAATAGAAGACAAAGAAGTTGCTAACATCATGGATAAATACGATTTAGTGTCTATTCCTGTGGTTGATGAAAATAAAAAATTAATAGGTAGAATTACCATTGATGATGTGGTAGATGTGATAAAAGAAGATGCCGATAAAGATTATCAAATGGCTTCTGGTATTTCCGAGAACATAGAATCATCAGATAAATTTTGGATAATTTCTAGGGCACGATTACCATGGCTTTTAGTAGGAATGCTTGGTGGAATTATGAGTTCTAAAATTATTGGTATTTACGAAAATCAAATTAAAATACACCCAGAAATGGCTTTCTTTATTCCCTTAATCGGTGCAATGGGAGGTAATACTGGTGTGCAAGCCTCTGCATTAGTAGTGCAAGGATTGGCAAATAATTCTTTAGGATTAAAAAGTGGTATTTGGCAACAAATTTTTAAAGAAATGGGCGTTGGTCTAATCAACGGAGGAGTTTGTTCTGGACTAATATTTTTATATAATTTCTTTTTTAATGATGATTATTCGTTGGCAATTACCGTAAGCACAGCATTACTTTCTGTTATATTTTTTGCAGGTATCTTTGGCACTTTTGTTCCGCTACTATTAAATAAATTTAAAATTAATCCAGCTTTAGCAACAGGTCCATTTATATCTACCACCAACGATATTTTTGGTACTTTCTTATATTTCTATATTGGTCATTTAATGTACACGATATAATGGCTCAAAGTATCTTATTTTTAGATGAGGTTCACCCTATTTTAGAAGAGCGACTAAGTACTTTAGGGTATAGCTGCAAACACGATTACACTTCATCTAAACAAAAAATTGAAGCAAAAATTGGAGAATATTTTGGCTTGGTAATTAGGAGTAGAATACCCATTGATAAGTTTCTTTTAGATGCAGCTACCAATTTAAAGTTTATTGCTCGGTCGGGTGCTGGTTTAGAAAACATTGATGTTGCCTACGCCAAACAACAAGGTATAAAAGTATTTAACTCTCCCGAAGGAAACATGGATGCCGTTGGCGAACATGCAATAAGCATGTTATTAATGCTGTTTAATCAGTTAAAGAAAGGAGATAAAGAAGTAAGAAAAGGAATTTGGGACAGAGAAGGAAACAGAGGTTTAGAATTAGCAAAAAAAACAGTTGGCATTGTTGGTTATGGAAATATGGGAAGTGCTTTAGCTAAAAAATTAGCTGGTTTCGATTGCCAAGTTATTGCTTACGATAAATACAAAACAGGATTTACTAACAATTTTGTAAAAGAAGTTGATGTAGCAACATTATTTAATGAAACGGATATTTTAAGTATTCATTTACCACTTACCGAAGAAACTTTTCATTATGTAGATGATAAATTTATTTCAAAATTTAAAAAGTCTTTTTACCTCATAAATACTGCCCGAGGAAATCATATTTGTATTGCAAATTTAGTAAAAGCTTTAAAAACTGGTAAAATTTTAGGTGCTTGTTTAGATGTTTTAGCCTACGAAACAAAATCTTTTGAAACCATACAAGCCAAACAACTTCCTCAAGATTTTAAATACTTAGCACAATCCGAGAAAGTAATTTTAAGCCCTCACGTTGCTGGTTGGACTAAAGAATCTTACATTAAACTTGCTACTTTTTTGGCTGATAAGATTGAGAATAACTTTAGTTCTTGACATTCGTGAAACTCAATTTTCCCTAAGTTTTTAAAAGAAAGAAAAAATGCAACTCGGCTAGGATTTTCCCTTAGTCGCTCACTCGATTTTCCTTGCTTCAGACGAAAGAAGACCGTTGCAAGGCAAATTGTTAAAAGAAGGGCTAAAATATATCATTAATATATTGTTATACAATGAATTAAATTGTATATT
>CAZVEW010000123.1:0-8006 GCA_964625955.1 uncultured Vicingus sp. | reverse complement strand
TTTGTCATTCAGAACGAAGTTTTATGCTCGCTTTAGCGAGATTATAAAACAACGTGATGAATCTTTTTTTCTCATAACTTTAACTTTTAACTTTATAAACTCACACTTTATAAACTTTTAACTTTAAACTCACAATAACTCATAACAACATCTTTATCGCTCTTTTTAACCCATTAATAAAAATATCAACTTCTTCAACTGTATTGTAAAAAGCAAATGAAGCTCGTGCTGTTCCGGGAATAGCAAACCTGTTCATTAAAGGTTCTGTGCAATGATGTCCAGTTCTAATCGCTATTCCTAATTTATCGATTATCATTCCTATATCTGAAGGGTGTGTGCCAGCAACAACAAATGACAAAACACTTGCTTTGTTTGCTGCTTCTCCAATAATTTTTACTCCTTCCATTTGCTTGATTTGCTCGGTAGCATAAGTTAATAATTCGTATTCGTAAGCTTTAATTTTATCAATACCAATTTTGTTCATGTAATTAATAGCTGCTGCTAAACCAATTCCACCAACAATATTAGGTGTGCCTGCTTCAAATTTATGTGGTAATTCGTTGTAAGTTGTTTTTTCAAAAGTTACGGTTTTTATCATATCTCCACCACCTTGGTATGGAGGTAAATCATTTAATAAAGCTTCTTTTCCGTACAAAATTCCAACACCAGTTGGACCTAACATTTTATGAGCAGAAAACGCGTAAAAATCACAATCTAAATCTTGAACATCTACTTTAGTATGCGGAACGGCTTGTGCTCCATCAATTAAAACTAAAGAATCGTTTTTGTGTGCTAAATCAATAATTTCTTTAACAGGATTAACTGTTCCAAGCGTGTTTGAAATGTGAGTTACAGCAACTAATTTAGTTTTATCAGAAAGTAATTTTTTAAATTCTTCCATCAAAAATTCTCCATTATCATTAATAGGAACAACTTTTAAAATGGCTTCTTTTTCTTCACAAATTAGTTGCCACGGAACAATGTTAGAGTGGTGTTCCATGGTAGAAATAATAATTTCATCTCCTTTTGATAAATTTTTTCTACCCCAACTAGCAGCAACTAAGTTGATGCTGTCGGTGGTGCCTTTTGTAAATATTATTTCGTTACTATTTTTAGCATTAATAAATTGTTGAACTGTTGTTCTTGCTTCTTCATAAGCAGTTGTTGCTTCTTGACTTAAAGTATGAATTCCTCTATGAATGTTGGCATTTTCGAAGGTGTAGTATTTGTTAATAGCAGAAATTACAGCCATTGGTTTTTGAGAAGTGGCTGCATTATCGAAATAAACCAACCGTTTTCCGTTTACTTTACGTGAAAGTATTGGAAATTCGCTTCTGATGGTTGCTATGTCTAGTATGTTTTTCATTTTCTTTTATTATCGTCATTGCGAGGTACGAAGCAATCTTACTTTCAATGTGAGATTGCTTCGTACCTTGCAATGACGTTTTATGAAGCAAATCTTTCCTCAATTTTACTTTCTATATAATCTTTTAAAGGTTTAATACTTACTTTTTTTAGTGCATCTTTTGCAAAAGCGGTAATCATCATATTAATGGCACTTTTTTTACTAACGCCACGAGCTTGTAAATAAAAAATGGCTTCTTCATCTAATTGCCCTGTTGTTGAGCCATGACTACATTTTACATCATCAGCATAAATTTCTAACTCAGGTTTGGAGTTAATTACTGCATCATCGGTTAACAAAATGTTATTGTTTTGCTGAAATGCATTTGTTTTTTGAGCATCTGGTCTAACAAATACTTTGCCGTTAAACACGCCAACGGAATTATCATCTAAAATTCCTTTGTAAACTTCATTTGAATGACAATTTGGTTTTAGATGGTCAATAATAGTATGGTTATCGGTGTGATTTTTACCTTTTCCTAAATAAATTCCGTTGAGATTGGTTTCACAACCTTCGGCATGTACTTCAACGTTTAAATTATTTCGTACTAAAGTTCCGTCTAAGGTAATGGTGTTGCTGATAAAATTACTATTCTTACGTTGGTAAACTTGTTCGGTAGCAACTTGATAACTCTCCCCTGCTTTATTTTGAATTTTATTGTATTCTACTTGAGCGTTTGGGTTTAAGAAAAACTCAGCAACGCTATTGGTAAAACTTTCTTCTCCTTTTAGGTTTACAAACGATTCTATAATCTTAACAGAAGAGTTGTCCTGAGCTTTAACAATGGTTCGTGTATTAACAATTAAATTGTTATTGGTAATTACATTTATAATGTGAATTGGTTTTTCAACAACAGCATTTTTATCGATATCAATAAAAATTCCATCAGTAAAACAAAGGGTATTTAGGGCAATAAAAATTCCATTTTCTGCTTTGGCAATACCTCCTAAATGGTTTTTAATAAAATCATCTTTATTAGCAATAACTTGTTTTAAGGGACTTATTTTTATTTTTTTTTGAGTTTTAATTTTTGATAAATCAGCACGGTAAAAACCGTTAATTAAAACAACGATGTTTTCATCCAATTCAGGAATTAAATAATTTTTAATTTTAAATTTTAAATTATCAATTTCTTGCTGAATACTATACGTTTTATTGATAATTTTTCCTATTCGAGTATATTTCCAATATTCTGTTTTTGAAGTAGGAAAATCCAATTTTGCTAAAGCATTTTTAGCATCAGTTCTTAATTTTTGAACAAATGGAGGCTCATTACCAAAGGTTAATTCGCTTAGGCTATCGAGTAATCTATCTTTTTTTGTTGCTTCTTTAATCATTTTTTTGTTTTATCACGTTTGAACGTTCTCACGTTTTTAACGTTTTAACTTGATAAACGGTTAAGCGTTAACTTCTTCTTTAATCCAATCGTAACCCTTTTCTTCTAATTCAAGAGCCAATTCTTTACCGCCAGTTTTTACAATTTTTCCGTTATACAAAACGTGTACAAAATCAGGAATAATGTAATCTAACAAACGTTGGTAATGTGTAATTACAATCGTTGCTTTATCAGGCGATTTTAAAGCGTTAACACCATTGGCAACAATCCTTAAAGCATCAATATCTAAGCCTGAATCTGTTTCATCTAAAATAGCCAACTTAGGGTTTAGCATTGCCATTTGAAAAATTTCGTTTCTTTTTTTCTCTCCACCAGAAAAACCTTCGTTTACCGAACGAGAAGCTAATTTTGCATCTAATTCTACCAAAGCAGATTTTTCTTTTACCAAGGCTAAAAAGTCTTTTGCAGCCATAGGTTCTTGATTATGATAAGCTCTTGTTTCGTTAATGGCTGTTTTTAAGAAGTTAATGTTACTTACTCCCGGTATTTCTATTGGGTATTGAAATGCTAAGAAAATACCTTCTCTAGCTCTATCTTCTGGACTTAAATCTAATAAATTTTTTCCGTCAAAATTAACAGTACCTTCAGTAACTTCATATTCTTCTCTTCCTGCTAAAACAGCAGATAACGTGCTTTTGCCAGAACCATTGGGTCCCATTATAGCGTGAATTTCTCCAGCTTTAATTTCTAAATTAATTCCTTTTAGAATTTCTTTGCCGTTTATACTTGCGTGTAATTTTTTTATTTTAAGCATGGCTTAACGTTTTGTTGCGTTGTAACGTTTACACGTTTCAACGTTTTATAGTTGTTCTTAAATATGTAATTAGTTTACTTATCATTTTTGATGTGAAATCGCAATCGTCTAATAATTGTTCTTTCGTTTTTTTGTCAATATAATTCAACTCAAAAGCTATGTACAATTGAGATCTTAATTCTCCGCAAGAACCTTTTGCAATGAATAAAAACTGTATAAACTCTTTTGTTGTTTGTCTTTCAAATCCTTCTGCAACATTAGATGAAACTGAAATAGCACATCTTCGCATTTGTCTAGATAAATCAAAATCATTTTTAAACAACTTATCATTGGTTATTTTATAAATATTTAACGCAATATCTTTTGACTTCTGCCAAGCTTTTATTTCTTCAAATGATTTAAATGATCCCATATCTTTTTTCGTTTTGAACGTTTCAACGTTTACACGTTTTGAACGTTCTAACCTACTGACCCCTCCAAACTAATTTCTAATAATTTTTGAGCTTCAACAGCAAATTCCATAGGCAATTTATTGAGTACATCTTTACAATAACCATTCACAATTAAATTAATGGCTTTTTCGGTATCAATTCCTCTTTGATTGCAATAAAAGAGTTGGTCTTCACCAATTTTTGAGGTTGTTGCTTCGTGTTCTACTTTAGCACTGCTATTTTTTGTTTCGATGTAAGGGAAAGTATGTGCTCCACATTTATCGCCCATTAACAACGAATCGCATTGTGTAAAATTTCTTGCGTTAGTTGCATTTTTATTGATTTGTATTAATCCTCTGTAAGAGTTATTACTAAATCCTGCCGAAATACCTTTTGAGATTACGGTGCTTTTTGTGTTTTTTCCTAAGTGAATCATCTTTGTTCCCGTATCTGCTTGCTGATGATTGTTGGTAACTGCTACAGAGAAAAACTCGCCAATAGCATTATCTCCTTTTAAAATACAAGAAGGGTATTTCCAAGTAACTGCAGAACCTGTTTCAACCTGTGTCCAAGAAATTTTTGAACCTGTATGACAGATTCCTCTTTTGGTAACGAAATTGTAAATTCCACCCTTTCCATCTTTATCTCCCGGATACCAATTTTGTACGGTAGAATATTTTATTTCTGCACCAGCTAAAGAAATTAACTCCACCACAGCAGCGTGCAATTGATTTTCGTCTCGTTGTGGAGCGGTACAACCTTCTAGGTAACTTACATAACTGTCTTCGTCAGCAATTAATAACGTTCTTTCAAACTGACCAGTATTGGCTTCGTTAATTCTAAAATAAGTAGATAGTTCCATCGGACAACGCACTCCTTTTGGAATGTAACAGAAAGAACCATCAGAAAATACGGCAGCATTTAATGCTGCATAAAAATTATCGGTACTCGGAACAATACTTCCTAAATATTTTTTTACTAAATCGGGGTGGTCTTTTACGGCTTCACTAAAAGAACAAAAAATAATTCCTAATTCGCCTAGTTTTTCTGTAAAAGATGTTTTTACTGATACGGAATCCATCACAAAATCTACAGCAACACCGCTCAATGCTTTTTGCTCGTCCATAGAAATTCCGAGCTTGTCCATGGTGGCTTTCAACTCAGGGTCAACCTCCTCCCAATCTACATCTTGTTTTTCTTTTGGAGCTGCATAATAAGAAATACTTTGAAAATCTATTGTTGGATAATTGACATGAGCCCATTTTTTTTCAGTCATTTTTTGCCATTGAGCAAATGCTTTTAACCTAAAATCTAACAACCATTTTGGTTCATTTTTTTTAGCAGAAATTAAACGTACAACAGCCTCATTTAAACCAACAGGAATAACTTCTGATTCAATATCAGTAGTAAAACCATATTTGTATTCTTGGTTTTCGAGTTGTTTTTCTAAATCATCCTCTGTGAACCCCTTTGCCATTTTCTTTTAACTTTTTAACTTGATAAACTTTTAACTTATTATAATGAAAAACTTTCGCCACAGCCACAAGTTCTGTTGGCATTCGGGTTTTTAAAAATAAAGCCTTTACCGTTTAGTCCACCAGAAAAATCTAACTCTGTTCCTGCTAAATACAACATACTTTTTTTGTCGCATACTATTTTTATTCCTTTATCTTCAAAAATCTTATCATCATCATTAATAATGTGGTCAAAACTCATGTCGTAAGTTAAACCTGAACAACCACCACCTTTTACTCCAACACGAATAAAACTGTCTTTTGGAGCATTATCTTCTTTCATTAACATCATTGCCTGATGTTTTGCTTTTTCTGAAACTGTAATCATAATATTATTATTTAGATTCATTCTAAACTAATGCAAATGTACCTAAAAAGTGGTATTATATCAAATAAAAAACTTTTTAAAATAATTTTTTTGAAAAATTAACATTATCTGTTGGTATAATTGAGATAGTTAAGAAATGTAATGCTTAACTTTGTTGTTATGTTAGAGGATAAAAATAAGCAACCAGCTACGGAATTAGAAGCATTAGGTGAATTTGGTTTAATTGAGCATTTAACAAAAAACATAAAATTTGTCAATAAATCTACCATTAAAGGTGTTGGAGATGATGCAGCGGTAATTAATCAAACCGATAAGCAAATTGTTGTTACCACAGATATGTTGGTTGAAGGAATTCATTTTGACTTACTTTATACACCTTTAAAACATTTAGGCTACAAAGCGGTAACAGCTAATTTATCCGATATTTATGCCATGAATGCCCAACCAAAGCAAATTACCGTATCTATTGCTGTATCTAATCGTATGTCGGTTGAAGCCTTAGAAGAATTATATGAAGGAATTTTATTGGCTTGTAATATTTATGGTGTTGATTTAGTTGGAGGTGATACCAGTTCATCTTTATCAGGATTATTAATAAGTATAACCGCTATTGGCGAAGCAAAAAATGAAGATTTAGTTTATAGAAATGGAGCAACAGAAAATAACCTAATTTGTGTTTCGGGCGATTTGGGTGGTGCTTTTATGGGCTTGCAAATTTTAGAAAGAGAAAAACAAATTTTTAATGAAGACCCGAAAATACAACCCGATTTTTCTGGTTACGATTATATTTTAGAAAGACAGCTAAAACCAGAACCTCGAAAAGATGTAATTGATATGTTTGAAGAAATAGGAGTTAAACCAACTGCTATGATAGATATTTCTGATGGTTTATCTTCAGAAATAATACACATTTGTAAACAATCAGAAGTGGGATGTGCCATTTATGAAGATAAAATTCCTTTAGATGCAACGACCATTACTTCTGCCGAAGAGCTAAAATTAGACCCAGTTGTTTGTGCCTTAAATGGTGGAGAAGATTACGAATTATTGTTTACCATTTCTTTAGATGATTACAACAAAATAAAAGACCAAAAAAGAGTAACAGTTATTGGGCATATTACTACTGATAAAGGAAGTTATCAAATTGTAGGTAAAGATGAAAAAATACAACAGCTAACTGCTCAAGGTTGGAATGGAATTTCAAGCAATAATAATTGAAAGTATTTAGAAAAATAATAGCGATATTTTTATTTCTTTCTATTAGCAATATTGTTGTTGCTAAGTCGGTGCACGAATTATTTTTTCATCAAAAAATAGAAATATGCACGGCTAAAACCAACAAACATATACATCCTAAAAAATTTACGGATAGCGATTTAATTTGCTCATTTAATTTTTCTACCACAGTATTAGCACTTCAAATTCATGCAATAAATAAAGCTTTTGGTTATTTTAAACCGCTAAAAAGTACAAATTATACTCCTTCATTAGTAGCTTATTATTTAAAAACACTTTCATCACGAGCACCTCCTTTTTGTTTAAATTAAGTACTGAACAATGAATTAACCATTCGGTGAATTCATATCAAATTCAATCTCACTTTATTTAAACAAAAATGATGAAAAAAGTAATGATTTTTGCTGTCTTATTTTGGATAGCATTTGCCAATATTTCGGCACAAACAATAAAAGGACAAGTTACAGATGCCGACACCAAAGAAACCTTGCCCGGTGTAAATATTTATTTGCCAGAACTTCAAAAAGGAGTGGTTACCGATATTGATGGAAACTACACCTTAAAATTACCACGAAAAGGAGTATATAAATTACAAATTTCTTTTGTAGGTTACGATATTATTTTAAAAACGATAACCATAGCAAAAGATGTAAAACTAAATTTTAAATTAAAACCATCAATTATAGAAACAAAAGAGTTTGTTGTTTCATCGGTTTACCATAGTAGCCAAAACGAAAACCCTGTAGATGTTATTCAATACGATAATAAACAGCTAACACAATCATCGGCACCAAGCTTAATGGCTTCGTTAACCCATGTGCCTGGGGTAAATATGATTAGCACAGGAACCAGTGTTGGTAAACCTATAATTAGAGGATTAAGTTATAATAGAGTGTTGGTTTATAGTCAAGGAATACCTATTGATAATCAGCAATTTGGAGA
>CAZVEW010000122.1:0-8020 GCA_964625955.1 uncultured Vicingus sp. | reverse complement strand
ACGGCATACGAGATAGCTTCAGGTGACTGGAGTTCAGACGTGTGCTCTTCCATCTGTACAAAAATTGGTTTAGAAAAATTGTTTTTTATGGTAATTTTTATATTATTTTGTTGTGATTGGTCTTCTAGCGAATTTAACACCTCTTTGGTTAAATCGAGCAAATTAAATTTTGACATGTTCATCATTAATTTTCCAGATTCAATTTTGGTAATTTGATCTAAATCTTCAATAATGGTTATCATTCTATCAACACTATTATTCGCTTTTTTAAGGTATTTTTCGTTAATATTTGGGTCGTCTAAACCGCCTTCTATTAGGGTTAATAAATAACCTTGAATATTAAAAATTGGTGTTTTTAGTTCGTGAGAAACATTGCCAACAAATTCGCGTCTATAATTTTCTAAATCTTTTAGTCTTTCAATTTCGGCTTTATTTTTTTTATCCCATTCAATTACCTCCGATTCAACGCGTTTAAAAATATTTTCGTTTGAACTTGCATCGAATAGGTGTTCATTTTTTGTTAGTTTAAGTCGATGAATGGTTCGGTAAATAATTTTTATTTTTTTATAAATAAATTTTTCAATGGTGATTTTAAAGCCAAAATAGGAAATAAAAAAGGTAATAATAAAAAATAGAATGCTGCTCCAATAGTCTGGTGTATAAAAGATGGCGTTTATTAGCAGGTTAGTTATGGCAACCAAAAAAGCGACTAAAGAAGCAATACGAAGAGCTATCCCATTTGGGGTTAAATCTTTCATGGGGTTAAATTAGAATTCGAATTTATAGCCAACACCTTTAATGGTTTTAATGTATTCATCACCTAATTTTTCTCTTAATTTTCTAATATGAACATCTATTGTTCTATCGCCAACAACTACTTCTCCGCCCCAAACAGATTCTAAAATGACATCTCTGGTAAAAACTTTTCCTGGTTTTGATATTAATAAGGCAAGTAGTTCAAATTCTTTTTTTGGTAAAGATAATTTGTCTTTATCTTTATATACCAAATATTTTTCTCTATCAATTCTAATGTTTCCTTGTTCATTAACGGCTATTGTGTTGTTTGCATCAGATTTTCTTCTTAAAATGGCTTTTACTCGGCTAATGAGCAAGCGTGGTTTTATGGGTTTTGTAATGTAGTCATCTGCACCAGCATCAAAACCTGCCACTTGCGAGTAATCTTCTCCTCTGGCACTTAAAAAAGCAACTAAGGTGTCTTTTAGCTCATCTATTGCTCTTATTTCTTGGCAAGTTTCAATACCGTCCATTTCGGGCATCATCACATCGAGCAAAATTAAATCTGGCTTAATTTTTTTTGCAATTTCAATGGCATCTTTTCCGTTAGTAGATGTGGTAACATCAAAACCTTCTTTGGTTAAATTATAGCTAATAAATTCTATAATATCTGTTTCATCATCAACTAATAATATTTTTTCATTACTCATAATGTGCGTTTGTTTTTATCTTACGAAAGTAATACAGACTTTTATTTTTGGTGTTAATTTAATATTAATTAATTGTTTAATCCTTAATATGCTTGGTTTTTTAATGTAAAAATAACATAAAAGTTAAAAAGTGCAATAATTTTTACTTAACATGAACATAAGGTAATTATAAGATTGAGTTTATGGTGTAATAATAGAGAGTTCATTTCTTTGTGTCGAAAAATAGATAACAAATTTAATTTTAAACTTAAACTAAAAAGAAATGAAAACAAAAAACTTATTATTAATTACAGCTTTTACTTTTGGCGTGGGAAGTATGTTTACTTCTTGTAAAAAGGATAAAAAAGGCTGCACAGATCCAACAGCTACCAATTATGATGCAAGTGCTAAACAAGATGATGGTTCTTGTATTGCAGCTACAACAACTACAGCCCCAAGCAACCAGGTGGTTATAAAAGATAATGGCACAGGAACAGGGACTACGACTTGGACAAAAGATAAGGTTTGGATTTTGGATGGCTTTGTATTTGTAAATTCAGGTCAAACTTTAACCATAGAAGCAGGAACAGTTATAAAAGGAAAACCAGGTACTGGAGCAAGTGCCTCTGCTTTGATAGTGGCAAGAGGAGCAACAATTAATGCTATTGGTACGGCTGCCGAACCAATTATATTTACATTTGAAGCTGACCCATTAGATGGTTCTGTTCCAAATACCACAAGAGGTATGTGGGGTGGATTAATTGTGTTAGGATCTGCTCAATTAAATACTGTTCCTTCGGTACAAAACATAGAAGGAATACCAACTTCAGAACCAAGAGGTGAATATGGTGGAACAAATGATGCCGACAACTCAGGAACATTAAAATACATCTCTATTCGTCATGGCGGAACAGATATTGGTGCAGGAAACGAAATTAATGGCTTAACTTTAGGTGGTGTTGGTTCTGGAACAACAATTGATTATATTGAAGTTTTAGCCAATAAAGATGATGGAATAGAATCTTTTGGAGGAACCCCGGGTGTTAAACACTTTATTTCGGCTTATTGTGGAGATGATTCTTTTGATACAGATCAAGGATTTAGAGGTAAGTATCAATTTATTGTTTCTGTGGAAGATGCTATTTCTGATAGAGGAGGAGAGCATGACGGTGGTACAGTTCCAGAAGACGGAACACCTTATGCCCATCAAATGTTTTACAATGCTACTTACATAGGCAATGGAACTAGTCGAGTGGCAACATTTAGAGATAATGCTGCTGGAGAATACCACAATAGCATATTTTACAATTTTGGTAAAGGAATAGATATTGAAATGTTAGCAAGTGGACAAGATAGCTACAAAAGATTTCAAGCTACTCAATTGAAACTAGAAGATAACGTTTTCTTTAATGTTGGTGATGGAACTGCAGCAGGTATTTTTAAAGTATCTTATGGTGCAGGAGCAACAGCCAATGTAGATTCTGCAGCATCAGCAACTACTTTTGCAAATTACTTTACTACAGCCGGTAATGTTGTGACTAACCCTGGTATTTCTGCAACAAATCCAGTTCCGACAGCAGTTTTAGCTGCAGGAGTAGCACCAACAGACCCTTGGTTTGATGCTGTAACTTACAAAGGAGCTTTTGATCCTAATGGAACAAATTGGGCAAAAGGATGGACAGTTGTATTTCCATAAAAACGATATATACAAATAACAAATTATACCCCTGTAATCGCAGGGGTATTTTTGTTTTTGAAATAACACTAACTTAACGTTAGATTAACACCAAAAAAATAACGAAAGTTTTTCTTTGTAAAAGCTTAAAAACAGACAAATGACAAAAGGTTTTTTATTTTTAATAGCTTTATTGGTAGCTTTTAATATGTATTCTCAGGGTGTTATACAAGGGAAAGTTGTTAGCACAGAAACAGGTGAAGAATTAATAGGCGCAACAGTTCTGTTAAAAGGAACCACAACAGGCTCCATGGTAGATATTGATGGAAATTATAGAATTGCTAATGTTAAAGCAGGTAGTTATAAAGTTATTTGTTCTTATATTTCTTTTCGCTCCGATACTGTTGATGTGATAGTAAAAGATAAAGAAACAGTTACGCGTAATTTTTCTTTAGCTTCATCTTCAATGGCCATAGAAATGTTTACCATTGAGGCAAAAATGGTAAGAAGCTCAGAAAATTATATGCTAAAAGTGAAGCAAAAATCAGCCTCTTTAATGGAGGGAATTACTGCCCAGGAAATTTCTAAAAGAGGAGATGGAAATGCGGCAGAAGCAGCAAAACGTGTTACAGGAATTACTATTGAAGGAGGTAAATACGTTTATGTAAGGGGTTTAAGTGATAGATATAGTAAAACAACGCTAAACAAAGCCGAAATTCCTGGGTTAGACCCAAACAGAAATGCAGTTCAAATGGATTTATTTCCTACCAATATGGTTGAAAACATGACGATTATTAAATCGTTTACACCAGATTTGCCGGGTAGTTTTACAGGTGGGTTGGTAGATATAGAAACAAAAGATTTTCCAGAATCTTTTACTTTTCAGTTTTCTAGTTCCTTAGGTTACAATACCGAGTCGAGCTTAAATAATCGCTTTTTGAGTTATAAAAGCGGTAGTTCAGATGTTTTTGGTTTTGACGATGGTGGGCGGGACATTCCTTCGGTAGCAAGAGGAATCCTTCCAACACTTTTTGTTGACAATGCAAACCTTGAAAAAGTTACAAAATCATTCAATAAAGAAATGGGAGCAAGTGCCAAAAAATCGGGTTTAAACCAAGGATATTCTTTATCTACAGGAAACCAAGTAAAGGTATTTGGTAAACAGCTTGGTTTTGTCGTTGGCTTGTCTTACACAAAAGATTACAACCATAAAGAAACTGATGCCAAAACAGGTATATATGAGTTAACAGGAGATGTAAACACAACCCACACGCTTAACCCTCAAATAACTTTAGCCGATGTTAAATCGCAAGAAAATATTTTGTGGGGGGTGCTTGCGAATGCTTCTTATAAGTTATCTCCAAATCATAAATTAGGGCTTACTTTTGTTAAAAATCAAAACGGAATAAAGGAAGCTTCTTTACAACAAGGAGAAATACCAAAAGACCAACCAGGATTATACTATCAAACTACCGCGTTAACTTACCAACAAAGAGCCTTAACCTCTTATCAGGTTAAGGGGGAACATTATTTTGAAAAGCTAAGAAAATTAAAAATTGATTGGTTAGGTGCTTATTCAAAATCAAGACAAAATGAACCAGATCAACGTTATTTTTCAGATGATTATACGCTTGGAAATGTTGCTGGGGATACTATTTTCAGGATATCTCCTTCTTTATACCAAAATCCGACACGTTTTTACAGGGATTTGGTGCAAACAACAAAAGATGTTAAAGTTAATTTTCAATTCAATATTAAAGAAAGTAAAGGAAGAAACTCTATTGTAAAATTTGGTACGGCAGCAATTCAACAAGATAGGTTGGTAGTAGAAAATAGGTTTACTTATGAATCTCAAGGCGGTAATTTTTATGATGGAAATATTTCTCATTACTTTTCTGATAATAACATGATTTTGCCAAGTGCGGGCAATCCTGTGTCAAATTATATTTATATAATTGACCAATCAGAAAAACGGAATAACTATAGCGGAAATCAATCTATTTATGCTACCTATTTAATGGGAGATGCTTGGTTGTTTAAAAACTTAAGAGTAATAAGTGGGGCAAGGTTTGAAACTACTTCTATTCAGGTTGCAAGTTTTGATAAAAACGAAAAAAAGGGTGATTTGCAAGAGGCAGATATTTTGCCAGCTTTAAGTTTGACTTATGCAGTATCTAAAAAAACAAACATTAGGGCTGCTTTTTCGAGAACTTTAGCAAGACCAACTTTTAGAGAAATAGCTCCTTTTGCGAGTTATGATTTTTCTACCAATTGGATAATTGTTGGAAATCCAGATTTACAACGTTCTTTGATTAATAATTTTGATTTGAGGTATGAGTTATTTCCTAATATGGGAGAAATCATTTCTGTTGGCGGTTTTTATAAGTCGTTTTCTAATCCAATAGAATTAGTGTTTAATACAAAAGCACAAAACAATGAATTGACTTGGCGAAATATTGATAAAGCAACAATTTATGGTGTAGAATTAGAAATAAAAAAGGATTTAAATTTTATTTCTGATTCACTTAATTCTTTTTCATTAGGTGGGAATTTTTCTTACGTTTATTCAGAAGTTAATATTGACCCTCAAGAGTTGCAAGCAATAAGAGCTAGCGACCCATCGGCTAGCAGTACCCGCCAAATGTTTGGTCAATCGCCATATATTTTAAATGTATTTTTTGGTTATAAAAATGATGGTTTAGGGTTTTCTGCCAATTTAAGTTATAATGTTTCAGGCTCAAAAATTGCTTTAGTTGTGTTGGGTGCTACACCAAATGTATTTGCCAAACCTATAAATCAATTAGATTTTAATGTTAATAAAAAGTTAGGGAAACATTTTAAAATGAACTTTAAAGTCAATAATATTTTAAATCCTATCGTAAAAAAGACATATAACTACCAAAGTATAGATTACATTTTTAATTCTTACAAAGAAGGGATTACGTTTAATTTAGGAATTAAATATTTAGTTGGTTAAGAAAGATTGAGTGGGCTTCTGCTAAGCAGTGAGATTATTTGTTAATTGATATCCTACGCCTTTAATAGTGTTAATAATATTTGCACCTATTTTTTCTCTTATTTTTCTAATATGAACATCAATAATTCTGCTATTTAAACAGTTGTTATCCTTCCAAACTTTTTCAAAAATTTCTTCTCTAGAAAAAACTTTTTGAGGAGAATCAATTAGTAGGTACAACATTTCAAACTGTTTTCGGGGTAAAGAAAACACGCAGCCATCTTTAAAAATCAAATAACTTTCTCTATCAATTTTCAAATTATTGTATGAAATAATTTGTGGTTTATTATTTTTAGGGTTTAGTTTTTTTCTACTTAATAAAGCGGCAATTTTTTTTAATAGAATTTCTTCGCTTATGGGTTTCACAATATAATCGTCAGCACCAGCTTTAAATGCTTCTATTTGTATATAATCTTCTTTATGATGAGAATATAACACAATGAAAGAATTTAATATATTTTCATTTTTTAATTGATGACAAAATTCTATTCCGTCAGAGTTATTAATATCTATGTCTAAAAGAATGATGTCTGGATGTTCTTTATAAATGCTGTTAATGGTTTTTTCGTTTACAGAAGAAAATGTGTCAACATTATAGCCTTCGTTTTTAAAGAGATCTATGGTTGTTTTTAGTGCTAATAAGTTGCTGCTAAATATGTTAATTCTAGGAATCATATATGCCTTAAAATTAGGATAGACCCTTTTTTTATGGGTTAATTTAACGTTAAGGGTTTATTATGAAAAAGAAGTGTTTTTTTACACAAACATAACAAGTGTTACTCGTTGTTTATAGGAATAGGGCGTGATAAGGGAATAAATAAGGGTGGGGGTTAATATTCCTTTTTGTTAGAAATCTGACCTTTTTCGTCCCAAATTAACCAAACACCTGTTTTTTTACCATTTTTATAGTACATTTCATATCGTTTAATGCCTCTTTCATCCCAAATAATCCATTTACCATCTTTTTTACCATTTTTGTAATTGGCCTCAGCTAATTTGTTGCCATTGTTTGACCAACGCACCCATTTACCATCTTTATTGCCGTCATTAAAAAAGCCTTGTTCCATTATTTCGCTAGTGGGGTAGTAAAACTCTACGCTACCATCTTCTTTACCTCTTTTTATGGTGTAAACAGCTTTTTTGTTTCCATTTTCGAAATAGGAGAGATAAACACCAGAATATTTTTCTCCATTTTCATTAAGATAAACACCATCTTTTTTCATTATTTTTTGTCCAAATAAAGAAATAGAGAAAAGTATTGTTGTTGCAACAAAAAATAGTTTCAGATTCATTTTATAAAGATTGTAGTTACAGTAAAATTAAGATTAAATTGACTTTTTAGGTGTTTTATTTCAAAAAAAATCCCCTGCGGTTACAGGGGCTCTTATAGTTTCATAAAAATATTTTTGTTATTTTTCTTTTAAACTAATGCTTATATCGTTGTTTTTGATAGGGTTAAAGGTAATTTCTTTGCTATCATAAGTAATCAAACTAAAAGAAAGTGTGTGTTCTCCTTCTAGTATATTATCTATGCTAAAATTTCCTTCAAAATCAGTGTAAACAACAATTTCTTTGTTATCTAGTATTACTTTAACACCAGCTAAGCTTTCGGTATTATCAAGAACTTTTCCTGTTATTGATATTTTTTTAAGTTGCTTATCATTGTTGTTGTTTGCAAAAGCTATCGTAACGCAAAATAAAGATATTATTAATACAATTGTTTTCATTTTCATAGTTTTTAATTCTATGCAAAGGAACAGGAATGTTTTTGGTTTTTGGTGAATTTTATTTTATGATTGTGTTATCTGTCTGTTAAGTGGTATTAACTTAATGTTAACTTAAAAAAGACTGTTGCATAATTACCTATTTCTCTTTTTAGGTTCTATTTTCATTTTTTCAATTCAA
>CAZVEW010000121.1:0-8027 GCA_964625955.1 uncultured Vicingus sp. | reverse complement strand
TTTGTCCTACATTAGGTGTTATGTTGGCAGAAAAGGTGCCTACGTAGGCGGTGCAGCCGCAAGCTGGAGGGTAATTGTTAGGGACAGAAATAGTACAAGATGGATCTGCTGTAAAAACTGCTGTTACATTGCAACTAACGGAACTATCTGCGTGCGGCTCCATGTAATAGTTTGCTGGAGAAACAAAAGGAGGGTATAATGTGTCTGCTATGCCTTGGCAATCGGTAAATATTAATAAACCTGTTGTTGGCGGATTTGTAAATGTTACTTCACCATGACGAGGAAATAAATTGGTTGTTCCGCTACAAATTCCTATAGAATCAGAAATAGTATTAAAAAAACAGCTTGAGATAACGCAGGAAGCTGGGGCACTAAAATTAGTTGTTAAAGAACAGCTAGCATCAGCAGAAAAAACAGCAGTTACACTACAGGCTAATCCATCAGAAATGAGACCTGTTATGTTATAAACCTGTGGACTTGTAAAAGGAGCGTTAAAAGTTTGTGTGCTTCCATTGCATTCAGTTACAGTCAAAGTTCCCGTTGTTGGTGCATTACTAAAAGTAATGGAACCGCTTAAATCATAGGTGTTAGTCGAGGATTGACATGCACCAGGGGTTGCTGTTAATGAACTTATTGAGCATACAACAGAACAAGTCGCTGGGGCAGTATAATTTGTAGTTAACGTACAGGTAGTATCAGCAGAAAAAACTGCTGTTACGTTACAAGCATTTCCATCTGATGTATTTCCTGTAATGCTATAGGTTTGCGGACTTGTAAAAGGAGCATTGAATATTTGTGTGCCTCCATGACAATCGGTTACGGTTAAAGTTCCACTTGTTGGAGCATTGTTAAAAGTTATTTGTCCCGTTACAGTATAGTTATTTGAGGAAGGAACACAAGCCCCTGGTACTGCTGTTAAGGCAGAAATAGCACAATTTACACAAGGGGAAACGGTAACGGTAACAGGATCACTTACGGTAACACAATTATTAGCATCTGTAGCTTGTAAAGTATAGGTTTGTGTTGCAGATGGGCAAACGGTAGGTGTTAATGTTGTAGCATTAGTCATATTAGTAGTCGGAGACCAATTATATGTTGCAAGATAATTAATTTCTGGATCATCGAAAGAAATAGACCATCCGTCAATACTACCCGTTGGCATACAAAGAGCAGAGTTTGCACCCCTTAATTCTAGTCGCCAAACACCATTAGAAGGGGTTCCATTTAAAGATGTCCATGAATTAGCAGGAGCAAAAGTACCAGTGTATGGAGAGGTAGATGTAGAATAATTAGTTGCTCCTAATTGGAAACACATATTACTAATTGATGTGCCAGTTAAAGTTCCCCTAGGAGCTAAAATTACAGTAGAACCACCTGGTGAGATTAGCACTATTTCTACATCAGCTAAACTTAAACCCGTACAAGATCCTGCAATTATAGCGTAATTACTTATGCATACACTTGTGATGGAAGTTGCACTAAGTGTGGTATTATTTAACCCTTGAACATTAATGTCCATATTTGCATCAAAACTTCCAGCACAGTTCTGTCCAAAGCTTGCAGTAGAACCGTCAGCACAGGTACATCCTCCAAAACTTGTACAAGGTAAAGCTGGATTTCCAAAAATTAATCCAATTTCTGCATTAGAAAAAGTAGGCGTGGAGGCAGGGCTTACCACAACCTTGGCAATGCCTGTTAATTGTGCACATTGTCCAGGGCAAAGGGTGGTATCTGGCAAAGCAGAAACTACTACTACAGGGCTTTTAACACCAATAGTAATGGTTTGCGTACAAGTGTTAGTACCATTAGTGATTTGAGCGGTAAATGTGCTGTCGTTTCTTAAACATACTTGAGTAGGGTCATCTCCTCCGCTAGAGCCTGTGGGGTATGAATAGCCATCGTGTAACCATGTAATTACTGCGTTAGGATCATTTAATGTTATGATAACATTATCAATTCCCCAGTGATCATAATCAGCACCACTTACAGCATTTTGATGCCATTGAATCATTGTGCTTGGAGTCATAGCTCCAGCTGGTATAGCAGCACAATATTGATGCCAAGTGGTTAAATAAGGGTCGTTCCCTCCGTTTGGATCCCAATAATTTATTGTTATCCAAGTAACACCTCCATCGTTAGAATATTGTAAAAAAACGCCTTCATCAGGTAAATCTGGTCCTTCGCAAGGGCTAGCATCACCTTGAATAGCATATCGCATTTCAAAACAGATAGTGCCCCCTAAAGTTAAATTAAACGGAACAGTAGTCATATTTCTTGGGTTAACAGAGGCATTTCCCATCCACATAAAAGGAGTGCCATCAGGAGAAGGAACGCCACAAGTATTGTTAGCAATTGTTGTTGTTTGCGTAAACTGCCACCCAACAGGTGATCCACTATTAAAATCTTCTTGGAAAGCAACATTTCCATTCATACTACCAAAAGCACTTAATGTTACACAATTACCACAAACAACAGAGTCTGGAGTAGAAAAAAGATTTAATGTGCATTGGGAGAATCCATTAAATGCAAGAAGGATTAAAGCAATACCTAAAAATTTACTTAATGCTTTCAATTTTTATATTTTTTAATTCATATTTTGTTAGCTTTCTTACGCCATCAAGATTTAACATTTTAGAAAAAATTCTGAGAGAAGTATCTTTATCATCGCAATTTCCAACAACTTTACTTTTAGCAGGAATAATTATTGTTGTGTTAAATTCAACATCGTTATTATTGCAGTTTTGACAAACATTGTTATACCAAACTTCTTTTTTAAACGAGAGTTTAATTTTTGAAGCAGTTAGGTTATTTATTTCAATATATAAATACTGTATTGCAGTGCCTTCTTTTTGGTTAATGCAATTTGTAGAAGTAACATTGATAGTTACGCCATTGGCTGAATAATATGGCGTTTTATTTAAAGATTGGCTGTAAGAAAATAATGATGAACAAACGAACAAAAAAAACAAGGTATTTTTCATGATTCCAAATTTATTTAAATTTTATCATTTAGCTAAAGTTATTGTTCCTGCATGTAGGTGAGATATTCCTTTAATGTCTATGGTTGTAACACGCCAAAAATATACATCTGTGGCTAAAACAGCGCCTTTATTATTTAATTTACCATTCCATGGTTCATTTTTATCTGTTGTTTGGAAAACAACATCGCCCAATTTATTAGTAATAATCATTTTAAATGGAACATCCATTACTAGTAGTGCTTTAGGAATAAATGTATTATTCTTTATAGGATTATTTGGAAAAAACCCTGTTGGGGTATAATCATTTAAAATAAAGCTTTGTGCTACTTTAATAATTTTTGATGTTGTGTTTGTGCATCCAAAAGTGTTTTTAACGTTAAGTGTTGCGGTATATTTCCCTTTAGTATTAAATAAAATTTCTGGTTTTTTTATTTTGGAGATAATACCATTACTAAAATGCCAATTATAATCACTTTTTTTATCTGTTTTAATTTTAAACATTACATAAGGATATTTCAGTTTATTTCCATCATGTTTTAAAGCTGTTTCTTCCCATTCAAAATTTGCAAGTGGTTTTGGGTAAATGTTTATCGCATTTTTTTTGGTATTAGTAAATTCTTCTTTGGTATTTTTGTTAATTATCTTTAATGTAACATCAAAAACACCACTTTCTTGATAGTTATGGTTTGGTTTTTGGTTTGTTGAAGTATTCCCATCACCAAAATCCCATAAATAGGAAACGGATAAAGAATTTTCAATGGCTTCGAAGCTTACAGCATCGCCCAAACATACATTTCCGTTATAAATAATAAACTCGGTAGTAGGTTTTTTGTTTGTAAGTGATTGGGGGTTTATTGGTTTTTTTGTTGTTACCGAAGAATCGGTTGTGTTATTAGCATTATTTAAAGGGTTGTTGTTTGTTGGTACTTTTGGTAAGTTATCTGTTATTGTTTCTTTGTTCTTATCAATTGTGTTATGCGGTGTGTTGTGTTGCTTTAAGTTATTTTTAGGTATAACTTGGCTATCATTTGTTTTAAAATAGTTTTTTGTTGTAGTGTTTAAATTATTGTGTGATGCAATCACTGGAGTGCTATTATTGTGGTGGAAATAAATATAATTCGAGATACTTAATACTGTAATTATACCTGCAGCAATAAAAATATTTCGTTTTATGGTTTTTATACGGGAAATAGCATTTAATTTTTCTTCCATTTCTGCCCAATGAGCTTCGTTGTAAGGAACTTTAAATTGTTCTATTTTTTGTTTTAATATGTCGTTAAAATCGGTCATTTTACTATTTAATGCTTGTCTTTACTAAGCAAAATTTTTAAATTTCTTTTTGCCTTTGAAAGGTTTGATTTAGAAGTTCCTTCACTTATGTTTAATTTCTCGGCAATTTCTTTGTGTTGATATCCTTCTATGGCATACAAATTAAATACAGCTTTATAAGCAGGTGTTAACGATTGTATGGCAACCATAATTTCTTCAACACCAAACTGACTATAAATGCTTGAAGCACTTTCTACTTTTGAAGTTTCTAAAATATAGCCACTCTCATCATCTACAAAAAAAACATTTTTATTTTTTCTATAAAAGTCAATTGCTGTATTAACCATTATCCTTCTAATCCAACCTTCTAAAGAACCTTTAAAGTTATAATTTTTTAAATTACTAAATACTTTCACAAATCCATCTTGTAATAAATCTTTTGCATCTTCTGCATTGTTAGAATAACGATAACATATTCCCATCATTGTGCCATAATATCTTTTATACAACTCCTGTTGTGCTTGTCGGTTTCCCTTCACACATTTTTTGACAATGCTATCTAAATTATTCTGATCTTTAAGATCCATTATTTATCTTTAGACGTTCGTTAGTATTTTAGGTTGCCTTTGTTTTTTAATTGAATTATTAGGCGTCTTCTAATTTTATAATTTGTTAATCCAAAAGAATAAAACTTAATAGACAAAAAAAAATTGTTTTTTTAGTAAAAAAGAAAAGAACCTTATCTTTTAACTTTTAAAACATTCTCGTTTAACTTGGCACTTAACTTTCTATTTTTATGTATATCGCACACCAAATAAATAGCCGACCTAAAAGAGCCTACCGAAGCTTTGTTTTTTCCTGCAATATCATAGGCAACACCATGGTCTGGTGATGTTCTAATAACATTTAATCCTGCGGTATAATTAATTCCTTCGCCAAACGAGAGCGATTTAAAAGGAATTAATCCTTGATCGTGATACATGGCTAAAATTGCATCGAATTTTTTGTAATTCCCTGAACCAAAAAATCCATCGGCAGCATAAGGTCCAAAAGCATTAACACCAACACTTTTTGCATTATTAATGGCTGGTATAATCAATTGTTCTTCTTCTGTGCCTAACAAACCGTTATCTCCTGCATGGGGGTTTAAGCCCAACACGGCAATGCGTGGATTTGTTATCATAAAATCTTGAATAAGTGATTTATTTAAAATTTTAAGTTTAGAAAATATGGTATTAGCAGTAAGTGTGCTTGCTACTTTATTGATAGGAATATGGTTGGTAGCAACACCTATTTTTAGGTTTTCGCTTACCATAAACATTAAAGATTCTCCTTCAAATTTTTCGGTTAAATATTCGGTATGACCAGCAAAATTAAATTCGTTTGATTGAATATTATTTTTATTAATAGGGGCTGTAACTAATGCTTCTATTTTGTTGTTTAACAAATCGTTAGCGACAAATTCTAAGGAGGTAAGTGCATGTTTTCCTGCTTCTTCAGTAGATGCTCCAAAAGTAATTTCTACATCATTATCCCAACAATTTATTATATTTACCTTATTGGGATTAATTTCTTCAACCGATTGAACTTTATTGAAACTAAAATCGCTAATGGTTAATGATTTTCGGTAATTTGACAGTAGTTTAAATGACCCATAAATGATGGGGGTACAAAAATCTAACATTCTGCTATCTGCAAAAGTTTTAATAATTACTTCTAAGCCAATACCATTAAAATCGCCAATACTTATTCCTATTTTTAATTTTTTCATTTAAAGTTTATTTGTTTAAAAGGTTATGGGGTTATTTGTTAATGTTGTTAAGTTGGCTTTTTCTTAAGCCATTAAGCATGTTGCTTATTTCTTCGATTGATAACCTTGATTTTTCATATTTTTCTTGTGATAAGAAGTTTAAATCTAAAGATAAAATTAATTGATTTAACACCTCCATAAGGCTTCCATATGCAATTTCAGTAAATCTTGCTTTATCTTTATATGAATTCCTAGAACTTCCCTCTGCTATATTAGAACAAATAGAAACAGAAGCCCTTCTTAGCTGACTTGTTAATCCAAATTTTTCTTCATCAGGAAAGTTTTTTGTAATAAGATATATTTCTTTAGTAAGAACTCTGGCTTGTTGCCAAACCAATAATTTTTCGAAAGAATAAATTTTCATGATATTAATTTTTAACCTTATAAACTCCTAAACTTATAAACTCCTAACCCCCTAACCTTATAACCTCTTTTAATAATTCTTTAAAAAATCATAAAACAAACGCACCCCAACCCCTGTTGCTCCGTTAGATAGATAATTAATTTTTTTATTGATAAAAGCTGGTCCAGCAATATCTAAATGAATGTAAGGATAATCGGTAAAATGTGCTAAAAATTTGCCTGCGGTAATTGTTCCTGCTCCTTTACCAATATTTTTTAAATCAGCTATAGTTGATTTCAGTTGCTCGTCATATTCCTCCCAAAAAGGAAATTCAACCACTCTTTCGTAAACTGTTTCTCCCGATTTTTGTAACTTTTTAAACGTTTTTTCATCTGCATTTCCCATTCCTACCATCCCATAATGACCAATGGCAGCAACTGCTGCACCAGTTAGGGTTGCAATATCAATTACCAATTCAGGTTTATATTTATCAGCATAACTTAAAGCATCTGCTAAAACCATTCTGCCTTCGGCATCGGTATTTAAAACTTCAACTGTTGTTTTGTTGTGCATGGTAATTACATCACCGGGAGCATAAGCATTTCCTCCTGGTCTATTATCTGTTGCAGGAATTAACCCAATTACATAAACAGGTAATTTGTTTTTTGCAATGGCATACAATCCACCAATCACAGCGGCCGAACCACCCATGTCGCACTTCATTAAATCCATAGAATTTGGTGTAGGTTTTAAGCTCAAACCTCCAGTATCGTAAACTACTCCTTTTCCTACCAAAACAATGGGTTTTTTGTTTTTGGCATTTTTGGGTTTCCACTCTAAAATAGAGAATGTTGGTGGTGTTACACTGCCTTGATTTACAGCTAGTAAACCACCCATTTTTAAGGCTTCAATTTTTGCTTTGTTTAGTACTTCCACTTTAAAACCAGCTTCTTTCCCTAGCTTTTTAATGTCTTTTCCATATTGAACAGCATTTAAATAAGATACTGGCTCGTTTACCAAATCTTTAGCAATGTGGGTAGCGGTAAGCACCTCGTTAAGCTCGGTAATTTCGTTGGCTTTTACATCGCCAACAATGGCAATAGATTTTAAAGTATTTACTTTTTTATCGGTATAATATTTTAAAAATTGATAGTTAGCCAACACCATTCCCTCGGCAAAAGCAAGTAAATTTTCTGTTGTAGAAGTGAGTACAATATCGGTAACTTTTTTTTGATTAAGTGTATCTACCAATTTGCTGGCAGCAATTCTGCATTTTTCATCAACTTTGTATTTTTCGCCTTTATTTTCTACAAAAACAACAAAAATATTTTTTTCGTATTGATTGATGTGAATTTGTTTCATTTCTGCTTTTAAACATTTTTTGATGTAAGCTAACTCGCTTTTAGCAAAACAGGCTTTATCCAATTGTTTTTCTGCATTAATTAAAAAAACTACATTGTCTTTTTCGCTTATTTTGTTCGATTTTTTTATTTTCATGACCTTAAGATTTAATCGTAATTTTGAACTGCGAAATTAAGAATAATTAGCAGATTTATTTCCTGATTGCATTCTTATACCAATTTAACATCAAAACACCCGATATAAATCATTTCTATTTTCCTTT
>CAZVEW010000120.1:0-8072 GCA_964625955.1 uncultured Vicingus sp. | reverse complement strand
TTAAAAACAACCAGTCTAACATAGATTAATTGAGGTCTGTCCCCTATTTTCACAAAACTTCTTTTAAAAATTTAATTTCTTGTGTCAGATCAACTTGAGAATTACCAATAAATAAACCATTGTCATGTAGATAATCAGCATTTTTAAGTTCTTTATGTATTTCATAGTCAAAAAACTTCATAACATCATTTCTAGTAAAGTTCCCTGTAACAATAGGTCTACAATCAATCTTATTTTTTTGTAGTTTTTCTATCACACCTTTTCTATTTAGATTAGATTCTGGTTTTATTATGAGTGAAAAACCAAACCAAGAACTGTTGTCCACATCTTTTTGAAGCATAAAGTCTTTATGATCTTTAAATAATTTTACAAACAGTTTTGCATTTTTTCTTCTTTGCTCTAAAAATGATGGTAGCTTTTTAAGCTGCTCAATACCAATAGCTCCACTCATTTCTACAGGTCTTACATTATACCCAGGAAGAACAAATCTAAATGATTCTTCAAACCAGTCATTGCTTTTATTTGAAACTCTGTTTTCTTTTGGTAAGTTTCTAGTCCATCCATGCGCTCTCATAGAAAGCAAAATATGATAAAGCTCTTCATCATCAGTCGTTACAAATCCCCCCTCCATGGTTGCCATATGGTGAGAAAAAAATGTTGAAAAGGTTCCCATAATGCCAAAAGTACCTGCTTGCTTACCTTTATATTCAGCACCCATTGATTCACAATTATCTTCTAGTATAAATATATCTTTATCTTTTATTATCTGATTTATCTTATCAAAGTCATTAGGGTTTCCAAGCAAATTCACAACCATTATCATTTTAGTTTTATCTGTAACAGCAGGTTCTAAGGCTTCTAAATCATAATTGAGTGTTTCACTATCTATATCTACAAATTTTAGCTTCAATCCATATTGTTGAAGAGGAAAGTAAGTTGTTGACCACGAAACAGCAGGAACAATGACTTCATCTCCGCGTTTAAGCATTGGGTTTTTAGTATAAAAAAGAGCTGCTGTCGCTATTAAGTTTGCAGTAGAACCTGAACTAACCATGACACAATATTTTTTATTCAGAAATATTGCAAAGTCTTCTTCAAACTGCTTAACGCTATCTCCCATCGTAAAAATATCTTTATCAATTACTGATTGAATTGCTTCCAGCTCTTTATGGTCCCATGTTGATGTTGCTAGCGAATAACTATTTGCCATTAACTATCTCCTGTAAATAATATTTATATGTTTTTTTAATTCCATCTTCCAAAGATACCTTATGATGCCAACCAAATTTTTTAAGTTTTGTATCGTCTATAAGCTTTTGCTTCATACCTACAGGCTTACTTAAATCATGCTTAAATTGACCACTGTAACCAATAACATTAGCAACAGCTTGATAATAATCGTTCATAGTATAATCAGTTCCTAAACCAACATTTAGATTTTGTGGCATTTTTTCAAAATTATCTATGGCATAAAAAACGAATTCAGCTAAGTCTTCGCCATACATTAGTTCTCTACGAACACTTCCATCTCCCCATACCTCAATTTCAGGTAAGTTATTAATATAAGCATCATGTATACGTTTAATAACCGACGGTATCATATGCGAAAATTCAGGGTCAAAACTATCAAACCTTCCATATAGGTTGCAAGGAATAACTGATTTGTATAATAAACTAGATTCTTCTCTGCATATATATTCACACAAACGAGTAATGGATAGTTTTGCTAGTGCATAGCCTTCAGTCAGTGGATCTAACTCGCCTTTTAAAATCAACTCTTCCACTAATGGATTAATCGCATTATTGGGATATATACTAGAGCTACTAAAATTTAAAAACTTTTTTATGTTGCAATCAGTAGCTGCAGTTAGAATATTTAACCCAATTTGAGTGTTTTCTATATAAAATTTAACAGGTTGTTTTATATTCGCTTGAATACCACCAACAATACCAGCAGCGTGAATAATCATCTCAGGCTGATGAATTGTCAAATATTGACGAATAGCGTTAGCATCTAGTAAATCCAACTCCGAACTGCTTGGTGATAAAAAGTCATGTTGGTTCTTAACAGCAATCTCAAGAACATTTTGACCAACCATGCCACTGCCACCAGTCAGTAATATTTTCATAGCTTCTACTCAACAGTGATAGGTAATTCATGACCATGCTCTTTTAATAAAGCATGCTGTCTAGCTTTTGTTAAATCATGTGCGACCATTTCAGCACACATTTCTTCCGCAGTGATTTCTGGCACCCAACCTAACTTCAACTTTGCTTTACTTGGATCACCTAACAATGTTTCCACCTCTGCTGGACGGAAGTAACGTGTGTCAACCTTAACAATAACATCACCAACATTTACACATTGTGCATTTTCACCTTCGACAGCAACAACAGTAGCAATTTCATCTATTCCCACACCAGAAAACTCAAGTGTAATACCAACTTCAGCTGCAGATATACGCACAAATTCACGTACGGAGATTTGTTTACCAGTCGCAATAACAAAATCATCCGCCTTATCTTGCTGTAACATCATCCACTGCATACGCACATAGTCTTTAGCATGCCCCCAGTCACGTAACGCATCCATATTACCAAGATACAAACAGGGCTCTAAGCCTTGTGAAATATTAGCAATGGCACGGGTGATCTTACGAGTTACAAAGGTCTCGCCGCGACGTGGAGATTCATGGTTAAATAAAATACCATTACAGGCATACATTCCATAAGACTCGCGATAGTTAACCACTATCCAGTAAGCATACATTTTAGCCACCGCGTAAGGCGAACGAGGATGAAACGGTGTAGTTTCACTCTGTGGAATTTCTTGTACTTCACCATATAATTCAGAAGTAGATGCCTGATAGAATTTAGTTTTTTTCTCTAAGCCTAAAAAACGAATCGCTTCAAGTAATCGTAAGGTACCCATTGCATCAACATCTGCAGTATATTCAGGACATTCAAAAGAAACGGCAACATGAGATTGAGCAGCTAAATTATAAACTTCATCAGGCTGAACATCTTTTAAAATACGAGTTAAATTTGAAGAATCGGTTAAATCACCATAATGTAAGAAAAATTTTTGATTTGTTTGGTGGCAATCCTGATATATGTGATCCACCCTCTGAGTGTTAAACAATGAAGCTCGTCGTTTAATCCCATGTACTTCATAACCCTTTTCTAACAATAATTCGGCAAGATATGAACCATCTTGACCTGTTACACCAGTAATAAGAGCTACTTTATTTTTATGCATTTTAATTTCCTAATTTTAAAAATTTAATATAGTTTAAAGATAAAAGATTACTTTTTATATGCTCAATAAACTTTTTATCGAATGCCATTAAACTATCTTTAATATACAGATCGCATTCATCGTCTACTGACATAATATTCATAATAAGAAGAAAGGCTACATTTTCATTATCAGCTTCATATCCATATTTGAGTATTTTAAGAAGGTACTCTTTACTATGACTCCTGTTTAACACGCTGAAAACAAAAAGATTAAAATAAATAAATGCATTCTGTAAATTACTATAATTTTTAGGTAGACCCTTATTTACAATATCATTTAATAACACATATTGTTCACTCAATGAAGGTGTATTTACAATTAACTTTTTTTCGCTTAACAGTGCTGCTAATTGTGTTACTCCAGAGGAACTTGCACAAATAACGTTGTGACAATAACTCATTAAAAAGCACTCTAAAAGTACATTTTCCGACTGACAATCTGATATTGGAATTAGATCCATAGCAAGTAAAACTCTAGAATACTTATCATCCAAATATTTCAAGTCATTAAGAGTCTCACCAATAGGGGTACCAAAAAGAATAAAATCACTACAGGAACTATTGATCATAGCTTCAATTACAGGCAAGGACAATGACTTCTCAATAACGTGATTTCCGTATCTAAATTTTCCATATATAACATCTCCACCACGATAATGAATGGCAGTACAACTAGAAATATCAAAACTAAGATTCGTCTTAAAAAACTCAACTTTATCTAAAAAATTAACGGAAAAGAAACTTTTGATAAATTCGAATCGTTGATTAGTAAGTTTTCCGATAGATTCAGAACTACATCTATGTACCGGAGACAAGTATTTATACTTCGAATATTTGAAATCACCCACAACATTTAAATGTGTTATCAATTTCCTTTTTTTCCCAGCAACAACTAAGGATTCAGGAGCATGTTCTTGCACATATTCAAGCGGTAGAAAATAATCATCAATGAATTTTGAGTTTATAAAATCAGGAACTGTGGCCTTTATGATATTATCATTATCCACCCAAGGTAGCCTAGGCCAGCAATATCTAAATGCAAGATCATGTTTGTTAGCTAGTAGTTTTCCGTTAAATATAGAATTAATACGCTCAGTTAAACCGTCTGAACGCGAAGACAGTACAATACTGCCTTTACTCAAGTTCTTTATTACATTACAGGCAAGATGTTTACTAGTTGTAAGATTGGTGGAAAACACCTCTTTCTGGTATTTATACTCACTTAAAGTAACCCCTTCAACAAATTTCAAAAAATCAACTCTACTAATATGATGATCCAATGAAACAACTCCGTAACACTTAAAGTCAACTGAATTTTGATAGATCGGTTTACAAAACCCTATGGCGGTAGACACTGCCGAAGTAATTCTTTCAGTCCGATAAGAAGTAGTATCCGGAATTAGTCCGTCAACAAAAGAGCATTTATTAAGTGCCTTTATAAAGCTAGAGTACGGAACAAACCCCGAATCATCCAATGGAGTAAATTCAAAATTATTCTGAACCCCGCAGTCATGAACCCACTTAATTAATTTATCTCTATCTTTGCCCCCTCCGATGATAAATATTTTTAATTTACTGCCAGGATTTGAAACAAAATACTTTACTAATTCACCATAATCCCTATCCTGAAAATTAACACCTCCAGGTACAGCAATTATTCTTAATTCCGATTCATTTAAAACTTCAACATTCTTTACCGGCCAAATAACAGGATTAATATAATCAACATCACCCTCTCCAATTTCGGCACAACTCTTAATTAAATTCTTTTTAACATGTTCAGCAAGCGTAATAAATTGAAAAACCAAACTTAAGTCAATATCATTTTTGTTTTCAATGAACCTCGCAATATTATGAACAACCGCTAATATGGGTATCCCAAGTGAAATAGTCCAATCCATGACTCCCCGCCTTTGAAAAGTATTAGCTATTACGAAGTCGGGCTCCTTTACTAATACAGCATCGGCTAATAACTCCCAATCTTTTCTTCCATCTAACTTGACATAATGTATAGCGCAATTATCGTAAGTAAAGTTTTCGAAAATATCCCCAAATTTAAGCTTTATATTTTCGTTTAAGTATACATCAACTGAAATATCCGCTTTATTTAAACAATAAATAAAGGTTGGGATAACTGCTTCATGAACTGATTCGTGCTGGATAATAGCGCATCTCTGCATATTTTAATACCTCATTAAAAAAAATTGTAACTACTCAGGCCTAAAAATATATTTAAAATCAATGGGTTAATTCTTTACCATCAGTTTTCTGTAAATCGCGTAATTCCGTAACCTATTGTTTATGTTGTAAAAAATTAATAGTAATTCTGAATAATATATAAACTTTATATACTGACAAATCCCTACAAATTGAGGCGTTACAGGACGCCTCAGTATTACATGAACTAGGATGATACGCCTATTTCTACATAATGAATAATTCATTAGTCAAATCTAAAGGAGTCATTATGTTATCGCTAGAAATTGGGTAGCTAGCTTTAGTTTCTTTTAAACCCCGCCCACTTTCAAATACGTAGTTTTTTATTGATGCTATTTGTGTTAATTTTATATTTGAAAATCTTTAAAATTAATGGTATTGAAGCTAATTTTAAACTCATAAAAAGCAAAAAATAACTTAGCTCATAAACTACGAGTTTCAATATGGACGGGGTTTACACCCATTGTTTATGCCAAATCCCATTTTTTTTAAGCTCTTCTATTTCCCCTGAAATCTTTCCTTTCATATATTCCATCCATTCTTCAGGAATATCAAACTCTTTAGTCTTATTTACTTTTTTTCCTAGTTTTTTAGCATCGGGGACTATTTTCTCTAAACCTAAAAATTCCTGTACCTCTAAAAGCATTTTCACAGGATCTTCTCTAAAATCTTCAAAGTACAAAATCATTAGCTCTTCATCTTTTAATGACTGCTTTAACAATTTATAATTATTTGCATACTCAGCATTAACCCAGAAAAAATGTTGATCCAGTAAATTTTTAAAATGCTCGAACCCAACTTCTAATGCCTCATCTTCTCTATTAACCCACTTCATATGAAACTTATAGTGTGACCAAAGGCGTTCTAATGGATCCCTTAATGTATAAATGACCTTTATATTTTTAGCTGTTTTCCTTACATTTCCCCATCCATTTTTATCCATTTGACAATATAAATTAGAAAAATCAGCACAAAATTTATTTTCTGTGTTGAGAGAGAATAAGCTCTCATACCATTCATTATCTATCTCTTTTTGACGTGCATAATTCGCATACCAATAAATATCATCTAAATTTTCTGAAATAAACTTTGGGTTTCCCTTAGCACACCGCTCCATGGTCTCCTTAAGTTTTATAATTCTTTTCCTGTGATTTAACTGATTTTCTATGCCTACTTTATTTGCAAAATAATGTATTTCTTTTTCAGGCGTAAAGTAAATACCTGGATGGTCTTTGAGTTGTTCATACAACCACGTTGTACCCGCTTTCATTGCACCAACACTTAAAAATAGATTTTCAATCATCCTTGCATCTCCCTTGACTTATTTTATACATAACACTGTAGCGATTATATTCTTTATGTTTACAATTTCTTTCTTCTACCAACGCTTTTTTATATTTTAGTAAATTATAAGGAGAAATATCTAAATTAATAGCATGAAAATACCAATTCTCAATATTATTATTAATATTTATTGTTTCATTACTGTAGTTTTTGGATATATCATAGGTTGTCGTAATAAAGTGATTTGCTTGAGACTGGTAAACTTTATCTAAAACATTGTTAATTACCGTTGGCTTCATATGGAACAAAACATCTCGGCAAAGAATTAAACCTACTGCTGGGTATTCTTCAGTAACAATGTCACTTAAATGAAACGATGTATTATCATCACCAAATTTAGTATTAAGCTCATTTACTAAACCAGGGTGTGCATCCCACCCCATATATCTAAAATCTGAAAACCCATCTTCTTTTCGTATTCGCTCCATTAGTAAATAAAACCAATTCCAATCACCACACCCTAGATCTAAAAGTGATTTGATCTTGAATTTTTTTACTATATCGAAAATAAAATCTGATGCTTCGTGAGTATTTTCTATGTAACTACCGGGACCAGATGCAGACTCTCTATTGCCGCTATTTTTTTCTTTTAATCCAAACTCAACGAATTTTTTAGCTGAATCAAAATTTGTATTTTTATTATCAATCATCTAAAAAAACCTTTAAAGCTTTCACTTGCTCTTCCACTTTAGCAATATTTTTATTGATTGCCAGTTGCTTAAATTTCTTTGAATGACTGCTTAACTTCTCTAATATACTTTCCAGTGCTTCTTGCATTGGCTCTATCACAAACCCATTTTCACCTTCAACCACATCCTCACCAATCCCCCCCAAATGACTCGCGACAACCCAACACCCACACGCTGCGGCTTCTCGCGTCACTAATCCAAAGCTCTCAGGCCAAATTGAAGGCGCAAAAAGTACATCTATCTGTTGATAGAGTTTGACAATATCATTTTGCTTGGCACGACCGATAAAGGTAACCGGAACATCACCCCATGTTTCATGTGATTCATAGCCGCCTTCTTTGGAATGGTCAACAATTAAAAACTCCAAGTTTTTAGGCTGAGCTTCTATGACCGCTTTTTGCAGAATATCATACCCTTTATGCGCACTCATGCCACCAATATGTGCGCAGACGACTTTATCGGTGTAATTAGTCTCTTTAGGGCGCCAATCAATATGACTTGAAATTCCATTTTTAGTCACTG
>CAZVEW010000119.1:0-8074 GCA_964625955.1 uncultured Vicingus sp. | reverse complement strand
TCAATTATCAATTATCAATTATCAATTATCAATTATCAATTATCAATTATCAATTTAGCAGCTTCAACTACTTTTTTAGCATTACCAACAAAAATTTTATCCTCGATAATAATTATAGGTCGTTTTAAAAAAGTGTATTCTTCTAAAATAAGGTTTTTGTAGTCTTTTTCTGATAACGTTTTATCTTTTAAGCCTAACGATTTATATTTTATTGCTCTTCGGCTAAATAAACTTTCGTAAGAACCGCTCATTTGTGCCATTTGTTCAATTTGATTGTTGGTTATTTTATCGGTTTTAATATCTTGAAATATAAAAGAGTTATCTAATGGCAATTCTTTAATAATTCTATTGCATGTTGAACAGGTGGATAGGTAATATATTTTCTTCATTATAAATAAGTTGTAAAAAGAGGTGATTTTTTTGTTAAATTTTCTTTAAAATAACTTTTTTTTGCGAGAAATTATAAGCAGCTTCTAAAAAAGCGATAAAGTTTTTCCAATCTTCTTTTTTAGCGTTAAGGATTTTGTAATTTTTGGTTGTTGTTAATACAATGTAATTACCGTCTTGTTTCGCTGTGCTAATAAAACTTCCACTAACATTATCAACATTAAAATTAAGTTTATCAAGTCCTTCGACTTTGTAGCCTGTTGGTATTTTTATTTTTATGCTATTGTTAAACGATTTAGGAAAAGGAAGATGAATATCACTGCTTCGTTCCATGTCTTCTTTTTCAAGTTCAAACTGACTACCAATTAATTCCCCTATGCTAAATAGGTAGTTGTTTCCTGCTTTGTGTAATAGGCTTTTTATAGTGTAATTTTCTTCCACAATTAGTGTTGGAGATTCGATAAATCTGCCATCAGAAACTAAATTAAAATTATTGTATTTGTCAATTTCAAAGTCATCTTCGTGGTATTTTTTTAATTGTTTGTATTTTTTTTCTTTTTTTTCTTTTTTTTCAGCTTCTTCTTTTCTCTTCTTTTCAGCTATTTTAAATTGTGTGCTTTTAGAAAGTCTTTTTGTTGAAGGAATATTTTCTTTGTGATTTTTTTCATAATCGGGGTCAAACTTTCTTTTATCTTTATCAAAATAATCTTCTTGATAAAGAGCTAGTTGAGTAAAATACCCTTTTGTTGCTCCTTTATATGTTTTTTTGGAGTCTAAGTCTATGGTAGAAAAATCTTCGTTTATGGTTATATCTATTTTATTACTTACATTGTTACTTTTATAGTTAGAGCTTGTAATATTTGTTTTTTGATAAGGAATCTTATCATATTTTGTAGCATAGTCAAAGGTAATGGCTTCACTACCCAAAATGGAAGAAGGAATAAAATCGGAAGAGGTATAATTGGTAAAGTAAAAGAAATAGCGATCCTTAACCTTTATACCAGAGATTAACTCTTGGGTTAACAAAACATCACTTAAATTACCATAATGTCTGTTAACGGCTACAACAAATTGTGCTTTTATTTTTAATTTTTTAAGCAGATTTAACATGGTGTTAGTAAAAACATTATCCTTTACAGGATATTCTGCTCCTCTTTCATATTCATCGGCATAAGAAGAGTAATAGCCAAAAAATAAGCTATTGTAAAATTTATACCTAAGGTACTCATAAACTACTTCTGCCTTTTTTACAGGGTCTGTTTCTGTTTTATAATATTTTCGTAAATAAGCAATTACTGCAGCATATTCTGAGCTAATGAGTCCTTCTCTTTTGGGCATTCGTTTTTCTATTTCCTTTAAATCTATTGGTTTGTCAACCAAAGGGGCATCGGTAATTAACAGCTCAGTTTTATTTACCATGGCTTTAGGAATAAAGTTAACTTGAAATTTTATCGTTGGGTCAGAGGTATAAGGGTATTTCCAGTATTCAGCTTTGTATTTTTCAGTGTTTTCATCTTCTAATAAATAGGTTTTGATTACATCTTTTACTTTTCCGTATTTGTTAACACCTGCTGCTCCTTGTTGTATTTTTGGAGCACCATTAAAAGTTCTAAAACTCACTTTAAACCCTTTGTCAACATTAAAGTAATATTTTTGTTTAACGATAGGATATTTTGTGTTTAATCTAAAAATAAAAGGACTAAACGATTCAATACCATCTTGTTTTCGTACACTTTCAGTAAGATAATAATAATCAATAATATCGCCTACAGATAGGTTGGGGATAGCAATTTTTTTGTAGGTATTGTAGTAGGAGTAATTAGATTGGTAAAAGGAGGGTACTTCATTTGCTTTAACTTCAACGGCATCTTTTAAGTTTACTTTTTTTATTGTGCCATCAGATTTAATAATTCTAAAACCAACATTTTCTTTTTTATCAGAATAAGAGCTTTCCATAAAATAAAAAACAGAGAATTCTTTTATTGCATTATTGTCGTTTATTTTTATTCTTCTTCTTCGGGTTGATGTAAATAGCAATTTAGACATGCCAGAACGAACATAGCTGTAATCGAATTTTTGGCAGAGTATAACTGCTGATTCGTTATTCCATTTTTCAGGGGCAGAAGTTATTTTAAAATCTTTGTCATTGTTTCCAAAAACTTTCGAATCTGCTTCGGCAATTTTTTCGGCTTTTTTCTTGTCCGCTAAGTTTTTAGTCGGTCGTTGGGCTAAAAGCCCTAAAGAAATAGTAATGAGTAATAATGAGAGTGTTTTTTTTAGTAGCATAATAATTTATTTTTTAACAATAACTATTTGTTCGTAGTAAAACTTTTTTAATTTTTTAATGGTTTCGTTCCAAATTTCAAAATTAGCTTTAGAAATAATGCCTTTTTTTATTTCCATTATTTTGGCATAAGTAATTGTATTTGTTGCTTCGTTTAGCTTGTACGATAAGTTAAAAGAAAACTCATCGTTATTAATATTGATGGCTTCGGGTAAAAAAGATATTTTATAATTGGTGGGTATTTTTAAGATAGTGGTTTTATTTTTATAAATTTTTTCTTGAAAATCCATATCAATAATTCTATCTTTTTTGGCTAAGATGTCGTAAAAATCAAAATCTAATTCTAAACTAATGTAAGATTCGTTTTCTACTGATGTGATATGGTTTGTAATTTCAATGTCGTATTTAAAACTTATAGGCAAGTCTCTATTATCAGCATTAATTATATTAAGATTAGTAATGGTGTTATTTTTATCGTGGTTGGCAATAAATTTTTCTATTTTGTCATTCAAATCTACTTTAGCAACATTGCCAATATCTCTAAACAGGCTAGTTTTTTCTTCTCCTTTATAAACATTTTTGCCTTGTCCTACCAACTTATCTCCATCAATGGTTAAATTTAAAGTTATCTTTTCTTCGTTGTGTTTCGCATCAAACTCGGGTATGGTATCTATAATAAAAGTATCCTTATTTTCTATTAAAACATCTTGACCTTGAATTCTGTAAGCGTAATCTTTAAAGGCGACTCCTGTTTCTGTGGCATCTAAAAAATAGCGTTTATGGTTAAAAAAAAGTGTAGAAATCATGTGGTTGTCATCAGCCAAAGAGGGGGTTGAATAGTCGTAAGGAATTGAACGTGTTCCAATCCATGTAAGTCGGGCATCAAAACCAGCCATTTTTAGCATTTGTGTTGTTAGGTTTGCCATTCCTTTACAATCGCCATATTTATTTTTGCAAACATTATTGGCATTTTCGGGTTTAAACCCCATAATGCCATTTTCAAAAGCAATGTACCTGATGTTATCTTGCACCCAATAAAATATTTTTTTAATTTTTTCTTCATCAGTTTTAGCACCAGCGGTAATTTCATTTACCAAACTTTTTAAAGCTTCAGGTTTATTGCCAACCTCTTTTACAAGCGAGGCATACCAATTGTATAAATCTTTTGTTTCCGAAAACAGCGTGTAGGTTTTACCTTTGTAATCGTATTTTTTTGCTAAAACCAAAAGGTTAGGTAAAGCGTTTGCCCAACTTGCCGAAAAATTTGCTTTTTTAACGGGTTTAATGTCTTTTAAAATATAGGTAACAACATTAACTTTCTTTTTCTCGTCAATTTTTTCTGTTTTTATGATATTATAACCATTAAAGTTTTCTTCAATAAAATCCAAAGTTAACCACGTTGGAATTTTAAAAATTATTTTTTTTTCTTTAACAGGATAATGAGTATGAAAAAATACAGAGGTTAAATATTTAATATCATCATATTTTTTTTTGTAATAATACTTGGTTTTATCTCCTCTAGTTGATAAATTGAAATTATAATTAAACATTTTAGCATCACCATAAAAAATGCCAGCAGAAGCATAATCTGATTTTGAGGAACTTATATATGCAAGTTTATTTTTATAATTTCTTCCTTCTATTTTAACAATATCAGATTTTTTATCAAACCAAACTACATTTTTAAATGTTTTGCTTTCTTTTAAAGCCATAATAGTTTCTGCATAATGTAGGTTAGCTTCTATTTTTTTTGTTTTGATGGAATAATTAAATGTGTAGGTGGCAACTGTGCTTAATGAAACAAAGTTTTCTTTTGGGTATTCTTTTTTTAACTCCTCCGCAGTAGCAATATCTTCTGGTTTTATCCTCATTTGATGGGCTAATTGCCCGAAAACAGAACCTACCAATGTTATTGATAAGAAAAATAAAACTAAACGAAATTTCATATTATAATAGTGATTTTGACAAATATAACATAATTATTACTAAAAAATAATTTGCTTATTAATGCTTTTTATATATATTTGAACCATACTAACTACAAATTAATTTATTAAAACATGAGAAAAATTTTTGGAATTACCTTTGCGGCACTATTATTAATTGCTAATACTAACCTTAAAGCACAAAGCGATGTGAGAATAAGTGCTTTAGGGCTAATTTTTAAAAGTTATGGTGTGGGATACGAGTATGTTATTAATGATGAAATGGGAACAGGAATAGGTATTAATTATTCAAATTCTTTTATGGGAATTGGAAGTACTGGTGATAGATTTACTTCTTTACGAATAGCACCAGAGTTTCGTTTTTATTTTAACCCTGAAGATGGTGCAGATGGCTTTTATTTTGGAGGTTACTTAAAATATGCTGCCGTAACATGGAAAGGAATACAAGATAATTTGCCAATAGGAGTAGGTGCTTCTGGATATCCTGTTGATGTTCCTGTAACTTACGATCTTACATTTAACGGACTTGCTTTTGGAGTTCAGATGGGGAAAAAGTGGGTAACTAATTCAGGATTCTTTTTAGAAACTAACTTTAATTTTGGAAGATATTTAACAGGAGCAACAAAATATTCCAATTCCGAAGTACAAAATTATTATGATGCCCAAAAAAGTAACTCTGCAGCAGCAGGTGCTATGAATATTTGGTACACATTTGATTGGGGATTTAAACTTAATATTGGTTGGAGATTTGGAAGCTAATAAAATGAAAATAAAGTTATAAATTATAGGAAATATAAGTACTTTTAAGCCGCATTATTTGTGGCTTTTTTTTATGACTAAACTAGACTTAATAAAACAACCTATTTTAAAAGAAATAGAAGAATTTGAACCCAGATTTAGAGCTTCTATGAAAAGCCGTGTAGCGTTGTTAGACAAAATAATGCACTACATTATTAAACGTAAAGGCAAACAAATGCGACCAATGTTTGTTTTTTTATCTGCTAAAGTATTTGGTAAAACAACCGACTCTACCTATCGAGCAGCAGCAATGATAGAGTTGTTACACACTGCAACTTTAGTACACGATGATGTGGTAGATGATGCCAATATGCGGAGAGGATTTTTTTCTATCAACGCTTTATGGAAAAATAAAATTGCCGTTTTGGTTGGCGATTATCTTTTATCGAAAGGCTTATTATTAGCCGTAGAAAATGAGGAGTTTGATTTGCTCAAAATAATGTCTAATTCGGTAAAAAAAATGAGCGAAGGAGAATTATTACAAATAGAAAAAGCCAGAAAATTAGACATTACAGAAAATATTTATTACGATATTATTAGGCAAAAAACAGCTACACTAATTGCCTCATGTTGTGCCGCAGGAGCTAATTCAGTTGGCACCAAAAAAGAAGTAGTAGAAAAAATGCGTTTGTTTGGCGAATACACAGGAATTGCCTTTCAAATAAAAGACGATTTATTCGATTATGGAAGCGATGGTAAAACAATAGGTAAACCAACAGGAATAGATATTAAAGAAAAGAAAATGACTTTACCTTTAATTTATGCTTTAAATAACGCATCTAAAAAAGAAAAAACACACATTATTTACCTCATAAAAAAACACAATAATAATAAAACTAAAGTTAAAGAAGTAATTAATTTTGTAATTGAAAATGGAGGAATTAATTATGCCCAAGAAGCTATGATTAAATATAAAAACAAAGCAGTAGCAATACTCCAAGAATTTAATAAAAATGAAGCAAACGAAGCTCTTGAAGCCTTAGTAAATTATACCATTGAAAGAAAAAAATAAATGAAAACTCAAAAAAAGATACAACAAACTTTATTGCTAACAATCATGTGCTTGCTACTTTCATGCAATCCGCCACCAACTATTAACAAGAAAGTAATAGCAACATACCCCAACAAACAGCCTAAAACAGTAAATTATATACAAAAAATTGATGGCAAAGAAGTAGTTGTTGAACAAAAAGAATATTATGAAAACGGACAACTAAAAATGGGAGGAAAGCTAACAAATGGAAAAATGAATGGCATTTGGAAAGCTTATTTTGAAAATGGTAAACTGCAAAGTGAAGGCGAGTTTATAAATGGACTAAGAACAGGCTTAGGAAAAGTATATTATCCTAGCGGAAAATTATTTTATGAAGGCTCTTACAAAAATGGCAAAGAAACAGGACATTGGAAATTCTACAACAAAAAAGGAAAATTAGCAAAAGAAAAAGATTTTTAAATACCAGTTGATGGTTTTTGAAAAAATTATTTTACACCAAACACTAAACACCAAACACCAAACACTAAACACTAAACACTAAACACTAGACACTAAACACTAAACACTAAACACTAAACACTAAAAACCAAACACTAAAAACCAAACACTAAACTTGATACCAAAGCAAACCATAGACGAAATATTTGATACGGCTATTATTGAAGATGTAATTAGTGAGTTTGTACCCCTAAAAAAACGTGGAGCAAATTTTCTAGGAAACTGCCCTTTTCATAACGAAAAAACACCTTCGTTTACTGTTTCGCCAGCCAAAGGAATTTACAAATGTTTCGGATGCGGAAAAGCAGGAAATGCTGTAAATTTTATAATGGAACACGAACATTATAACTATCCCGAAGCCTTACGATTTTTAGCCAACAAGTACAACATTGAAATTGAAGAAGAAGAACAAACAGACGAACAAAAAATTGCCGCTAACGAAAGAGAAAGCTTATACATCGTTTCTAATTTTGCCTTAAATTATTTTAAAAAACAATTACACAACACCGATGAAGGAAGAGCAATAGCTTTAAGTTACTTTTTAGAAAGAGGATTTAGAGAAGACATCATCGAAAAATTCCAATTGGGTTATAGTCCCGACAAATGGAGTGCATTTACCGATGCAGCAGAAAAAGAAGGTCATATTTTAAGTTTTCTTGATAAATCTGGATTAACCATTGTTAAAGGAGATAAAAAATTCGACCGTTTTAAAGGACGCGTGATGTTTCCCATACATAATCTTTCAGGTAGAGTTTTAGGCTTTGGTGGAAGAATTTTAAAAACCGACACCAAAACAGCCAAATATTTAAACTCGCCAGAATCAGAAATTTACCATAAAAGTAAAGTGCTTTACGGCATTTACTTTGCCAAAAAAGCAATTACACAACAAAATAATTGTTATTTGGTAGAAGGCTACACAGATGTTATTTCCTTGTTTCAGTCTGGTGTAGAAAACGTAGTTGCTTCTTCTGGCACATCATTAACCGAAGGACAAATTCGCTTAATAAAACGATTTACCCCAAATATTACCATTTTATATGATGGAGATGCTGCTGGATTAAAAGCCTCTTTTCGAGGGATTGATATGATTTTGCAGGAAGGAATGAATGTGCGTGTTGTTCTTTTTCCAGAAGGAGATGACCCCGATTCTTATGCAAAAAACCATAC
>CAZVEW010000118.1:1293-8175 GCA_964625955.1 uncultured Vicingus sp. | reverse complement strand
CAAGCACGAATTTTGTCAGGATTAAAAGCATTTTACAAATACCTATTAATAGAAGATATTATTGACAGCTCTCCCACAGAATTGTTAACCTCTCCAAAAATTGGCAGAAAATTACCCGAAGTACTGAGTATAGAGGAAATTACCGAAATAATTAATGCCATAGATTTAAGCAAACCCGAAGGCGAACGGAACAAGGCAATGTTAGAAACTTTGTACAGCTGTGGCTTGCGAGTTTCTGAATTAATTAACCTCAAACTATCTAACTTATTGTTAGATGAAGGCTTTATTCGTGTAGTTGGCAAAGGAGATAAAGAACGCATTACTCCAATTGGTAGTGTTGCCATAAAACACATCAATACTTACCTAAAAAGTAAGCGAAACCACATGGATAATATTAATAAAGAAAGTGAAGATATTTTGTTTTTAAACCGAAGGGGAAACCAATTAACCCGCGTTATGATTTTTACCATTATTAAAAATTTGGTTAAAGAAACTGGTATTACAAAAACAGTTAGTCCACACACTTTTAGGCACTCTTTTGCCACACATTTGGTAGAAGGTGGAGCAGATTTACGTGCCGTGCAAGAAATGTTGGGCCACGAATCCATTACCACTACCGAAATTTATACGCACTTAGATAGAGCATACCTCCGACAAGCAATTTTAGATTTTCACCCGAGAGGTAAATAATTTTTCTTAATTTAGAAAACAAATTAAGATTAATGGAAATAGTTAAATCTTGGCAATCCGAAATGGATAAAACAGCCTTTAAGTACCATAAAATTACTTTGTGGGTTGCCATTGTATTTAATTTGTTATTTTTTATTACCGATTATATTAATATTCACGAATATTGGCAGCAGTTTTTAACCTTCCGAGTTGTTGTTTCCTTAATTTGTTTAGTCACCGTCCTTTTTCACAAAAAGCTTAAAATCTCTATTCAAATTATGGGCGTTATTCCTGTTTTATTAATTGCTATTGAAAATGCTTACATGTGGAGTATGATGGACGCAATCCATTTACAAACCCACACTTTGGCATACATCGCATTATTTATTGGTTCAGGAATGTTTGTCTTTTACCATGTTTATTATTCCATTTTTATTGTTGCATCAAGTTTAATTGCAAATACTATTTTCTTTTATTTTAATAGCCAACTTTCGTTAGATGAAGTTTTAGTTAATGGCGGATTTCTAACATTTTCCGTAGCAATATTTTCTATCTTATTAATTAAGATGCGATATAACTTAACCAAAAAAGAGTTGATAGCACGATTTGCTTTAGCAAAATCTAAACAAGAAATTGAAGAAAAAAATAAAGAGATAACGGACAGTATAAATTATGCAAAACGTTTACAAGACGCATTAATTCCAGCCATAAAAGTGTTTCAAAAAATACTACCCAATTCATTTGTGCTATTTAAACCCAAAGATATTGTAAGTGGCGATTTTTATTGGGTAAGCCCATCCCTAACCCTTCCCTTCGGGAAGGGAAGTTCTTCCCCTTCGGGGAAGATGTCGGAGACAGATGGGGCTGTTTTATTTGCCGTAGCCGATTGTACAGGGCATGGCGTACCAGGTGCTTTTATGAGTTTAATAGGCCTAAAAATATTTAATCAATCCATCAAAGAAAAAAAAGTAAATTCTCCAGCAGAAGCATTAGATTTTTTAAATCGAGAAGTTTATAACACAGTTAATAAACATGCTAATTCGGAAAACATTATTAGAGATGGAATGGATGTAGCATTGTGTGCTATAAATTTTAAAACCTTAATGTTGACTTTTGCAGGAGCTAATAACCCTGTTTATATTGTTCGTGATTGTCATGTTGAGCCTGCCGAAACATTAGACAATCAAAACACATTTATTTATAAAAAAACAGAAAATAGTACAAAATGTTTAGTGGAAATTAAAGGAGACAAACAACCCATAGGTGCTTACGAAACCCAAGAACCTTTCACAAACAAAGAATATCAATTAAAAAAAGGAGACATGATTTATATTTTTTCTGATGGTTTTGCCGATCAATTTGGAGGACCAAAAGGAAAAAAATTAAAATATAAACCATTCAAAAATATATTGATTGAAAATGCTGATAAAAGTATGGAAGAACAAGAAAATGAATTAAATACCTTTTTTGAAAAATGGAAAGGAAATTTAGAGCAAATAGACGATGTGTGTATAATTGGAGTTAGGATATGAGAAAAATAAACCAGATAGTATTAATTTTTTGTATTGCCTTTAACATTCAAGTTAAAGCACAAGATATCGCTACGCTAGATTCAATTTATCAAGTAGCAACAACTTCACAAAATGATTCAGTAAAAGCATATAATTATGATGAAGCTTCAAGAATTTTAGTAAAATCAAATCCAGATTCAGCATTAATATTAGCTAAATTAGGTTTAAAGTATGCACAAAAAAATAATAACGATACACTAATTGCCGATTCTTACACCAGTATAGGAACTATTTATAAAACAATTAGTAATTATAAAGCAGCCATTAGTAGTCAGCAAAAAGCATTAAAACATGCCGAAAAAGTTAGCGCTTTACGCCAAATAGAAAGTGCAAAATCTGCCTTAGGTTTAATTTACACCGAGCAAGCTAATTATTCTAAAGCTATTGAAATTTATTACGATTTATTATTATTCGCCAAAAACAGAAAAGACACCTTTAGTATTGCTCAAATTAGGAATAATTTGGGGAATATTTATTTTGAGCAACATGTACTAGATAAAGCATTAACAAATTATACAGAAGCCTATAAGTATGCGGTAATAATGAAGTCTGAATTCGGACAAAGTTTGCTATTAAACAATATAGGTAGTGTTTATTTTAATCAAGAAAAGTATGCTTTAGCATTAGAAAATTACCAGCAATCATTTGCTATATCAAAAAAAATAGGCGATACCGAAGGAGTTGGTATTTCCTACTCAAATTTTGGCAGCGTCTATTTTTCTCAAAAAAAATATCAACTTGCGTTAGATTTCCATGAGAAAGCATTAAAAATTAAACAAAAGATGTCAGACCTGCACGGACAATCTGTTACGCTTAACGAGATAGGAAAGGTTTACGATCACATGGGAAATTTAAAGCAGGCAATTATTTACAGTAAAAAAGCTTTAAATATTGCAAAAAAAATTGGAGCAAAAGAATTAGAAAGTGATGCAAATTTAGCCTTATCAAAAATGTACGATAAAAAAGGGAACAAGTCGGCAGCATACATTTACTACAAAAAACATATCGAATTAAGAGATTCCTTAGTTAACGAAGAATCAAAAAAGAAAGACCTTAGAAATGAATTGAATTTTGAATTCCAAAAACAACATTTTACTGACTCTTTAGCACAAGTAAAAAAAGATGAAATTGCATTACAAGAAATTGAGAAAGAAAAAGTAAAAACCGATGCACAAAAGAAACTGACGTATGGATTTAGTTTTGCATTTATTATAATGTTAGTACTCTCTTTATTCATCTTTAAAGAATATAAAGCCAAGAAAAAAGCCAATCAAATTATTTTAAAACAGAAAGAGGAGGTTGAAACACAAAGTCACATTATCTCAGAAAAAAATAAAGACATTACCGATAGCATTAATTATGCAAAAAGCATACAAACAGCACTATTAACAGAAGATGAAGAATGGAAAAAAATAAGTAAAGAGTATTTTGTTTATTTACAACCCAAAGATGTAGTAAGTGGCGATTTCTTTTGGGCATTTAACGATGATACAAAAAACTTAGCTATTTGGACTGCAGCAGATTGCACAGGTCATGGTGTTCCGGGAGCATTTATGAGTATGCTTGGTATAGGTTTTTTAAACGAAATCGTAATAGAATCTGGCATCACAAAGCCATCAGAAATTCTAAATCAATTAAGAGAAAAAATCATAAAATCCCTTTCTCAAAAAAATGTAGATATACAACAACGAGATGGCATTGATATGGCTATTTGTGTGTGGGATAAAAACAAAAATGAATTGTTTTATGCTGGTGCCAACAATCCTCTCTATATTATTTCAAAAAACAAAGATACCATTAAGCAATTAAATTCATTTGAAACCAGAAATTATACACTAGAAAATAATGCTTTTCAACTATTTGAGGTAAAACCCGACAAACAACCTGTAGGATTTTATTTAGGAAATAGAACACCTTTTAATTCCATAACCGTTAAGTTAAATAAAGACGATAGAATTTATGTGTTTTCAGATGGTTTTGCCGACCAATTTGGAGGAGAAAAAGGAAAAAAATTAAAATATAAACCATTTAAAGAAATTCTTTTGTCAATTTCAGCTAAAAATATGGTTGAACAAAAAATAGCATTAGCATCATTCTTTAACCAATGGAAAGGAAGTTTAGAACAAATTGACGATGTGTGTGTGATAGGAGTTAAAATGTAAATTTTAGATTTTAAAATTTAAATGTTTATCTGTCTTATCATTGACAATAAGTTCTTTACCTTTAGCTTTCATTTGTACTTAAAATACTTTATAAATCTAAAAAAACAAGAAATCATGAAAACAAAAATCTTATCAATTATCATTATTGCTTTAATAAGCATAAACACAATTAAAGCTCAAACATTAAAAGTAGATGTAGCCAAAAGCAAATTACATTGGAAAGGCACAAAAAAAGTTGGTGAACATAGTGGTTTAATTGCCATAAAAGAAGGTACTGTAATAATGAAAGCAGGAAAAATTGTTGGCGGAAAAGTTATTGTTAATATGAAAGGAATTACAATTTTAGATACCGAAGATGCTGACGACAGAAAAGACATTATTAAAGATATAAGTAGCAAACAATTTTTTAACGTAGCACAATATCCTACCGCAACATTCGAAATTAAAGGTTTTTTTGATGGAATGCTTTTAGGAAGCTTAACTATTAAAGGAATTACAAAACAAATTACTTTTAAAACATCTTATGAAATGATTGGTGGTAAATTGGTTGCCAATACAGTTACTTTTTACATAAAAAGACAAAATTGGAACCTAAAATTTAGTAACTGGTTTAAAGAAAATGTTTTAGACGACTTACTGCAATTCAAAATTCACCTAGTAACTCAATAATTAACAATAATTAACTACCAGTCTATCAATATTCTTCCTAAGTTTGATGTCGTAAAACGTTATTTTAATAAATACCTTTAATTATATGAAAGCCTCCGATTTATTTGTAAAAGCCCTAGAAAACGAAGGCGTAGAATATATTTTTGGAATTCCGGGAGAAGAGAATCTTGATTTCTTAAATTCCTTAAAAAATTCTAAAATTAAATTGATATTAACACGTCATGAACAAGGTGCTGGATTTATGGCAGCAACTTATGGCAGATTAACAGGAACCCCAGGCGTTTGTTTATCAACCTTAGGACCGGGAGCAACTAATTTTACTACTCCAGCAGCTTATGCTCAATTGGGAGCAATGCCCATGATGATGATTACTGGTCAGAAACCAATTAAGACATCTAAACAAGGACGTTTTCAAATTGTAGATATTGTAAATTTGTTTCAGCCAATTACTAAATATGCCCGCCAAATTGTAAATGGGAATAATATACCTTCCATGGTGCGAGAAGCATTTCGTTTGGCCATAGAAGAACGACCGGGAGCTGTTCATTTAGAACTACCCGAAGATATTGCCGCAGAGGATTGCGAGGATAGAATTTTTGATGTAGTAGGATTTAGAAGACCAGATGCCGATGAAACAGCTATTCAAAAGGCTGCAAAAATGATAGAAAATGCAAAAATGCCCTTATTGCTGATTGGTGCAGGTGCAAACCGAAAAAGAACAAGCCAATCCTTGTCTGCATTTATCGATAAAACAGGCATTCCTTTTTTTAATACCCAAATGGGAAAAGGTGTGGTTGATGAACGTCATCCTAAATTCTTAGGAACAGCAGCACTTTCAGCAAATGACTTTTTACATTGTGCCATTGCTAGGGCAGATTTAATTATCAATGTTGGGCATGATGTAATAGAAAAACCACCATTTTTTATGGAAGAAGGCGGCACAAAAGTAATTCATGTTAATTTTTTCCCTGCCCAAGTTGATGAGGTTTATTTTCCTCAATTAAATGTAATTGGAGATATTGCTTCATCGGTAGAACATATTGCTTCACACATCAACGATTCTTCTAATTGGGATTTATCTTATTACAAAAGAATAAAAAATGAAGTAGAAGAACATTTATCTAAATATGCTAAAGATAATAGATTTCCTATTTTGCCTCAACGATTAGTGCATATTATTAGAGAAGAATTACCTGATGATGGTATTGTAACATTGGACAACGGAGTTTATAAAATTTGGTTTGCACGTAATTATAAATGCTATCAACCTAATACCTTGTTGCTAGATAATGCTTTGGCAACAATGGGTGCAGGATTGGCGTCAGCAATGTGTGCAAAACTAATTTATCCCAATAAAAAAGTAATTTCAGTTTGTGGCGATGGTGGTTTTATGATGAACTCTCAAGAACTAGAAACAGCCACTCGTTTAGGCTTAAACATGGTAGTTATTATTTTAAATGATAGTGCTTACGGCATGATAAAGTGGAAACAAGAAGGCATGGGTTTCGATAATTTTGGATTAGATTATAAAAATCCAAATTTTGTGAAATATGCCGAAAGTTATGGAGCTATTGGTCATCGACCAACATCTGATGACAACTTTAAAGAAATACTTTCAAAATGTTTAACCATGGATGGTGTGCATGTTATTGATTTAGCGGTAGATTACTCTTTAAATCACTCCATCTTAAACGTATTGTTAAAAGAGAAAACGTGTATATTGTAAAGAGATGTTAAGACTGAAAGAGGTTAAGACTGAAAGAAGTTAAGACTGAAAGAAGTTAAGACTGAAAGAAGTTAAGACTGAAAGA
>CAZVEW010000118.1:0-1193 GCA_964625955.1 uncultured Vicingus sp. | reverse complement strand
AACATCTAAAAGTCTCAATATCTCAATATTTTAATATCTCAAAATCTAACCATCTTAATATCTAAAAACAAATGCTAAAAATAACATCACCCTACGATTTAAGCCTTATCAAAGAAATTCCTTTAGTTGGAAAAGATGAGGTAGAAAAAGCGTTGTCAACTGCTTACGTATTATTTCAAGATCAAACCAAATGGATACCCGCTCATGAGCGAATAGCAATATTGCATCGTGCAGCAGCTATTATGGAGATCCGAGTAGATGAACTCACACAATTAGCCACTAGCGAGGGAGGAAAACCTTTGACCGACTCTAAAATAGAAGTATTAAGAGCCATTAATGGAGTTCAAATTGCTGCCGAACACATTGCTCAGCTAAAGGGCGAGCATATTCCAATGGGCTTAACTAAAGCCTCTGAAAACCGATTGGGATTTACCACTCGTGAACCCATTGGTGTAGTTTCTTCTATAAGTGCATTTAATCATCCTTTAAATTTAATAGTACACCAAGTGGTAACTGCAATTGCAGCAGGTTGTCCTGTAATTGTAAAGCCAGATTTAAGAACCCCGCTCTCCTGTTTGGCATTGGTTGAAATATTAAAAGAAGCTGGCTTACCTGATGGCTGGTGTCAGGCAATAATTTGCGAAAACGATGCTGCAGAACAATTGGTTACCGATAAACGAATCAATTATTTTTCATTTATAGGATCCGCAAAAGTGGGGTGGTATTTAAAATCTAAATTAGCAATAGGAACACGTTGTGCCTTAGAACATGGTGGAGCTGCACCAGTAATTGTAGAACAAGATGCTGATTTTAATGAAATGTTACCATCGTTATTAAAAGGAGGTTTCTATCATGCAGGGCAGGTTTGTGTTTCGGTACAACGTATTTTTGTACACGAAAGTATTTGTGCTGATGTTGCTAACCAATTAGCTAAAATGGCGAGGAAATTAGTGGTAGGAAATCAAATGGACGAAAAAACAGAAGTTGGTCCGTTAATTTTGCCACGAGAAGTAGATAGGGTAGAAGAATGGGTAAATGAAGCAGTTAATGGAGGAGCAAAATTATTATGTGGCGGAAAACGAATTTCTGATACTTGTTATGAACCCACTGTTTTATTAAATCCACCAATGGAAGCCAAGGTTTCTACATTAGAAATTTTTGGACCAGTTGTTTGTATTTATAGTTATTCTGAT
>CAZVEW010000117.1:0-8220 GCA_964625955.1 uncultured Vicingus sp. | reverse complement strand
AAAAGTTTAGTGGCTAAATTATTGCACTATTATTTGTTTTATTTGTATTTCTTTTCCTAGTATTACTTTCAAGAAGTATGTTCCCTTTCCATATTTGGATAAATCAATGTATTTGTTGTATTTTTTGCGGTTTTCTTCTTTATTTTCAGTAAAAACCTTTTGGCCTAGCATATTTCGTATTTCAAGATAGAGAGATGCTTTAGTGTCATTGTTTATTTGAATCCACAATTTGCCACTTGTTGGGTTAGGGTGTAATCTTATTAAATTATTTTCTGTTGTATTTACTGCAATTATCTTAGAATATTCATATTTTCCATCAAAATCAGTTTGTTTAAGACGGTAGTAGATTGTATTTCCTTCAAGTTCCCAATTTTGGGGTAAATTATCATCTAAAAAGGAATAATGAAGTATTGTATTGCTGTTCCCTGCTCCTGAAATTGTTCCTATAGGCTCAAAATCAAATCCTGAAGTGCTACGTTCAATCGTAAAATAGTCGTTATTAATTTCTGATGTTGTTACCCAAGTTAAATCAACAACATTAACATTTAAGGAGGCATCGAAAGAAAGTAGTTTTATTGGTAGGGTTAAACTTGTTGAATATTTAGCCAAGAAACCATTATCTTTTGTTCCTGTAGCTGTATAATTACCGCCAGCATTATTTGGATCAAAATCCTCTGTTGTGCCTTGTCCCATATATCCCCATAAATATATAGGGTTTAAGGGGTCATTCTCGTCAATAGTTGCTGCATTTGCATAATTATTTCCTGTTGGTGCAGGACCAATGGCGTGTGCCCATTGATACTTAAAATTTGTATCATACTCTCCAAAAAATATATAACGACTACCATTAACTCCTTTATTTTTAGCTCCTCCTGTTCCTTCAGGATTATAATCTGCCATTCCATACATTGCTCCTGCCATCATTACCTTTCCTGATGGGGTTACACGAATATCATAACAAGCCTCTCCGAAAGATGCACTTCCCATTCGGTATGCCCATAGGTAATTTCCATTAGCATCATATTTAGCAAAAGAAGCATCTAAAGAGCCTGCAGAAGTTAAATTTCGTGTTCCTGTAGGATCAAAATCTGCTGTTCCTTGCATAACTCCGCCAACATATATATTTCCCGTATTATCAACATCTATGCTCCAAAAATAATTAGAAGATGTTCCTTCAGCTAAATTTTTAACCCATTGCAAATCTCCGCTTGTATTATATTTAGCTACAAATCCATCATCAGAAGCGTTCACATTTAAAGTAGTCAAACCTCCACTTACACTAGGGAATTTAGGATTTAAACCTCCTGCATTTTTCCCCACACCACCAGTCATATAGATATAATTATTAACGGCATCATAAGTTAAAGAACCTCCCGAATTATCAGAACTATTTAAGATATTATTTCTCCAAATAAAATTACAGTTGGCATCGTACTTAACCAAATAGAGTTGTTTAACATTTGCTGTTCCATTAGCATTCGCGGCTGTCCCTGCTTTTATGTCAAAATCTACTGGTGTTCCCGAATTATTAACGTAGCCGGAAACATAAATATCACCAGCATTATCCACCACAACTCCCCTTGGCAAATCTGCTCCTCCACCTACAGAACCACCAGTATAAGCCCAAACTAAAGCACCTGTAGTTGTATTGTATTTTGAAACAAAAAAATCTGAACCAGAACTTGCAACACTTTGATGTGTTGTAGTCCCTACCCCTGGGTCAAAATCTAAACCTGGCGAAGAAGAAAACTGGAAACTACCAACTACATATAAAAAACCTCCACTTTCAGTCATTGCCAATGGACTATACCCTGTTGTGCTGTGTGGTGAGCCAAACTTACTTATCCATTGCCTTGCTCCAGCTGAATTATATTTTGCTATAAATCCGTTTTGCTCATTCAAAGCAGCTTCTGGGATTCCTGAAAATTTAGGTTGCGTGGGACTTCCGCTAGCGACTTGCTCATCAAAAGAACCTCCAACATAAATATTACCAGCAGGGTCAATACACATCTGATGTGTGTCAATATCATCATCAACATCGCTTATTTGTTGTAACCATTGCAAATCACCTTGAGCATTTAGGGTAATTGAAAAGGAGAAATATAAAAGGGGAAATAGTAAATATTTTTTCATAATACACAGTATTTTATCTGTAAGATACCTACAAAATCTCCTCTTTTAATTTATAATTAATAATTTTAGTATTTTTGTTTGGAGTCTAACTTTTTTTTTATTAAGACTTAAAGAATCACAAATAAGAATATTTAAAGATTATTATATGGCTGATAAAAATAGCGACTTATTCGATTTAATAAAGAGTTTAACTAAAAATGAGAAACGTTTTTTTAAGATTTTTTCTGCAAGGCACGCTAACAATAAAAACGATTTAAGCTATCTAAAATTGTTTGATGTCTATGATAAAATGAGCATGTATAATAAAAATGCTTTTATTTCCGCTATTAAACAAAAAGAATTAAGTAACATAAGGTATCTTAAGCATCAATTATATCAGCAAGTTTTAAGAAGCTTAAACATATACAGCCACAATAAAAATATAGAATTTAAAATTCAAAACTTACTCATTAACACTCAAATTTTATTTGATAAAGGGTTGTTTAAGCAATCAGAGAAAATATTAAACAAAGCAAAATTACTAGCAGAACAATATGATTTACACCTTTTTATGTTAAAATGTTTTGAAAAAGAAAAAATGATTGCTAGGGAAGAATTTAACAAAAATGCTATTACGTTTCAAGCAAATCAATTACTAGATATTGAAAAATCAATACTTAATAACTTCCTAACAATTTGTGAGTTTGCTAAAATACGAAGCAAACTAACTTTATTAATTATTGAAGATGCTGATAAAAAGAAATCAAAAAAGGATAAAATAAATGAAATCAAAAAAGAATTTCAATTTATAAAAGAAAAGAAAAATAATTCATTTTCGTTACATGAAATGGAACTAATTATTAAATCTCTTATAGCTATTTATAATCAAGATTATAGGGGGTTACTTGCTTACTTAAAACAAAGAGAAGAATTATATGAATCTAATGCTTACCAAATAAATAATAATGAATTAACTTATTTAGCAGTAAAATACAATTTATTAGTGACTTATCTCAATCTAAAAGAATACAACAATGCAGAACAAATAATTACACTATTAAATAGCTATAGAAATAAGTCCACAACTAGAATTGTTGAATTAAAACTTTTTAATTACATAAATGTGGAACTAAATTTTTATAACCAAAAAGGAGCTTTTAAAGAAAGTAGTTCTTACGAACCTCAAATCTTAAAAGGTTTGACAAAATATAATACATCTATTCATACTCATGCTAAAGCTTCTATATACATTTATCTTTCTATTGCTTTTTTAAGTTTACAAAAATATGCTAAATCTCGTTTTTGGGCAGAAAAAGTTTTAAATGAATTACCTTTGCCCAACTCTTCTTCTCCAATAATTACGGCAAATATTTTAGCTATAATAAGTGCCTTTGAAGAAAAGCAATACACTTATTTAAATTGGCTAATTAGGCAAATTACTTCAAACTTATTGGCATCTAAAGAAACCATTAAAAAAGAAAAAATACTCTTCCATTTCTTTTTAAACAACGACTTTAATAAATTAAATAACAAAGTAACTCAAGCATTATTTATCCAATTAAAAAAACAATTAGAAGTTATTGAAAAAAATGACAACAAGCCTATTTTAGAAGCTTTTGATTTTATTACATGGCTAAACAGCCACATCATTGGTCAATCTTTTGCGTATTTAATCCAATTAAAATTTAATTCCACTCTTTAAATTAAAATATCCGATTTAAATTAAACCGCTTACTCTTTAATTAAAGTTTTAGAGAAGATGTTGGTTTCCGATTTTATGCTTATAACATAAACGCCTTTAGGAATAGATGTTAACCTAAGGGTTTGTGTTCCATTTAAAACATTAATTTTCTTTTTGTAGATGGTTGTGCCTAAAACATTAATAATTTGAATAGTTACATTGCTCATGTTATTGCCTGCTATAATTAAGTTATTATTAAAAGGATTTGGGTAAACATGTAATTTATTACTTTTAAGTGTGTTAATGCCAACGGTAGCACTATCTATAATGTTAATATTATCCAAATAAATAGCATTACCATGGTCTGATGTGTTTTCAAAATAAAACTCAACCGTATTTAATCCAATAAGTGCGTTTAAATCAATAGATTCGTTTCGCCATTGGTTATTGCTTGGTACAAAAAAAGGAGGATAATTAGGAGCGGTAGCCAATGTTGCTCCATCTTTTTTATAAAGCAGGTTTTTTGTTACCCCACAATCGTTAGAGTAATAAACGGCTAAAGTATCGTTACGTGTTATCCAATAAGGAGCGTGGGCAACATCAAAAGTTAAAAAAGGAGTGATGGTTCCTGAAAAATCTAGTGCAGGAGAAACAATGTCATCTTTTTCGCCAGTAAAATCTGTAGAATTATTATCTATTAAAATACTCGAAGTACTTGTGCCATAAGCTCCAACAGTAGAAGTATGTTGCCAAGTAACGCCATTATCGTTATTAATAATATGCCAACCCGGTGGCGTGGCAGTACCATTTTCAAAACCCTCACTTAAAGGAAGTGCATTGCCATTGGTAGGAATTTGAACTTTTACATAGTTGGCAACAAAGGTTGAATCCGAACCATTCGTGTTGCTTGTAATTAACGAAACATTATAATTTCCTATATTTTGATAGCATACTGTTGGGTTTAACGCAGTAGAAGTGCTTGGTGTTCCGCCCGGAAAATACCATTGCCATTGTAATCCTAAATTAATTGTATTGTTGGTAAATTTTGCACAATTTCCAGGACACAAATTGGTGTCAGGAGAACTAAATTGAGCGATGGGTGGCGTTGTACTAGTAAATAAGTTCGATTCCCAAATTCCTCTACCAAAAGTTGCAGCCCTAATTTTTCCTGTTGCGTACTGAATTTCTAGCTCATTTACGCGTACATTTGGTAGCCCGTCCATAAAAGATTGCCAATTAAGTAGGTTATCATTTTTATAATAAATACCTATGTCTGTTCCTACATAAATACCATTATTACTGCCATTTTCGTATAAAACACAGTTAATGGGTAGGTTGGGTAAATTGCTCGATACATTTATCCAAGTAACACCTCCATTGGTAGATTTATATACTTTTTCTCCATTGGTAAAACCAGATAAGCTAACCCATAAAGTATTTGGGTTAAGGTTGTGTACAGTAATATAAGTAATAGATTCGTTGGGCAAGCCAGCGGTAATATCAGTCCAAGTTGCACCTCCATTGGTGGTTTTTTTTATAGAAGAAAGTGTTGCCGTGTAAATTACGTTAGCATTTGAAGGTGCAACGACTAAGGAGCGTAATGTGATAGATGAACCGAAACTTGAAATGGTATTCCACGAGCTTCCTCCATCAGTAGATTTCCATACATCGGTAAAACCTGCGTAAATTGTACTTGGATTACTTGGGTCTAACACATAAGGTGTAACCCACGCACCATTATCGCTAATACTACTAGAAATTTGATTAAAAGAAATACCGCCATTGGTAGATTTATATATTGTACCATTTTGGCTTGTTGAGTACATAATATTTTGATTTGTTGGATCTACTGCACATTCCATTCCATCACCACCAGTAACATGCGTCCAGCCGCCAGATTTTAACAAAGAACAACCATTATCTTGAGCTCCTGCTATAATAATTCCTGCATTGGTAGCACTTGTTCCCAACCTATAAAATTGTGAGTTTTGAATGCCAAAAGTAATATCAGACCATGAAGAACCATTAGTGGTAGATTTAAAAATTCCACCATCTGAACCACAAAAAAGGGTATTTCCTACGTAGTCTAAAGTATGAATGTCGGCATGTACATAACCGTAACCAATTGCTGGCCAGCTCCACTTGGTAATTGCATAAAATGAACTTCCACCATTGGTAGATTTCCATACGTTAACACCTCCTGTGTAAATTTCATTTTTATTTGTTGGCGATACGGCTAAAGCTAAATCATACCAGCCTTGTCCTCCAGTATCAGAACCAGAAGTATTATAGCCCATAATATTTGGTGTGCTAGCTCTTAAAGTAAAGGAATTTCCACCATCGGTAGAACGGTCTAAGCCTAAAAATCCATTATCATTTCCATTTGTTGCCAACACATAAACGTAGTTAGTATCGTTGTTTGTTACTGCAACAGCAAGTCTTCCTATGGGTTCTCCAACAGTAAAATCTAAAGGTACTGAGGTAAAAGTACTCGCATTACCTGCTGCATTAGATTTATAAAAAGTAGTATTGGTAGTAGCGAAAACGGTGTTTGGATTTTGCGGATTTAATTCAATATCTCTGATAGAGCCACCAAGTACAACATTCCAATTGGCACCAGCATCAACAGATTTCCATAAGCCATTGCTTGTAGCAACCCATAAAATATTACTGTTTGTTGGGTGAATAATAATTTTTCTCATCACACGACTTTGTGCTGTTGACCAGTTAAGTCCTGTAGGATTCCATGTAGAACCACCATCGGTAGATTTTACTACACCAATGCTGTAAGTATCACTACCATCACCATCGCCAGTAGCTAAATAAATAATGTTAGAGTTGTTTGGGTCAATGGCAATGCCCGAAATACCTAGTGAAGAAAAATTATCGGTTAAGGCTGTCCATGAAGCACCATTGTTGGTAGATTTCCAACATCCGCCTGCTGGAGCACCAACGTAAATGGTATTGCTATTGTTGGGGTCAACAGCAACGGCATTAATTCTGCCAATGCCCGGATTCCAACCTATGGAATTCCAACTTGTTGGACCTAAAGGAGTCCAATTAGCAACTTTATTGTGTTGTTTTCCTTTTTGTAGTGCGTACTTATTTTTAAATTTTTGGTGTTCTAACCATGGTAAACTTGGGTTAGGGATAATACCTTGCTTATTTACCCTAGTTTCCATAAAATATTCCCAACGTTTAAATTGTTTCCAACCTTTGCCTTTTTCGTAAGATTTTCCACTCCAATAGTTATTAAATGCTTGCTGAACTTGATAAAAATTTGCATTTGGATTTTGCATTAGTTTAACATATTCTTGGGCATTAGCTATTTGATAAAGAAATGTGAAAATGAATAATAAAAGGAGCGTGTTTTTCATAAAGATTAAAATTGCGTGTAAATTACTTCAAAGGTATTTAATCTTTACGACAATAAATGTTTTAATCAATTAACGGCTTGGATTCCTATATTTTTATGTTGAGTAATTTTAGAAGTGTTTCTTTAAGCACTAACGGTTGCTAATTGCCTATCTATTTTCTTAAACAAACCTTGTAACACTTTTCCCGGACCAACTTCTGTAACAGTTGTTGCTCCATCGGCAATCATTTGTTGCATGGTTTGTGTCCATTTTACAGGAGCAGTTAACTGATCAATAAGGTTGGCTTTTATTTTTTCGGGGTTAGTAGTTGCTTTTGCAGTAACATTTTGATAAATAGGGCAGGTTGGGCTATTAAAAGTAGTATTATTGATGGCTGCGGCTAATTCTTCTCTTGCAGGTTCCATTAATGGTGAGTGGAAAGCACCGCCAACAGGTAAAATTAAGGCACGTCTTGCACCAGCTTCTTTTAATTTTTCGCAAGCTTCATTTATGGCACTAATTGTTCCAGAAATAACCAATTGTCCCGGGCAATTATAGTTGGCAGGCACAACAATTCCATCAGTTTCTGTACAAATTTTTTCTACCACTTCATCGGCTAAGCTTAAAACGGCAGCCATTGTTGATGGTGTTTTTTCACAAGCTTTTTGCATGGCTAATGCCCTCGTTGCAACTAATTGAAGTGCAGCTTCAAAATTTAATACTTTATTGGCTACCAAAGCCGAAAATTCTCCAAGAGAATGACCCGCTACCATATCTGGTTTAAAATTATCACCCAAAGTAGCCGATAAAATTACAGAATGAAGAAAAATTGCAGGTTGTGTAACTTTTGTTTGTTTTAAATCTGCTACCTCACCACTAAACATTATGTCGGTAATGCTAAAGCCTAAAATATCGTTAGCTTTTTTAAACATTTCTTTAGCTAAGCTAGAATTTTCATAAAGTTCTTTGCCCATGCCTATAAATTGAGCCCCTTGACCTGGAAATACGTATGCTTTCATAAATTTTATGTTTAGTTGATGAAAGGACAAAAATAATAAAAATCCTCAAGTC
>CAZVEW010000116.1:0-8309 GCA_964625955.1 uncultured Vicingus sp. | reverse complement strand
TGTTGTTTATACGTTACTTCCCTTTAAAAACCTTGTTAAATTCCTCGCTAGTTGTTTTAAAGGTGGTTCTTCTATTTTTTTGGTGACAGGGACAATCGGCTTTACCTTGATTACATTCAGGGTATTTCGAGCAATCGTCTAAAGGTTCTTTTTCTCCCATTCCTATCGCTTTTAAACGTGCTTTATCTATTTTATGAGCTACGAGGTATTTAACAACAGATGCAGCTCTTCGTTGTGATAATCTTAAATTATATTTATCATTTCCTCTGGTATCGGTATGCGATCTTATTTCAATAGCAATATTGTTATTTAAGTTTAAGAATTCAACCAATTTGTCTAAAATTTCTTTTGATTTTGGACGTAAAGTGGCGGCATCAAAATCGTATTCAATACCAGGAATTTCTATTTCTCCTAAAGGTATTGGAGATAAAAAGAAATCTTGTAAAAAATGCTTCGATTCGGTTAGCCCAGTGGTTGATATGGAGGCAGCATCGCCAAAATACCTAGCTTTTTGTGCTTTCATAAATAATTCCCAACCTACTTTTAATTCTTTTTTATAATTTCCATCAGCATCTGTTGTTATAAAAAATGGTTCTCGTTCTCCTCTAATATCTTTTACAGTTATTAGTGCGTTAGGAATAGGTTCGTCTGTTTCGGAGTTAAATACTGTACCGCTAACACTAAATTCCATTGTTGGTTGACCAAATTGATATATTTTGTAACAATTTATAGTTCCTTCATAATCATTACCACAATCGCAAGTTGCTCTATCAGATGTTAAAAAGCCTTGTTTTTGGTCTTTGCCAATGATAAAGTAAGCATCATCTTTAGAAGAGTTAAAAGGTTTTCCTAAATTTTTTGGCGTACTCCACGCGTCTTCATCTTCGTTGTAAGTTGATTTATAAATATCTAAACCTCCCATACCACCTAAGGCATCGGACGAAAAATAAAGCGTTTTGGTAAAATAATTGAAGAAAGGAGTAACTTCATTACCTGCGGTGTTAATGGTTTCGCCCATATTAACAGGTTCGCTTAAAGCGCCATAATCATCTATTTTACAATACCAAATATCCATTCCTCCTTTGCCTCCTGGTCTGTTTGATGAGAAGTAAAGTACATCTCCTTCCATAGATAACGCAGGTTGCATAGATTTATAGCCCGGCAAGTTTACTTTTTGGTCTAATTTTAAAGGTTTTAACCATTGATTATTAAAGTTTTTACTTACCCAAATCGAAACATCACTATTGTTTATTCCAGATTTTCGTGTAAAATAAAATGTGCTTCTATCGATAGCTAAAACCCCTGCTCCTTCGTTATTTTCGGAGTTAAGTGGCACACCAATATTACTGGCTCTACTATATCCTCCATCAATCATTTTTTGCGATAGGTACAAATCACTTAAAAAATTTGGGTCTTGTTTTTTTGCATCAGTAACTGTTCCTTTTGGACTTGAAGCGGCAAAAACAACAGACATTTCATCACCAAAATAATTGGCAGAAAAGCTTGCTGTTCCAAAGTTTAAATTGGTATCAGCCTCTGTAACATTAACCTCTTTCATGGTAGATGTTTCATCTTGAGCATAAAAACAACCAATAATATCTTTGCTGGCTCTTTTTGTAAAGTCCATATCCACAGATTCTTTTTTAAACAAATCGAATTGCTTAGCAGCCTCATTATATTTGCCATTTTTCATTAATGCTTCTCCGTACCAAAATCTTGAGTTTTGAACATCTTCTTCTATGTTGTCGGTAGGATTTTTCATGGCAATTTCATACCATTTTTCGGCATTTAAATAATCGTGATTTAAGCGATAGGCGTTGGCTAATTTATGTACAATAACAGCATCTTTACCGTAACTTCCGCTATCTACTTTATTAATATTTGTTGAATCATTGATGCTCTTTTTAGGAGGAGCTACCCATGCTTTGGCTTCGTAGGGGTGAACTAAATTACCGTTAGAAATTCCTTTTTTTTCTAAAGCACTTCTGTAAAAGAAAGCAGCCGAAGCGTAGTTTTCTTTTTTATATTCGTTGTCGCCAAATTTAATAATATCGGCTTTGCTTTGGCTGTAAAATGCACTACAACTAATTACAAATAATAATATAAATAATCCACTTCTCTTTATCATATTCTTGGACAATTTTTTATTGGAGTTGGATTAAATATTTTTGGAATATAGGTTAATGATATTTCAAAACCACCTTTTCCGTCAGAATAATTGCTTAATGAAGAAGTGTTATAATCATAACTTATTCTACCTTCATAATTTCCTAATTTTAAACCTCCTTCAATTATAAAAGCATCATTAGACCTAAATGATGGTCCAAAAATTAATATCGCACCAGCTTTTTTTAGTTGATAATGTACGATTAAACCATAAATTACTTCTTGGTCGTTTTGTTGTTGCATAAATAATCCTTTCGGCAATAACTGCACTCTTTCAGATACATTTATTTTAATTCCTCCATGTACCACTTGCCTCATAGGCAGTTTATTATCTACATTATAAAAAGTTTCGTTAGGTTGGGTAAGATGAAATAAAGAATAGCCAATAAAGGGGTTAAACCTACTTTGATCTTTTCCAAAATAATATAAAATACCTACATTGATATCGGGCACTATAAAACTACTAGCACCAAAAGTTTCTCCTGTTGGCAACGATTGGTCAAACGAACCTCCTCCAGCTGTGGTGTATTGGTTTTCGAAATACAAGTTATTAAAATCTACACTTTTTTGAATTATTCCTCCTTGAACGCCTAAAGATATTTTATGAAATCCATTTTTAGAGATGGCAAAATTATAAGCACCATTTATGGCTATTCCTAAAGCATTATAATTACCTGCTCCAGCTCTATTGTTTAAAACTTGAGCACCAAAAGCAAAGTTTTTATAGGGCATATCAAAAGATATTGCTGCCGAGTTAAATGGTTTTGAAGAAACGCTTCCCCATTGTGTTCTGTATTGTGCATGTACCCTATAAGTTCCGTCAAATTGCCCAGCTAATGCCGGGTTTAAATATAGTGGGGCTGCACTGTATTGCGATAAATGGAAATCTTGTGCTTTTGCATTAAAAACAATACAAAATGTTAAAATTAACACTACAATTATGCTATTTTTATTTAATAATTTCATTATCTTAATAAAGTTACGTCTCCCTTAATGGTGTGCTGAACATCGTCCATAGTAATGGCTTTAACGGTATAAACATATACACCAATAGGCTGATTAACACCATTTTTAGTTCCGTCCCAGCCCAAACTTTGGTCGTTCGATTCAAATATTACCTCACCCCAATTATTATAAATTTTAAATTCTAATTGTTTGTAAGGACCTCCTAAAACATTAAAAGTGTTGTTTTCTCCACTTCCGTTTGGAGAAAAAGCATTTGGAACTACTGGAGGCATAAATACAATTACCTCATGGCAAACAGAATCTACACAGCCAAAGTTATCGGTAACATTTAAGCAAACAGTATAATTTCCTTTTTCGTTATAGCTATAAGTAGGGCTTTGAACTGTTGATGTGCCAATAGTATCACCAAAATCCCAAAACCAATTAGCAATATTTGTAATTGATAAGTCGGTAAAAGAAAAGTATTCTCCAATTTTAACGGCATTTGGTGTACTATTAAAAATGGCTGTGGGTGGTGTTTGTATGGTTATAACTTTAGTAGTGGTATCAATACAACCTTGTGCAGATTGAACAATTAAACTTACGTTATAGGTTCCACTGTTAGCATAGGTATAAGTTGGGTTTTGGATATTATCATTACCACCATCACCGAAAGACCATTGCCATGTTGAAATTGTAGAACCAAAAACAGTAGAAGAATCTATAAATAAGCTATTTACACCTTTACAAACGCCATTTAAAATAAAATTAGCAACAGGAAATGAGTAAACTAATACGGGTTGAATTAAAGTATCGGTACAACCATTAGAGGAGGTAGTTATTAAACTTACATTATAAGTTCCTGCGGTATCAAAGGTGTTTGTTGTGTTTGGATTAGTGTTACTATTTCCATCTCCAAAATTCCAATTCCAAGAAGTAATAGGATCTGTAGAGGTAGATAAATCATTAAAAGTCATCACTTGTTTCGGACAAACAGAAGTAAAACTAAAGTTTACCGTAGGAGCGGGAATTAATGCTAAATTTAAGGTGTCGGAATAACTTTGACAACCTCCATTACTGGTAGAAGTAAATATTAAGGAAACCGTTCCATTAGCATTGTCCGTAGAATCGGCAAAATACCCTGTTGAAAGTAAGGAATCAGTTGGAGAAAAGTAGCCACTTCCTAGCGTTTGCCAAAATCCTGATCCTGTTGTTGAACTTGCACTGATGGGGATAATGTTATTTCCAGCACAAACAGTATCGTTGGTTAAAATTGATGTTATAGGAATGCTAGTAAAAGTAAGCGTAAGTGTGTCGGTAGCTGGCACACAATTACCGTTGCCGATAGAACTTAAATAAATAGCTATTGTTCCAGCGGTTGTGTCTGCACTGCTTGGAATGTAAACACCATTCAAATCGAAAGAATTAGGGCTAAAAGTTCCTGTTCCATTTGTACTCCACTGCCCACCTGTGGCAGTAATAACTATTCCTGATAAAGGTACGGAGGCACTATCTTTACAAACAAAAATATCGTTGCCAGCATTTACGGTAATTCCAATAGAATAGGCAATGGTCATGGTGTCAGAGTTGGCAGGACACAAGCCGTTTCCAGTAGTAGAAAGAATAATATTGGCAAATCCAATAGCTAATTCTGCCGCTGTTGGCGTATATGCAGCATTTAAATTGGTTGCATTAGGAGTAAAAGTTCCTGCACCTATCCATAAACCTCCTGTAGAACCAATTACACTTCCGTTTAAGGTTGTTACAGGATTACTTGTGCATGCAAAAGTATCGATGGCTATGGCTTGGGGTAATGTCTGGACAAAAATATTTTTAGTAATGGAATCAATGCAGCCAGCAGAAGAGCCTACAATTAATTGAACAGGATAAGTTCCTGATGTGGTGTAAGTGTGTGTTGGTCCGGGAATAACAGCCGAGCTTCCATCTCCAAAATCCCAATTCCAACTGGTAACTGTGGCATTAGCCGTTGGCACAGAGGCATCATTATAATTTACAGGAACATTAACACAAACAGAATCTATCATTGTAAAATCAGGGGTAATACCCGAAACCATTAGTGTGTCATAAATTGTGTCGGCACATGGTGTACCTGCTTGTGCAACCAACATTACAACGTAAGTACCTATTGATGGATAAGTGTAAGATGGATTAATTAAAGTCGAGTTATCGGTGGTTGATGAAGGGTCTCCAAAATCCCAATAAAAAGAATTTCCAGCGAGAGGAACGCTCGTGTTTGTAAACTGAACATTTAACCCAGAACAAGCATTAACAGGGCCTATTCCTGGAAAAGGTAATGGCGGACAATTAATTACATTAAACTGAAAATCTCTGTAAACGGTGTTAATTTTATTTCCATTTCTATATTCATCAACTTTAACACCAACCACATATTGTCCTAATGCGGGAGGAACCCCTGTAATTACACCTGTGGCAGGATTAATGGTTAAGCTGTTGCCACCTAAAGGGTCATTTGCATTAAAACCACCATTATAATTGATAGGAGTAAAAGAGGCAACATTTCCTGTAAATGAAGGGGCAAAATCGTCAAAAGGGTTGTAAAAAGAATAAGATAAAGAATCTCCGTCTTTATCGGTAGCACCATGGTCAAAATTTAATGGATTACCTTGACAAATAAACACAGGTGGAAAGTTTTTCCATTGAGGGCTACTGTTAGTTAATAACAATGAATTATCAGGAATAAACGTGTAAAAACTTCCGCCAGAATTTAAGGGGTTATTAACGTTAACTAAGCTAGAGTTTCTACAACAAGTTTGATAAAATAAATGGTACCCACCTGGGTTTGGCGGTAAATTATTTACGATAGTCGTATATATTGCTTCTTCAACACAAATGCCTGGGTCAAAAGCACAAGTATCTATTGGTGGGTTTAAAACCGATACTTGGGTTTTAGTCATTACAATATCTTTGTCAGGAGAAAAACTCGATCCGTTTGGTTGTCTTACTTCAATTCTTACACTATTTGGTAGTTGAATACTAGATGGTTTACAATCTCTATACATCTTAAATGTAATCCTATAAGTGGCACCTCCAAGATGTTCGTAAGTTAATGAACCACCTACAACATGGGTTGCTTTAGTTACAAAAGGCACTAAAAAAATAACAAGTATTAACAAAAACTTATAGAGTCTCATCAAATAAAAATGATTTACAAAGTGACAAAGGTATGAAAATTACATCTATATACCTAAATTGTCGATAAAATTCTAGCTTTCATCTACACTAAATGAATACTTAACTGTTTGTTATTTTTATTTTGTGTATCTTTGGAGATTATCATTTTATATAAAAATTAGAGCTTATGTTTTTTCATCAATTAAAAAAATTGCTACAAAAACAATTGATATTGTTGAGTTTATTATTGTTTTCTTTTGGCATGTCTTATGCCCAAGTTAATGTCCTTTGGGAAAGTCGTTTTACAAGTGCTGGTCAAAATTCTGATATGGGAAAAGAAATGGATATTGATGCAAACGGCAATACATATGTAACAGGCACATCGTGGACAAGTTCAACAAACGGATTTGACATAGTAACAATAAAATATGATGCTTCTGGTACGCAACAATGGGTAGCAATTTTTAATGGATCGGGTAGTGCTTTAGATGAAGCTCGAGACATAAAAGTAGATAAAAATGGCAATGTATATGTAACAGGTTATACGGCTTCTACAGGCTCAAATTATGATTATATAACAATAAAATATGATGCTTCTGGTACGCAACTTTGGTCTTCAATATATAATGGTTCTGGTAATGGATTTGATGAAGCCTACTCATTAACCATAGATTCTTTAGGAAATACTTATGTTACAGGTTCGGCTGATGCAGGAAGCCAAGGAAGTAATTTTGTTACCATAAAATATAATTCTACAGGAGTTCAACAATGGGCTACATCGTACAATGGTTCAGGTAATAGCCTTGATGCGGCAACAGAAATAGCTATTGATAACCAATTAAATGTATATGTTAGTGGAAAAAGTTTTGGTAATGGGTCTGATTTAGATATCGCTACCATCAAATACAATAATTCAGGAGTTCAACAATGGGTGTCGAGATATAATGGATCTTTAAACTTTTTTGATGTTCCTAACTCCCTATCTTTAGATAATCTTAACAATGTGTATGTTGCGGGGTCAACTTACGGAGGATTAGCTAGTCTTAACGATTATGTTACCATAAAAATTAATAACACTGGAACACAACAATGGGCAAAAGTTTTTGATGGTCCTTTAAATGATGAAGATATTGCTTATGACGTAGTTGCAGATCAAAATCAAGATGTATATGTTACAGGAAGAAGCATGGGCATAAATGGAACTGCAGAAAATATATTAACATTAAAATACAATGCCGCAGGTAGCTTGTTGTGGCAAAATACTTATAACGGCCCGGCAAGTGGATTTGATGAAGGAAAACAAATGAGGCTTGGTGTTTCAGGGGCATTATACGTTACAGGGTTTAGTGCAGGAAATGGAACAAACAATGATTACCTTACCTTAAAATACAACACAACTTCAGGGAATATAATCTGGAAAGCTAGGTTTGATGGGCCAGCAAGTAATAACGATCAAGCTTTTGCTATGGAAATTGATGGATCAGAAAGTATTTATGTAACAGGAACAAGCCAAGGAACAAACACAAGTCAAGATTTCTCTACCATAAAATGGTGCCAATTTACCGCAAGTGCAGGTGCCGATGTAGCAATTTGTATTGGAGATACAACTCAACTAAATGCAGCACCGTTAGATGCTATTAGTTATGCTTGGTCTCCAACTACAGGATTGAGTAATAGTAATATTTCAAACCCATTAGCATTTCCTACCGCTACCACAACTTATTATGTTTCGGCAACAAATGCTTTAGGTTGTACAGATGTTGACACAGTAGTAGTTACTGTTAATAATTTGCCAACAGCAATCATTACTGCTAGCGGACCAGTAACTTTTTGTGTGGGAGATTCTGTGACTTTAACCGCAAGTACCAACTTATCTTATGTTTGGAATACTGGAGACACTACTCAATCCATAAAAGTTTTTACAACAGGAAATTATACCGTTAATGTAACAGATACCAATACTTGCGGAACATCTAATCAGCAAAGTGTAGTAGTAAACGCCCTCCCTGTTGTAAATGCAGGTCCAGATGAAAATCTCTGCAATG
>CAZVEW010000115.1:3273-8346 GCA_964625955.1 uncultured Vicingus sp. | reverse complement strand
TTTTTAAAAGACTATTTCCCTATTGATTGGTAACAACTTGGTATATTGTATATTACAATTTAAAAACAACAACTAAACTATGGCTCGATGGAATAATTTTTATCTCATTAGAATTGAATTTCTTGGCTTTCGGTATCACGGTTGGCAAGTGCAGCCTGGCTTAAAAAGCATTGAAGGAATGATGAATAAAACTTTCTTGTTTATTTTTAAACACGAAAATTTTAAAATTTTAGGCTGTGGCAGAACAGATGCTAAAGTATCGGCAAACGACTTTGCATTAGAATTATTTTTAAATGAAAAAATTAATAGCGAAAATTTATTTTTAGCATTAAATAAAAATTTGCCTGCCGACATTAGAGCAAAATCGATACAAAAAATTAATGCCGATTTTAATATTATTCAACATTCAAAAATTAAAGAATACCATTATTATTTCTCTTTTGGAGAAAAACCTCATCCTTTTAATGCACCTTTTAGCCAAAATTTTGGCGAATATTTAAATACAGATTTAATGATGATGGCAGCTAAATTGTTCGAGGGTACTCATAACTTTAAAAGATATGCAAGCAACATTACAGCAAAAACAAATTGTGAAAGAGAGATTACCTCTTCAAAAATTGTTAAAAACCACCAACTTATTACCAATTTTACCCCCACAAATACTTATATTTTTAAGGTAAGTAGTAAAGGATTTTTGAGGTATCAGGTTCGTTTAATGATGGCTGCTCTCATTAGTGTTGGACAAGGATTAATGTCGTTATCCGACTTTAAAGATACCTTAATTAATTTTGATGGAGAGCAAATTAAAAATATTACTCCCTCGTCAGGTTTAGTTTTACATCGCGTAACTTTTTAATTTTATTGAGTTAAAATAATTAAATTTGAAAAATTTAGTAATAGAAGTTGTTTAAAATCGAAATAATAAGTTGAAAATGTTTCTTTTTCCACATCATAAAAAAAATACAAATTGACGAGTATTGGAAATAATAGAAAAAATATCCAAATAGGATTAACAGTAGAACTTGTTCAAAAACAACATCAAAAATCTGCTACATTAACCACAGGAATAGTAAAAAAAATACTAACCAACTCATCAACACACCCACACGGCATAAAAGTAATGTTAACAAATGGAGTGGTTGGCAGGGTTAAAAATATTATAAAATAATTATGGCATTAACCAATAATGATATATTTAAAAAATTACGCGTTGCACACGCCTTACGCGATGATGATATCGTAAAAATATTAGCTTTAGTCGATTTTAAAATCTCTAAAAGTGAACTAGGTGCATTTTTTAGAAATGAAAATCATCCAAAATACATGGAATGTGGCGACCAAATTTTACGTAATTTTTTAAATGGACTAATTATCCATTTACGAGGTCCTTTACCTAAAAAGAAATAATTTTGAGTAATTTAAAGCTAAATTAGACCTCAAAAAAACTTTTGTTATCAGCTTTCCAAGTCTTCATTTTTAATAATATGGCAAATCCATCTAAATAAGATAGTAATCCTATAACAAACATTAGTTTAAAAAGATAAAAACTGTGCCAACCAATAATCATACAAAAATTAGTAAAAATAAAAAGACCAAAAATTTTAGTTAAATAAGCGTGGTTTGATGCCGTTTTTTTAAATTTTAGCCAATAAAAAAGAAGTGTCATTAATTCTAACACAACTAAAATTGCAATCTCTAATGCAAAATTTAGCAGCCTATTATCTATAAAATAAGCCGTTATTAATACACTAAGCGTAAATAAACTATCAACATTACTATCCCATTTTCTAATTTTTTCGGTGGCTACATTTAATTTTCTCGCAATTATGCCATCAAAAATATCAGAACAAACACCTAAAAAAATCAAAATTACAATCGGAATACGAATTAACGCTTTATCAAAAACAAGCAATAGCGGAATAATAAAGCACAATAACAGCCTAAATTGTATTAATCTTAAAGGTATTTTTTTCACCACCAACAATTATTAAATAACACTTTACAAAAATATGTTTAAATTAACTACCTTTGAATTATGCTAAATATGTTACTTTTTATAACTTTTAGATGGTTAGATTTTATTGATATACTTACGGTGTCAATAATTATGTATCAACTATACAAGCTGATTAGAGGAACTGTTGCCATTAAAATTTTTTTAGGAATTTTAGCTATTTACCTATTTTGGAAAATTGTATCGGCATTGCAAATGCAATTATTAAGCGAAATTTTAGGCCAATTTATTGGCGTAGGCGTATTGGCATTAATTATTGTTTTTCAACAAGAAATTAGGCGATTTTTATTGCTTATCGGAAACAATAAATTCTTATTTAAAAATAATAAAGGAAGTTTATTTAGCTTGCTTCATATTAAAGATGATAGAAACAAAAACTTAAATATTAATGCTTTATCCACAACTGTTGATTATTTTTCTAAAACAAAAACAGGGGCTTTAATTATTATTGATTTAAAATCTGAGTTAAAATTTTATTCTACCACTGGCGAAATACTAAACGCAGTACTTTCTTCGGCATTATTAGAATCTATTTTTTTTAAAAATAGCCCTTTACATGATGGAGGTGTAATTATCGAAAATAATAAAATTGTAGCTGCTCGTTGCATATTACCTGTTTCCGACAATCAAAATTTTCCCGACCATTTTGGATTAAGGCATAGAGCTGCAGCTGGTTTAACCGAAAGAACACAATCAATTGCAATTATTATTTCAGAAGAAAATGGAAAAATATCTCTTGGTAAATCTGGTAAAATAAATTATAACATTACTGTTGATGAACTTAAAGAATTATTAAATGCCGAAATCAACTAACATTTTTATTACTTTAAAACTTAATTTAGTAGCCAAAATAAAAATTAATGATGAAGTTTAAAAATTACGCTCAAGACAAATGGATAGCTGGTGATGAAGAAGGAAAACCACTATTTAATGCCATTACTGGCGAACAAATAGGCACAGCAAGTAGTAAAGGTTTAGATTTTGCAGCCATGATGGACTACGCCAGAACAGTTGGTGGACCAGCATTAGCAAAAAAAACTTTCCAAGAAAGAGGCTTAATGCTAAAAGCATTAGCGTTGCATTTAATGAGCAGCAAAAAGAAATTTTATACCTTAAGTGCCGCAACTGGTGCCACAAAAATTGATAGTTGGATAGACATTGAAGGTGGCATTGGCAACCTTTTTGCCAACGCCAGTTTAAGGCGACAATTTGGCGACCAGCCCTTTTATGTTGATGGTGAAATGGCTCCGTTATCTAAAGAAGGTACTTTTATCGGACATCATATTATGGTGCCAAAACAAGGTGTTGCCATTCATATTAACGCATTTAATTTTCCCGTTTGGGGAATGTTAGAAAAAATTGCTGTCAACCTAATGGCAGGTGTGCCAGCCATTGTTAAACCTGCAACAATTACCTGCTATTTAACCGAATTAGTCGTTCAAGAAATTATAAAATCGAAAATATTGCCAGTAGGAGCTTTACAACTTATTTGTGGGTCAGCCAACGGTATTTTAGACCATGTAACAAACCAAGATATCGTTACTTTTACAGGCTCAGCATCAACAGGGAAAATGCTAAAAGCTCACCCCCGATTACTACAAGAAGCCGTACCTTTTAATATGGAAGCCGACTCTTTAAATGCTTCTATTTTAGGTGAAGATGCTGTTCCAAGTACAGCAGAATTTAACCTTTTTATTAAAGAAGTACTACGAGAAATGACCGTTAAAGCTGGACAAAAATGTACCGCCATTCGTAGAATTATTGTACCAGAAAAATTAGTAGAAGACGTACAAATTGCTCTCGGTCAACGATTAGCAAAAACTACCATTGGCAACCCTGCTGTTGATGGTGTTAAAATGGGTGCTTTGGCAGGACAAGAACAGGTTACAGAAGTTAAAGAAAAAGTAAACCAACTGGCAAAATCACAAGAAATTGTTTTTGGTAATTTAGAAACTTTTGAAGTTACTGGTGCAGACAAAAATAAAGGTGCTTTCCTCTCTCCTATCTTATTTTTAAACAAAAATCCTTTTAAAAACACCGATTGCCATAATGTAGAAGCTTTTGGCCCTGTTTCTACCATTATGCCATACAAAAATATTAGCGAAGCCATTGAATTGGCTAACATGGGCAAAGGCTCGTTAGTTTGTTCTATTGTTACCAATGACGATAAAATTGCACAAGAATTTGTAATGGGTGCTGCTCCCATGCACGGTAGAATTTTAATTTTAAATGCTGCTTGTGCCAAAGAAAGTACTGGACATGGTTCTCCAATGCCTTTATTAACTCATGGCGGTCCTGGTCGTGCTGGTGGCGGAGAGGAAATGGGTGGAAAACGTGGTATTTTGCACTATTTACAACGAACAGCAATTCAAGGCTCTCCGACAATGATAACAAAGGTTACCAAACAGTATCAATACGGTGCAGCACAAACAGAACATGATAAACATGTTTTTCAAAAATATTTTGAAGAAATTGAAATTGGCGATACCGTAATTACTCGTAAACATACGGTAACCGATGCCGATATTGTAAACTTTGCCAATGTAAGTGGCGACCATTTTTATGCCCATGTTGATGCAACCGCTTTAGATGAAACAATTTTTGAACGTAATGTTGCTCACGGTTATTGGGTATTAGCCAAAGCTGCAGGATTGTTTGTCGATGGTAAAAAAGGCCCTGTTTTATTAAACTACGGATTAGATGAATGCAGATTTACTAAACCCGTTTATCCGGGCATGACAATAGGTGTTCGTTTTACAGCAAAAGAAAAAATATCGCAAGAAAAAAAAGTAGCTAAAGTTGGAGAAGAACTTGGAAAAGGCGAAGGAATTAAAAAAGGAATTGTAAAATTTTTGGTTGATGTGTATGACGAAACAGGAGAAACCGTAGCTTTAGCAACAATATTAACAATGATAAAATTTAAGAAACAATAGTGTGTGGTGTGTAGTGTGTGGTGTGTGGTGTGTAATATTTACAAATTCTTTACTAAAAACTTACACTAAACACTAAACACCATAAACTAAACACCATAAACTAAACACCATAAACTAAACACCATA
>CAZVEW010000115.1:0-3173 GCA_964625955.1 uncultured Vicingus sp. | reverse complement strand
ACTCAACACTCAACACTCAACACTCAACACTCAACACTCAACACTCAACACCCAATACTCAACACTCAACACTTAAAATATGGAAGGAACAGTAGAAATTACAATAAATGATAAAGGAATTGCAACAATTCAATTCTTTCACCCAAGGAGTAATTCCTTACCGGGAAAAATTTTAGCAAAATTAGCCAAAACTATTATTGAGGCAGGAAACAATGATGCCATTAAAGTCATTATCTTAAAATCGGCAGGAGAACGTGCTTTTTGTGCAGGAGCAAGCTTTGACGAACTAATTGCTATTAATGATATCCAAACAGGTAAAACATTTTTCGCTGGTTTTGCCAATGTAATTAATGCTGCACGTAAATGCCCTAAATTAATTATTGGACGAGTACAAGGAAAAGCTGTTGGCGGAGGTGTTGGCTTGGCAAGTGCAGTAGATTTTTGCTATGCCACTAAATTTGCATCGGTTAAGCTAAGCGAACTAGCAGTTGGCATTGGTCCTTTTGTGGTTGGACCTGCCGTAGAACGGAAAATTGGGACATCGGCAATGAGCATGATGGCAATTAACGCAACACATTGGTACACCGCCAATTGGGCAAAAGAAAAAGGTTTGTATTCCGAAATATTTGAAGATATTAATGCAATGGATAATGCCATTGATACCTTGTCTGAAAAATTAGCCACATCAAATCCTGAAGCCATGCAAGAACTTAAAAAAATATTTTGGGAAGGCACCGCACATTGGGATATTTTATTGACAGAACGTGCTGCCATGAGTGGTAAATTAGTACTTTCTGAGTTTACTAAGAAAGCCATTAATGCTTTTCAAAAAAAATAAAATGCACTTATTTTATACGCCAGAAATTAGCAGCAACACAACATTTAGCCTAAACGAAGCCGAATCGAAACATGCTATTTTAGTTTTACGTTTAAAAGAGCAAGACAAAATCACCTTAATTGATGGCAAAGGAAATTTTTATTATTGTCAAATAACACTTCCTCACAAAAAAAAATGTGAAGTAGAAATTTTGTCCATTACAAAAGAAGCTACTACAAAATCAACCATTCATATTGCCATTGCCCCTACAAAAAATATGGACAGGTTAATGTGGTTTGTCGAAAAATGTACTGAAATTGGAATTACAGAAATAACACCAATTTTATGCTCGCATGCCGAAAGAAAAACCATACGAGAAGACAGACTTATAAAAACTGCAATTGCTGCAATAAAACAATCATTAAAGGCTACTTTACCAAAAATTAATCAGTTAACCTTGTTTAATGAGCTAATTAAAACGAATTTTTCTGGACAAAAATTTATTGCTCATTGCTATAATGAACATCAAATTTCATTACTAAAAACTTATAAAAAAGGCAAAAATGCTTTAATTTTAATAGGTCCAGAAGGCGATTTTAGTAAAGATGAAATAAACTTAGCAATAAATCATAATTTTGAGCCTGTAACTTTTGGCAAAAATCGTTTACGAACAGAAACTGCAGGAGTTGTTGCTTGCCATACCATAAATTTACTAAATGAAGTTGTTTAAAATCGAAATAATAAGTTAAAAATGAATAACACTAAAAATAGCACTTATTTTAAAATTAATTTATCAAAATTGATAGTAGTATGTTTTGTGTTTTTTCTTTCTACCACCCTTTTTTCGCAAAACCAAAGCTACCAAATAGCACTTTTAAAATATGGTGGTGGTGGCGATTGGTATGCCAATTTAGAAACTTCGTTGCCCAACTTAATTAATTTCTGTAATAAAAATTTAAAAACAAATATTAATCCTGAACAAGCCATTGTAGAGGTGGGAAGTCCTGATATTTTTAATTATCCTTTTGTACATATTACTGGGCATGGTAATATTATTTTTAACAATGAGGAAACCCAAAATTTAAGAAATTACCTTATTGGTGGAGGTTTTTTAGAGATTTCGGATAATTATGGTTTAGATAAATTTATTCGTCCACAAATGAAAAAAGTTTTTCCAGAACTAGACTTTGTAGCATTACCTTTTTCTCACCCTATTTATCATCAAAAATATAATTTTAATAAAGGATTACCTAAAATTCATGAACATGATGGTAAGGCAGCTCAAGGATTCGGATTAATTTACAAAGGAAAATTAGTCTGTTTTTACGATTACGATTGCGATTTGGGTGATGGTTGGGAAAGTCCAGAAATTCATCACGATTCTGAAAAAAAAAGAACCCAAGCCTTGCAAATGGGAGCCAACATTATTCAATACGCTTTTACACATTAAGCTTTGAACAAAAATTCAAGAAATTTTATCGATAAAAACAAGCATAAAACCGTTAATGAAGTTGCTTTATTATTGAGTAAAAAACCCGAACTAGACAAAACATTTATCATTAATCAAATTAACGGACTTCAAAAATCAAAAAATAAATTACCCGATTTTTATTGTGCTAAAAATATTATTTTTCCTGCAACACTTGCCATGGAGCAATGTTCTTCGGCAAAAACTGCCAAGTATAAAAGTAACATTTTAAAAGGCAAAACTTTAGTCGATTTAACAGGTGGTTTTGGTGTAGATAGCTATTATTTTTCCAAAAAATTTAATGCCGTTACTTATGTAGAAGTTGACACTAATTTATTTAAAATTGTAACAAATAATTTTAAAAATTTAAAGGCAAATAACATTACCACCATTAACACTACTGCCGAAAATTTTATAGCCAACTTAAACAAAAAAGTTGATGTAATTTACATTGACCCAAGTAGAAGAAAAGCTAATGCTAGGGTTTTTAATCTTGCAGCATGCACACCAAACATAATTAAACTAAGTGATGATATATTTAAAATTACCGATAAAATTCTTGTTAAAACTTCTCCTTTTTTAGATATTAAACAAAGCATTAACGACCTAAAATTTGTTGCTAAAATATTTATAGTAGCCGTAAATAACGATTGTAAAGAAGTGATTTATTTGTTAAAAAAAAATACAAATCACAACATTGTTATAAATACCATAAATTTAACCAAAAACGAACAAATTTTTGAGTTTATTTTGGCTGATGAAAAAGAGGCTAATTGTACTTTTTCGTTACCAAAAAAATATTTGTACGAGCCAAATGTTGCCATTTTAAAATCGGCCAGATTAGCCAACATGCCCCGGGTCCACTTCCCTTCTCCATAAACCCGATTA
>CAZVEW010000114.1:0-8376 GCA_964625955.1 uncultured Vicingus sp. | reverse complement strand
TATTAATCCTAATCCTTTTTCTTATGGAAGAGGTTCTAAATCGAGTGCAAGGTTTAATTAGCATTTTTATTACCTTCGTAGTCTTATTTATAGATTATGAAAAAATACAACACACTTAAGGAGTTAATTGCCATTGATTCGCCAACAGGCTATACTAACAATGCTAGCAAATACATTTTTGATTTATTAACCAGCTATGGTTATTCGCCAGCATATACCAATAAAGGTGCTGTAAAATGTGCTTTAGGAGCAACCCCAACAATTGCTATTGCAGCTCATGTGGATACGCTTGGAGCAATCGTATCAGGAATAAAATCCAATGGCACATTGGCATTTTCGTTATTAGGAGGTTTATCATTAACTGGAGCTGAAGGCGAATATGTGAAAATTGTTACTCATTCAGGAAAAACATATACCGGAACCATCTTATTGAATAATCCTTCTGTTCATGCCAACAATGAAAAAGAAAAGACACAACGCAGCATCAAAAGTATGCACATCAGAATTGATGAAGAGGTTTACACCAAAGAAGACGTTGAGAAATTAGGAATAGAGGTGGGTGATATTATTTGTGTGGATGTAAAATACCAAGAATTAGAGAGTGGTTATATCAAATCTCGTTTTTTAGATAATAAAGCTGGCTGTTATGTATTGTTTGAAATAGCCAAAAGATTAAAAGAGCAAGGCAAGGAAGTTCCTGTAGAAATTTTCTTTTCTAATTATGAAGAAGTTGGACATGGAGGAACAGTTGGTTATTCAGATAGCATTGAAGAATTATTGGTAATTGACATGGGTGTTTTAGGAGATGATTGTCAAGGCAACGAAGTAAGTTGTTCCATTTGTGCTAAAGATTCTAGTGGACCATACGATTATGAATTCAGAAAAAAATTGGTGGATTTAGCTCAAAAAAATAACATCCCTTACAAAGTAGATGTTTACCCTTTTTATGGATCTGATGGATCAGCTGCTTTACGTGCAGGTAATGATTTTAGAGTAGCACTTATAGGTATGGGGGTTGCTGCTTCGCATGGAACAGAACGTACACACATTAAAGGTATTGAAGCTACTATTGATTTATGTTTGGCTTACATTAACAATTAATACCTTTAGTAAAATTTGCCCTCAATTTTTGTGATTTTCTAGTTTTGGAATATTTTTCTAAAACATGACTTTCAACATATTTATTATAAAACATTTTCTCGAGATTTGTATGCCCTAGTGTTTAAAGGTGTGTCAAGTATAAAAAGTTAAGAAAATGGAAAAGAATAATAAAGTAAAATATCCCGGAAAAAGAGTAACAACAAACGGCAACCAATTGGTTGCTCAAACAGAAGCATTAATCTCAGAAGCAGGTGTTTTTTACCCCATTACACCTTCAACAGAAATGGGTGAAACTTTTCAAAATGCTTATGCAAAAGGGGAGCTAAATGCTTTTGGGAAGCCATTGTTAGCAATAGAAACCGAAGGCGAACATGCTGCTCAAGGTGGTGCAATTGCCATTTCTGTTACAGGAAAAAGAACGGTAAACTTTACATCTGGACAAGGAATTTTATACGGTTTAGAGCAATATTTTCATGCCCCAGGAAAATTAAGCACTATGGTGCTCGAAGTTGGTGCTAGAGCTTTAACACGACATGCACTAAACGTACATTGTGGGCATGATGATGTTTACGCAACTTTAGATACAGGATGGATTGTTACTTTTGCAAAAGATGCTCAACAAGCTGCCGACCAAGCAATAATTTTAAGAAAAGTAACAGAATTATCTCTTAATCCTGGATTAAATGCTCAAGATGGTTTTTTAACAACTCACTTAGAAAGAACTTTTCTAAAACCAGAAGCTGCCTTAATTAGAGAATTTTTAGGCGATCCTAACGATATCGTTGATTCTCCAACAGCACCACAAAAAGAACTTTTTGGAGATACAAGAAGAAGAATTCCTGCAGCTATTGATTTAAAAAATCCTGCAGCCATTGGCCCTGTTCAAAATCAAGAACACTACATGAATGGTGTTGCTGCCCGAAGAAATAACTTTTCTGAATACATTTTGGGCTTTTTTGAAGAAGCTTTTGAAGAATACGGAAAACTAACCGGTAGAAATTATGGTTTAATTTCAGCATATAATTGTGTGCATGCCGAAACTGTTTTTGTTGCTTTAGGAAGTGCTGCTGAAAACATTGAAGCTGCAGTTGATTACATTAAGGAAACACGAAATGAAAATGTTGGAATTATTCATGTAAATGTTGTTAGACCTTTCCCAGAAGAAGCTTTAGTTCAAGCCCTTAAAGGTAAAAAAAGAATAATTGTTTTAGAAAGAACCGAAGAACCCTTATCTGGAGATAATCCACTAACAAGAGATATTAAAGTTGCTTTGGATAAAGCAGTTACCAATTCCACAAAAAATACTTACGAAGGTATTACTGCTATAAAACCTTCCGAAAAACCAGAAATATTATCTGGAGTTTATGGCCTAGGTTCGAGAGATTTTAGACCAGAAGGAATTTTAGGAGCTTATGATTTTGCTAATGGAAAAATTACCAGACAAGATGGTAAAAAGTATGGCGAAGGTGTAAATTTCTTCTTTTTAGGAATTGACCATCCTTACGCAGTGATTTCTAAAGAAACACCTTCTTTACTTCCAAAAAATTCTATTGCAGTAAGAATGCACTCTATTGGTGGTTGGGGAATGATTACTACTGGTAAAAACTTAGGAGAAATCTTAGGAGCATTTTCTAATTATATTGCTGTAAGAGATAATTTAGTTGAAGATAACGGAGATATAAAGGAAGTAATAAACATTAGTGCCAACCCAAAATATGGCTCTGAGAAAAAAGGAGCTCCTACCAATTACTTTATGGTTGCTGCACCAGAAAGAGTTCGTGTAAATTGCGATTTGCACCATGTTGATACTGTTTTATGTTGTGATCCTAAAATATTTTTACATACCAATCCTTTAGATGGCATTGCCAAAAATGGCTCTTTTGTTTGGGAATCAAACGAAACTACTGGCGAAAAAGCTTGGCAACGAATTCCAAAAAAATACCGACAAACCATCATCGATAAAAAAATTAAGGTTTATATTCTTAATGGTTTTGATATAGCAAAAAAAGCAACAAACAGAGCCGATTTACAAACTAGAATGCAAGGGAACTCTTTCTTAGGCGCATTTTTTAAAGTATCTCCTTTCTTAGAAAATTGGAATATTCCTACCAAAGAATTTTTAGCAACGGTTAATAAACAATACCATAAGAAATTTGGCAGATTTGGCGATAAAGTTGTTACTGATAACATGACAGTTATGCAAGCTGGTTTTGATAATGTAATTGAAGTTCCTTACGGAGAAGTTGATGCTCCTGATTATTCTTCTTTTATCGGAATTTTATCTACCCCATGCCATGCCGCAAGTAATGGAGGCTGCTCTATTGACCGAGTGAGTGCAGAAAATAAATCACCGTTGTTTAAAATGTCCTATTTCGATAAAGAATTTAGAGCTGGTTTAGGATATAATCAACCAGCAAGCCCTTTGTCTTCAGTAGGAATTGTTGCAGCAGCAACCGGAGAAACTGCTTCAAAATATGTTGCTCGAAGAGAGGTACCAGTTTGGATAGCCGAAAATTGCACTCAATGTATGGATTGTATTACTGTTTGTCCAGATTCAGCTTTACCTAACACAGCACAAGATATTGATACTGTGGTTTCAACAGCAGTTAACAATTATGTAACTGATAAAACGGAGAGGGAAGCGATTATTTCTCAGATAGATACCATTGAAAAATTGATAAGAGCAGAAATGCTTAAAAATGTAAATGATAAAGAAAAAGAAATAAAAACACCTTTTGCAGATATAGTAATTAATGCTATAAAATCTATCAATGAACTCCATGTTTCAGAAAATGCTATCACCAATTTAACTACCATTTTAAAAATAACACCATTTGCCTACGCCAATACTAAAGGTATCTTTAGCGGCAAAGAAAAGAAAGAGCCAGGTAATGGTGGATTATTTTTAATCGGATTAAAAGACACTTGTAAAGGTTGTGGTGCTTGCGTTGAGATTTGTGAAAAATCGGCTATTAAGATGTCACCAGAAAGTGAGCAATTAATGGCAGATAATTTATCTAGCATGGGTTTTATAGACTTGTTACCAGAAACACCTTCAAAATATTTAGGAATATTTGATCAAAATAATGCACAATCATCTAAAGCTGCTGCTTTACAGTATCATTCTATGATACAGTCTAATTATAATTCCTTTTTGGCTGGCGATGGTGCTTGTGCTGGTTGTGGCGAGAAATCTGTTTTAAAATATGTAGCTACCTTAACGGAAACTGTAATGCGACCAATTTATCACAAAAAAGCAGATAGATTAATGGCAAAAGCAGACGTTATTAGAGATAAAGGAGAGAAAGTTTTAACAGCACTAAAGACCAAAGATATGGAATCCTATCATACTTTCAGAAAAACTGTTTTACATACATTAATGGGTTTTGGTAGTGAAAATTCTGAAGTAACTGAGAGTAGGATAGCCAATGAATTTAAAGGAGATGACAAAACAATTATTGACGCCATTGCATTAGTAATGGAACAAGAAGCAGAAAATCACAAATATTTACAAGCTATAGAAGGAAAATCCTCCAATGGAATGTCGGTTATGGCTATGTCGGCACACACAGGATGTAACTCTGTTTATGGCTCAACTCCTCCAAATAATCCGCATTCCTACCCATGGATGAATTCTCTTTTTCAAGATGGTGCAACTATTGGTTGGTTAATGAGTGAAAGTTTTATTGTTGATCACTCTAATCGCTCTGTAATACCAGAAAGATTAGCCGATTTTGTTGTTAATAATTTTGAAAAAACTTTTGGTGAGGATGAATATTTTAGATTTACCCATTTTTCTGACACCTACATGACAGACAGAGAAGTTTCTGAATTACCAAAAATTTGGGCTATTGGTGGTGATGGAGGTATGGGTGATATTGGTTTTCAGAATATTTCTAAAGTAATTTTACAGAATAGACCCAACATGAACTTGTTGTTGTTAGATACCCAAGTTTATTCTAATACAGGAGGTCAAAACTCTGATTCTTCTGTTTTAGCTGGAGGGTTTGATATGAATCAAATAGGAGCCGCAACTCAAGGTAAACTTACAGAAAGAAAATCGGTTGCAGAAACTTTTATGAACGGACACGGCTCTCCATTTGTTGCTCAAATATCTATTGCTACACCAAGTAATTATTTTAAAGCAATAATTGATGGTTTAACTTACCGAGGGACTGCATTTTTTCAAGCCTTTACCTCTTGTCCGCCAGAACATGGAATTGCCGATTATTCTTCTTCAGAACAAGCTCAAAAAGTAAGAAATAGTAGAGGAATGGCAGAATTTGTATTTAACGCTGGTTTAGGTGAAACTTATGCCGAAACTTTAAGTATCAAAGGCAACCCTAGTCCAAATACAGATTGGGTACAAATTGCGGCACCAGTTAGCAAAAAGAGATATACTTTTACTGTAGCTCATTGGGCATTTACTGAAGCACGATTTAGACAGCATCATAAAGTAGTTAAAGAAGAAGCGGTAAAAGATATGGTTCTTTTAGAAGATTTATTGCAATTAATTACCATGAATGATATTGTAAATAGAAGATATTTAGATAAAAATCACAGATCCTATATTCCTGATTTTGAGGTTTATACTACTGAATATAAAGATGATGGGACAACAGCCTATCGTACACTTTCTACTCAAATGGTAATTTTCTGTGTAGAAAGAAGAAAAGCATGGCGGATGTTACAATCGAGAGCTGGCATAGAAAACAAAGACTACATTGCACAAAAAGAATTGTTAGCTAAAATTGACAAGGGAGAAATCTCAGTTAAAGATTTTTTAAGCAAAAGAGTAGAAGCTTAAAGAGAAAAGAATAATTGTAATTTGCATTTAGCAACTTTGTAAAGATTTCATTGTTAAAAAAATCTCTAGGATGATAAAAACCTTATTAAAAGATATATTTCTTTCTTTGCTTTGATTTTTCGGTATATTGAGAATATCTTACCTAACTATTTAACAATTTTTCCACGCAGATTTTCTCTCCTCTCGTCCTCGTTTGAGCGGTAGCGGTAACGAGGATGGTTTAAGTAAGCGTTTGCAACGCGTTAATACCCTATAATGAAGAGCTTGGCAACTGTTTTAATGTGGTTTTATGGGTTTGTCATGCCCCTTTCTCTCGCAAGCATTTGCTTGTGAGCTATACCAATAATTCAACAGTACTTCCCCTAACCTTTGTCTGATGAGGGGCAAAGTGGGTAGGCTAAGGACAACAACCAAGCTTTACATTTTCACAAAAAATGGTATATTTGAGTATTATTAAAAATACCACAAGTTAAAAACTTGCGGTAGCAGGGGGACCTTTTAGTGCCATATTTGGCAATAAAGCAACTAATTGGATGTATGGTTCTATTGCGGCAAATACTTTATGGATGGCAAATGCTTTTAATCATAAACCATTATTAAGCGGAACGGTATGGTCTTTGCGGTTTAGTGCTTATTCACCAATGGGAGGCAGGGTAAATTATCAATACAGATTTAAATATAGGAGTTGGCAATCATATAATACATTTAATAACCCTGCGATGAGAGGGCAAACTCCAAATAGACCAAATCTATTGTTTAGAATATTGTATGGGTATTAAATTTTTTTTAAGCATATTGATTTTGATGATTGGTTTTACAAATATGCAATCTCAAAATTTAGTTAATAACCCAAGTTTTGAAGAGTATAAGAAAGTGCCGAAAAAGATTAGCCAAATAGAAAAGGCTTTGTATTGGTCAAGTCCTAATAAAGGAACACCAGATTTTTTTACAAAAAAATCTAGCAAAATTAATCCTAGAATTGGTGTTCCTAAAAATGGAGGGTTTCAAGATGCTCAAAATGGTGAGGCTTATGTTGGTGTGTTTGCTCAACTAGGAATGGGGGATGGTGGAGAGTATATTCAAACAGCTTTAATTACTCCTATGCAAGCAGGGAAATTATATTGTTGTTCATTTTACATATCTCTTTCAGAGGTTTCAAAAGCAGGGTCTAAAGCTATGGGTATGTATTTTTCTAATGAAATTATTAAATCTAAAAATATTGGTGCATTACCATTTACACCCCAAATAGAAACAAAAGATTCTAAAATATTATCAGATAAAGAAAATTGGCAGAGAGTGTGTGGGATTTATAAAGCTACGGGAGAAGAAAAGACTATTGTTATTGGAAATTTTTTGCAGGAGTATAATAAAATGAGAATGGGAGAAGGAGCATACTACTATATAGATGATGTATCTGTTGTTGCTGTAGATTCTGAGGAAGATTGTGATTGTATAGAAAAAGATTCTATAAAAGTAAAACAATTTGTATCCGAATTAAACAAGCCAATCATATTAAAGAACATTACTTTTGAGATAGGTAAAAGTGTATTAAAAGAAGCATCTTTTGCAGCGTTAAATCAATTAGTAAAAGAGTTAAAAGCAAATCCAAGCTATCAAATAACTTTATCTGGATATACTGATAATGTAGGTGAGCAAGAAGATAATTTAAAATTATCGAAAAATAGAGCAAAAGCAGTGGCAACATATTTGGTAAGCAAAGGAATATCAGCAAAAAGAATCACTTATAAAGGTTATGGAAGTAAAAAACCAATTTCATCAAATGAAACCGAAGAAGGTCGGAAACAAAATCGTAGAGTAGAATTTATATTAACAAACGATGAAAAATAATTTATTAATTCTATTGCTACTATTAGCTTTTACAACAAGAGCACAAACAAAAAGGCAAACCAACAGTAAAATAAAAGGCGAGCAGATTGAATGGGCGAATAATAAGCCGTTAACTTGGGATAATTTTCAAGCAAAACCAATAAAGAATCATTTTGCTTGGGCATTCTCTGATGTTGCTTTTGGTTATGAAATAGAACAAAAGAACAATCAGGTTTTTGTGATAGCAAGAACTAAATTTAATTGTAAATACTCTTGGGTAAAAGAAGATAAAAAATCTGAATATTTATTGAAACACGAGCAAACACACTTTGATATTATTGAGCTTTATGCTCGGAAGTTTAGAGAGGAATTGCTCTCAAAATCCATAAAAACAAGTAAGTTTTCTACTATTGTGCAAAAGCTATATGATAAATATGTTGACGAAATATTTAAAAGACAACAACTCTACGATAAGGAAACCAATCTTGGTATGATTAAAGAAAAGCAAGAGGAATGGAATAAGAAAGTAGCAGAAGAATTAAAAGAATTAGAATCTTATAGTAATCCTGTTGTAGAGGTAAAGAATATTAACCCACATTATTCATTGACTGAATAAATTAAAAAAACAAGTTTCAAAAATT
>CAZVEW010000113.1:0-8434 GCA_964625955.1 uncultured Vicingus sp. | reverse complement strand
TACCTTCAAAAGCTAAAATATGGGTACAAATTCTATCTAAAAACCATCTATCATGAGAAATTACAACTGCACAACCAGCAAAATGTTCTAAACCTTCTTCTAAAGCTCTAATTGCATTTACATCTAAATCATTGGTAGGCTCATCTAACAACAAAACATTAGCCTCTTGTTTTATTGCCATTGCTAAATGTAAACGATTTCTTTCTCCACCAGATAAAATCCCTACCTTTTTATTCTGCTCGCTTCCTGTAAAATTAAACCGTGATAGATAAGCTCTTGAGTTAATTGTTTTCCCACCAAACTCCATCATTTCCGTTCCGCCAGAAAATACTTCGAAAATAGATTTATCGGGATCTAAATCCTTATGAGATTGGTCAACATAGCCTAATTTAACGGTTTCTCCTACTTTAAAACTTCCTGCATTAGGTGTTTCTTCGCCCATTATCATTCTAAATAAAGTTGTTTTTCCTGCACCATTTGGACCAATAATACCTACAATACCTGCAGGAGGTAATTTAAAAGTCAGATTCTCGTATAATAATTTATCATCATAAGCTTTAGAAATATTTAATACATCTAAAACTTCATTACCCAAGCGAGGTCCGTTAGGAATAAACAATTCTAATTTTGCTTCTTTCTCACTAGCACTTTCGCTTAATAATTTATCGTAATTAGCCAAACGGGCTTTAGATTTTGATTGTCTGCCTTTGGCATTCATTCTCGTCCATTCTAGTTCTCGTTCTAATATTTTTCTGCGTTTACTTTCTGTTTTTTCTTCTTGAGCCAATCGTTTTGTTTTTTGGTCGAGCCAAGAAGAATAATTTCCTTGCCAAGGAATACCGTGCCCTCTATCCAATTCTAAAATCCAACCTGCCACGTTATCTAAAAAATACCTATCGTGTGTAATGGCTATTACCGTTCCTTTGTATTGTTGTAAATGTTGCTCTAACCAATAAACAGATTCCGTATCTAAGTGATTGGTCGGTTCATCTAACAGTAAAATATCAGGGTTTTTTAATAATAGCCTACACAAAGCAACTCTTCTTAACTCTCCTCCAGAAAGTGTTTTAATCAATGTTTCCTCAGGCGGGCAATTTAAGGCATCCATTGCTCGGTTGAGTTTAGTGTCTAATTCCCAAGCATCAAGAGCATCAATTTTATCTTGTAATTCCGCCTGACGTTTCATCAATGCCTCCATCTTATCTGGATTGTCTAAGACTTCTGGTTCAGCAAATTGCATATTTACTTTTTCATATTCGGCTAAAACATCAATGGTTTCTTGTGCTCCTTCTTGCACAATTTCTTTCACCGTTTTGGTTTCATCTAATTTTGGTTCTTGTTCTAAATAACCAATAGAATATCCTTGAGAAAACGTAACATCACCTTGGTATTTTTCTTCAACACCTGCAATAATCTTCATTACGGTAGATTTACCAGAACCATTTAGTCCAATAATTCCAATTTTTGCTCCATAAAAAAACGACAGGTAAATGTCTTTTAATATTACTTTTCCGTTAGGCAATGTTTTGCCTACTTTATTCATCGAAAATATTACTTTTTTGTCCTCACTCATAATAAAACTGGTTTAAATGTTTGAAGTTTGATGTTTGAATTTCAAACCTAATAACTTTATTCGTACAAATATCGAAAATTTATTGAGCGTATTCTTATTTTTGAAGAAACAAATTTTGTTTAATGGAAAATTTTGAAATTCGAGTAGGTGATGAGATTGTTCTACGGTTATATAGGAAAGAAGATACGCAAGAGTTATTTAATTTAATTGAACAAAACAGAAATTATTTTAGAACATGGTTACCTTGGCTAGATTATAACACAACAGAAGAAGATTCCAACAACTTCATCTTGGAATGTCAAAAAAAATATAAAAACGAAACGGGTCTAAACTTGGGTATTTTTTTCAAAAACAAACTTGTTGGTTCTATAGGATTTATTGAGATTAATAAACTTCATAAAAAAGCCGAAATTGGTTACATGTTAGGAAAAAAATGGAATGGCAAAGGAATAATGACTAAAAGCTGTAAAGCAATAGTTAATTATGCGTTTGAAAAGTTAAACTTAAATAGGGTAAGCATTAGATGTGCTACTAAAAATGTAAAAAGCAGAGCAATCCCCGAAAAATTAGGGTTTAAGTTAGAAGGAATAATTGAACAAAATGAATGGTTATACAACCATTTTGTTGACCATGCACACTACGGAATGTTAAAAGAGAATTGGCAATGAAAAATTACCTCTCGCTCATAAAATTTAGTCACACAATTTTTGCATTGCCATTTGCTGTTATTGGATTTTTCTTGGCAATAAATACTAGTACTGCTAATATTAACTGGCTAACATTAGTTTATGTAATTTTGTGTATGGTTTTTGCTCGAAGTGCAGCCATGGCATTTAACAGGTTTATTGATAGAAAAATAGATTTAGCCAACCCAAGAACAACAAAAGTTAGAGAAATTCCTAACGGAACAATACAAGCAAAATCAGCCCTAATATTTGTAATTATAAACTGCATTCTTTTTATTGCGACAACTTATTTTATCAATTCTTTGTGCTTTTATTTATCGCCTGTGGCTTTGCTTGTTGTTTTGGGCTATAGTTTAACCAAACGTTTTACAGCCTTGTGCCATTTAGTTTTAGGATTAGGGTTATCTTTAGCACCAATTGGTGCATATTTAGCAGTAACGGGGAAATTCGATTGGCTTCCCTTATTTTTTTCATTTGCCGTTTTATTTTGGGTAAGTGGTTTTGATATTATTTATGCCTTACAAGATGAAGAGTTTGATAAAACCCAAAAGCTACATTCAATACCTGTTTTAATGGGGAAAAAAAATGCGTTAAAGTTGTCGAATACACTACATTTTATTACTGCTTTTTTTATTCTTTTTGCAGGGTATGATGCTAATTTAGGTTTATTTTATTGGATAGGAAGTGCTTTGTTTATAGGACTATTAGGCTACCAGCATTTTTTAGTTAAGCCTAATGATTTAAGTAAAGTCAATTTGGCATTTTTTACCACAAATGGTGTTGCAAGTGTTATCTTTTCCATCTTTGTATTACTCGATTTGTACTTAAAAATATAATTTATCGCTTAAATCTTATGAAATTTAAATCATTATTAAATAAAATTAAAAACATCTTTTTTAATAAATGGATATTTATTTTTTTATTGTTATTGTTTGCTTTTATAATTTTCTCAAATTGGATAGTTATTAATACGACAAAAACAAAAATTTACAACACAATTTCGGATACACCCAAAGTCAACAATGTAGCCCTAATTTTAGGTACTAGCAAATATACGAGCAAAGGATATACCAATTTATTTTTTAAATACAGAATTAAAGCTGCAGCAGATTTATACCTTTCAGGAAAAATTAAACACATTATTGTTAGTGGAGATAATAGTTTAAAAGAATACAACGAACCTAGGCAAATGTTACAAGCACTAATAAAACTTGGCATACCAGCAAGTGCCATAACTTTAGATTTTGCAGGTTTTAGAACCTTAGATTCTGTTGTTAGGTGTAAAAAGGTATTCGGACAAAATAAGTTTATTATTATTTCGCAACGATTTCATGTAGAAAGAGCCTTATTTATTGCAAAAAAATATAACATCGATGCCATAGGTTTTGCAGCTCAAGACCCACCAGAAAAATACACACTAAAGACTAGAATCCGAGAGTATTTTGCCAAAACAAAAGCGGTAATCGATTTGTACATTACCAACAAAAAACCTAAATTTTTAGGTAAAAAAGAAAAAATAAATCTTTAAAAAATGCTAAAAATCTCTTCTAAATACTAGAATAAGCATTCTTATTTTCCATCTTATCTAGTAAAGAGCAAAGATATTTTGCTAACTCTAAAGAAGTTGATTTTTGATGATTTAGTATTCTTTTAAACTCATTAATAGGCGTTTTATAAAAACTGCTTTCTTTTTTAGTAATTGCCGAATATTCACAGCCACCACCACTAAACATAATATCTATACCAACAATATCTCCCTCTTTTTGTTGCATAAATTCAATATTATTATCACCGTTAGATTTAATTAAACCCACTTCTCCATTTTCTATTAAATAAATATATTCCAAAGGAGATGTTTCCTTAAAAAGATATTCATCTCGTTTTAAAGAAACAATATCCGACAAAGAAACTATCTCAGCAATAAGATTCTTAATAATAGATTTATTTAGTTTTTTATTAATGGTATTTAATTTTCTAATTTCTGTAAATTTACCCTACTTTCATCAAAAGATGAAATGATTAATATCATATAACAATATGATTATTAGCATATAACATTTTAGTCCAGTATATTAGCAATTCTAATCAATTTATTTAAATTCAGTATTTTAATATTTTTTCCACTTAAATCTATCACCCTGTCATTTTGAAATTCAGACAAAATTCTAATAGAAGTTTCTGTAGTTGTTCCTGCAATATTGGCTAATTCTTTTCTCGTTAAAGCCGAATCAATCGTTGTATTATCTGTCTTTAAACCATAAGCCTCCTTCAATAATAAAATGGCCTCTGCTATTCTTTCTCGTACGTATTTTTGAGCCATGTGTGTAATTTTTTCCTCCGCACGTTTTAAGTCATCCGACAATAAATCCATCATAGAAAAAGAAAAATTTGGATTATTTTTTATAAAATCAATAATAACATACTTCGGTATGTAACAAGCATTTGTTTCTTCGATAGCTGTTGCCGAGGCATAATAGCAATCTTCACTAAAAATAGCTCTATACCCTATTAAGCTAGCATTACCAGCAAGTCTAACAATTTGTTCTTTCCCTTCCTCTCCCAACTTATGTATTTTTACTTTACCTTTATTAATACAATAAATTCCGTGAGGTTGATTTCCTTCACTAAATATTGTTTGACCTTTTTTAAACGACATATTTCTTTTATTATCAGAAATAATGCCTAATTCTTCTAAGCCTAAGCAACAAAAAATTGATTTGCCAGATATTTTGTGCTCACAATCTTTACAGTTGGTCAAAATATGTTTAGTGTTTTTCATGATTTCTTTCTTGATGAGAGATTGGAATAGTTGCAAAATATCTCAATCAATTGATTAGTTTTGTGACTTAACAAATTAAAAACTGTAGTTAGGAAACAAAGTTTAGAAAAAAAATAGTAATAAAAACTGATAAAAGTCACTTCTACAATTACTTAAAAAAATATCCCGACAATTAATGATAACAGTACAAAATGCCAAAGAATTATTAACTAAAAACATAACAGTTAATGATACAATAAACATTGATTTACCTAATGCGTTAAACTATTATTTAGCCGAAAACATTTGTTCTCCCATTGCTATTCCGCTGTTTAACCAATCTGCCATGGACGGTTATGCTTTTAAATTTAGCGATATTGATAAAAAATTAACCATCGTAAATGAAATTCCCGCTGGAGATACTAGAACAATTAAAATTAAACAAGGAGAAGCCGTAAGAATATTTACAGGAGCTAAAGTCCCTGATAGTTGTGATACCGTAGTAATGCAAGAATTAACTAATATTATTGATAACAAATTAATAATTGAAGATACAGGGTTAAAATTAGGCGGAAATGTAAGAAAACAAGGCAATCAAATTACCAAAGGAACTATTGCTTTAAAAAAAGGCACAAAAATTACGGCTGGAGCTATTGGTTTTCTCTCAGCTTTAGGTCTCACTAAAGTTAAGGTTTACCAACAACCGCAAGTGGTAATTATTGCCACAGGAAGCGAGTTAATTAAACCCGGAAATCCGTTAATAGAAGGGCAAATTTACGAATCAAATACTTTTATGTTAGCCGCTGCCCTGCACAATATTAATATTAAACCAAAAATAGTTGTTGTTAAAGACAACCAACAAGCAACAGAAAGAGCCATAAAACATGCACTACAAAATAGTAACATAATTTTATTATCTGGTGGTATTTCTGTTGGCGATTATGATTTTGTGAAAGCAGCTTTAACTAAAAATAACGTAAGCGAAATTTTTTACAAGATTAAACAAAAGCCCGGAAAACCACTCTATTTCGGAAAAACAAGTACAAACTACATTTTTGCCTTACCTGGAAATCCTGCGGCAGCTTTAAGCTGTTTTTACGAATACGTTGTTACAGCCATTAATATTATGATTGGATCAAATCAACCAGCATTACCTAAAACAAACCTACCTATTAATACCTCCTACACTAAAAAAATAGGTAGGGCTAATTTTTTAAAAGCTTATACCGATTTTAAAACCGTTACCCTGTTAGATGGTCAAAGTTCTGATGCTTTACAATCGTTTGCAACTGCTAATTGTTTAATTTTTATCCCTCAACAAAATGAAACCATTAAAAAAGGCGAAATAGTTGAAGTACATTTATTACCTGTTTAACACTTCTTAAAATACTGATAAATATCATATATTACACAGCTTAATAACGATATTTTTGCTTATCGTTATATTTTATTTCACACAACGAACTAAATGAATAAAAATTATAAAATAAAAAGTAGAATTTGGATAGATGGAAAAAATGGTACTTTTTTAGCCGAAGGAAGAATACATTTATTAAAACAAATTATTGAAGTAGGTTCAATAAGTGCGGCAGCAAAATCTATGAAAATGAGCTACAAAAAGGCTTGGGAAATAATTGACGGCATGAATAAAGAAGCAAAAAAACCATTGGTAATTCGAGTCTCTGGCGGTAAAGGAGGTGGCGGAACTCAAGTAACTAATGAAGGATTAAAAGCCATTAAATTGTTTGAAACATTAAATAAAAAATGCCAAAATTATTTAGATAAAGAAATGAATAAGCTTGATTTATGAAACTAACAGCCATCATATTAGCTGGAGGTAAAAGTAGCAGAATGGGGCAAGATAAAGGCTTAATGCTTTTTAACGAAAAACCAATGATTCAATATGTTATTGATGGAGTAAAACCTTTAGTGAATGAAATTATTATCATAGCAAATAACAATCAATATCAAAAATTTGGCTATCCTGTTTACCAAGATTTAATAAAAAACAAAGGACCTTTAGCAGGAATTTACACAGGACTAACACATTCAACAACCACCAAAAATATCGTGTTAAGTTGCGATGTTCCTTTTGTTTCTCAACAACTTATACAAGAATTAATTAACCATTGTAATGATGTTGAGGTTGTAATTCCTGAAAAAAACAAAATAACACATCAATTAATAGGCGTTTATGATAAATCTTGCACAGTAATCTTTAAAAAAGAATTAGAAAACAACCAACTAAAACTAAAGTTGGCAATAGAAAAATTAAATTATAAAATTGTTGATGCCAATCATATAAAAGCTAAATTATTTACCAATATAAATTCAAAAGATGATATTACAGCTTAACTATTTTGGTATGGTAGCCGAAGCCATTAAAAAAGAAAAAGAAGAATATAGCTTTTCGGAAAAAACAATAGCCGATTTAAACGAACTATTAAAAAAAGAATACCCTAAATTAAATCAATTAAATTACAATTTTGCCGTAAACCAAACAATGGTTAAAAACGATAAAAAATTAAATAATAATGACGAAATTGCATTGCTGCCACCTTTTGCAGGAGGGTAAAATTAATGAGATAATTGGATAATGAGATAATTGGATAATTGGATAATTAAATGATTTTAAATAGTCATTCGAAACAAAGTTGTATTCCCGAACTTGTTTCGGGATAATAAAACGCAGTGAAGAATATTTTTAAAACAAAAAATACAATTACAAGTGAACCTAACAGACAAAGAAAAAAACCGTTACAGCCGACACCTTTCTCTTGATAAAGTAGGATTGAAAGGACAAGAAAAACTAAAAGCAGCCAACGTTTTGGTAATTGGTGCTGGAGGTTTGGGCTGCCCTGTTTTGCAATACTTAACTGCTGCTGGTGTTGGTACAATTGGAATTATCGATTTCGATGTGGTGGACGAAACCAATTTGCAACGACAAATTTTATTTACTACCGAAGATATCGGAAAATCGAAAGCTAAAACAGCCCAACTACATTTGTCTAAACAAAATCCTTATGTAAATTTTAAGGTTTATAACGAAAAACTGACCACCAAAAATGCCCTAAATTTATTTGCTAAGTACGATATAATTGTTGATGGAACAGATAATTTTTCTACCCGTTATTTGGTAAATGATGCCTGTGTAATTACCAGTAAACCATTAGTTTACGGTTCAATTTTTAAATTTGAAGGTCAAGTTGCTGTATTCAATTACAAAGGAGGTGCAACTTACCGATGTTTATTTCCAGCACCACCAAAATCGGGCAGCGTTCCTAATTGCTCTGCTATTGGTGTAATAGGTGTTTTGCCTGGATTAATTGGCACACAACAAGCCAATGAAGTTATTAAGCTTATTTTAGAGATTGGCTCACCTTTGTCTGGTAAATTATTGACATACAACGCATTAGA
>CAZVEW010000112.1:0-8508 GCA_964625955.1 uncultured Vicingus sp. | reverse complement strand
TGGCATTTAATTCTAAAAAACTAACACACAAAATTAGTATGAGTATAATTTGTCGCATTGTACTACAAATATAACATTAAATAGCAATACAACTCTACCATTGATTTAATGTCGTTTTTATGCACTTTTTCATCAGGCGAGTGTACATTATCTTCGGCTGCACCGATAAAACACCAATCGAAAGGATAAGGAGAACGTTGCAAAGCATTGCCATCGCTACCTCCTGCACTTTCTACTTCTAATTGGTAAGGAACTTTACTTTTATTGGCTAATTCAATAATTCTGTTTAAATAGGTTCGTCTCGGAATGCCAGAATCTCGCATAGAAATAGCCACTCCTTCTCCATGCTTTACGCCTTTGGTTACCCATGTAATATCTGCAATTAAGGCTTGTTTTATGGCTAATTTTTCGTATAAATATTTGGCTAAATAGCCAACACTTCCTCCTCCACTTTCTTCCCAAGCCGAAAAAACAATTGCCCCATTTTTTAATGTTTTAGCAACTTGTAGGGCAGACCAAATGCCTAATCGATTATCCATATAACAGCATTGCACAAACTCATCATCTTCTCTAAAATTAGGTAAATAAGTTAGGGTTGTTCCGCTGTCTATGGTTCTGTTAAATTTTATGGAATACGTTAAAAACTGATGTTCATCTTCTTGCGATTGTAAAATTCCTTCAATTTTTCCTTGGCTGTCTTCTCCTACTAATTTTGCTCCTTTTTTTGCCGATGGACCTCCAATTTTGATTAAATTATTTTCATAGCCAACGGTATAACCCACCGAATCCATGTGTGCAAAAATGGCGGTAGTAGGTTTTCCGAAAACTAGCATAATACAATCCTGAAAATCGGCATTATGAATAATTTGAGGTTGAACTTGCCAATCGGCTTTATTTTTATTGATATAATCCAATAAAAATTGAGCCATTTTATATTCACTCCCTGATGGAGCATGAATTTCGCCAAGTTGTTTTAGTAGTTTCAAATGAGTTGCCCCCTTTATCCCCCGAAGGGGGAAATATTATTTAAAGTTAATTTATTGCTCTTACCTTTAACAGAATTATATTGTTTAATATAATTCCCTCCCTTCGGGAGGGTTAGGGTGGGCTTAATTATTCAACATTACGGGCATTACCAACATCAAAATTTCTTCGCCATCTTCATTTTTTTCTGCGGGGGTTAAAATGCCAGCTCTATTTGGTGCCGACATCGCAATATTTACATCGTCAGATTCTAAATTAGACAACATTTCTATTAAAAATCTAGCATTAAAGCCTATTGCCATATCTTCCCCTTCGTACTGACAGGTTAAGCGTTCATTGGCTTCGTTAGAAAAATCTAAATCTTCGGCAGACACATTTAATTCGCTTCCTGTCATTTTTAACTTAACTTGGTGGGTGGTTTTATTTGAAAAGATAGCTACTCGTTTTACAGAGTTTAAAAGTGCATTTCTACTAATGGTTAATTTATTTGGGTTTTCTGTTGGGATAACAGCGTTATAGTTGGGATATTTTCCATCAATTAACCTGCAAATCATTTTTGTTTCACCAAACTCAAACATCGAATTTGTTTCGTTGTAATTTATTGTAACATCTTCATTAACGGAAGAAAGTACATTTTTAAGTAGCATTAAGGGTTTTTTTGGTAAAATAAAAGAAGCTCCATTTGATGCTTGTAAATCGGAACGTTTGTATTTCACTAATTTATGTGCATCTGTTGCTACAAATGTAATATCATCATTATTTAACTCAAAATAAACGCCAGACATTACTGGTCTCAACTCATCATTTCCTGTGGCAAAAAGTGTTTTATTTATTGCATTTAACAATATTGATGCTTCAATATTTATGTTTGATGGCGATTCTAATTGTGGTATTTTTGGAAATTCTGCTCCGTTTTGACCTGTTAATTTATATTTTCCATAATCTGATGAAATTTCTATACCATAATTTTCATCATCAATGGTAAATGTTAATGGCTGATTGGGAAAAGTTTTTAAGGTGTCTAACAACAATTTTGCAGGTATGGCTACTATTCCTCCTTCTTTAGCTTCAACGGTTACAGTAGTAACCATAGTTGTTTCTAAATCTGAAGCGGTTATGCTTAATACACCATCAGTAATTTCGAATAAAAAATTATCTAAAATTGGCAAAGTATTATTGGTATTTAAAACACCTCCAATTAATTGAATTTTTTTTAATAAAGTTTCGCTAGATACAATAAATTTCATGTCATTATTATTTAAGTAAGGATAACAAAAATAATTTTTTTAAGGTTGTAGTATTTTTAAAGTTTCAATTAATTATTAACAGTTGTTAATATGATTGATATAATGAAAATTACAAAAATAATTTTTACCTATACCGCTTGTTTAGCATACTTCTAAAGCACTTTTTATTTTTTGAGATGTTAACGCCAAATCAACAACTTCCATCATATTTTTTACATAATAAAAATTTAATCCTTTAAGGTAAGTGGCATTTATTTCTTCAATATCTTTTTTATTATCTTCTGCCAAAATAATTTCTTTAATATCGGCTCGTTTTGCTGCTAATATTTTTTCTTTTAGTCCTCCAACTGGTAATACTTTTCCTCGCAAGGTAATTTCACCAGTCATGGCTAAATTCTTTTTAACTTTTCGTTGTGTAAATACTGAAGCTAAGGCTGTTAGCATGGTTATTCCAGCAGAGGGGCCATCTTTTGGCGTTGCTCCTTCTGGCACGTGAATATGTATGTCCCATTTATCAAAAACATCGCTACTTAAGCCTAATAAATTTGCTTTTGATTTAAGGTAGGCTAAGGCTATTACTGCCGATTCTTTCATTACATCGCCTAAATTACCTGTTAGGGTAAGTTTTCCTTTACCTTTACTTAAACTAGATTCGATAAACAAAATTTCTCCACCAACAGAAGTCCATGCTAAGCCAGTAACTACACCTACCACCTCATTTCCTTGGTATTTATCTTTTGAATGTCCTGGCCCCAAAATTTTAATTAAATCTGCCAACTCAATTTTGGTACTAGTAATATTATCCATTACCACCTGTTTGGCTAAATTTCTTATAATTTGGGCTATTTTTTTCTCTAGTGCTCTCACGCCAGATTCGCGGGTATAATCGGTAATAATTTTTTCAATTACATTTTTATGTAGTGATAATTGGTTTCTTTTTAACCCATGATTTTTTAATAATTTAGGAATTAAATGTTTTTTAGCAATTTCTATTTTTTCTTCTACGGTGTAACCACTCATTTCTATAATTTCCATTCTGTCTCTTAAAGCTGGTTGAACGGTTGATAAAGTGTTAGCTGTTGCGAGAAATAATACTTTAGATAAATCGTAATCTAGTTCTAAAAAATTATCATAAAATTTATCATTTTGTTCTGGGTCTAAAACTTCTAATAATGCTGAAGATGGGTCGCCTTGATAGCTTGTACCCACTTTGTCTATTTCATCTAAAACATAAACAGGGTTTGAAGAATTTACTTTTTTTAGATTTTGGATAATTCTGCCAGGCATTGCACCAATGTATGTTTTTCGGTGTCCTCTTATTTCTGCTTCATCTCTTACACCTCCCAACGACATTCTAACATATTTTCTACTTAAAGCTTCGGCAATAGATTTTCCTAAAGAGGTTTTACCCACACCCGGAGGACCATACAAACATAAAATAGGAGATTTCATGTCTCCTTTTAGTTTGAGTACTGCCAAGTGTTCAATAATTCGTTCTTTAACTTTTGCTAAGCCAAAATGGTCTCTGTCTAATATTTTTTGGGCTCTTTTTAAATCAAAATTATCTTTGGTATAATCTCCCCAAGGTAATTCTATTAATGTTTCTATGTAATTTAGTTGAATAGAATATTCGGCAGATTGTGGGTTTAATCTTTCAAATTTTTCTAATTCTTTTTCAAATCTTTTTTTAACCTCTTTGTTCCATTTTTTATTTTTAGCTTTTTTCCTGAAATCTGCAATTTCTTGTTGTTGAGGGTCGCCTCCAAGTTCTTCTTGAATTTGACGAATTTGCTGATTTAAAAAATATTCTCTTTGCTGCTTGTCTAAATCTGTACGAACTTTAGATTGAATATCGTTTTTTAACTCTAAAAGTTGTAATTCTTTGGTTAAATGTTTTAATAATTTTGTGGCTCTTGCTGCTAATTCTGGAACTTCTAATAATTTTTGTTTTTCATTAACATCTGCTTTCATGTTAGATGCAATAAAATTGATTAAAAATGTGGGACTTTCAATGTTTTTTATTGCAAAAGTAGCTTCGGTTGGTATGGCTGGCGATTGTTCTATTATTTGTGAAGCCAAATCTTTAATAGAACCCACCAAGGCGTTAAAGCTTTTCCCCACAGGTTTATCCAATTGGTCGAATGCTGCTATTTTTGCTTTAAGATAAGGTTCTGTTTGTGTATATTCTTGAATTTTAAACCGTTTTTTGCCTTGAATAATTACTGTTGTGTTTCCATCGGGCATTCTCAACATTTTTAAAATATGTGCAATGGTGCCTATATCGTTTAAATCTTTTCCTGTAGGGTCTTCTACCTGATCATCCTTTTGGGCAATAATGCCAAGTATTTTATCTCCTTTGTAAACACTTTTTATCAGTTTAATAGATTTATCTCTACCAACAGTTATAGGAATAACAACCCCCGGAAAAAGTACGGTGTTTCTTAAGGGTAAAATAGGAAGTTCTTGGGGCAATTCTTCCGAGTTCATCAATTCTTCATCGTCTGACGATAACAAAGGGATAAATTCGGCATCTTCATCTAAAACATTAGAAATTGCTATATTTTCGAAACTACTTTTCATGTATTTATTTTTAAGTCAATATGACAGTAATTGATGTGTTACATCTAAATTATTACCACTAATAGTTATTTTCAATACTTATGCCATTAATTAAGAAACTGTAAAATTGGCTGAATTATTTTCTATATTTTGAAGATAATTCGAAAATGGCAGTTAATATTTTTTTATCTTTTTGGGTTAATTTTTTGGCTCTTCTTTCCATCACTTTTTCTGCTACAGCAAAAGATTTTTCAATATTGTAAGTTTCAAACCCTGTTTTTCCTCCCCAAGCATAAGATGGAATAAATTTAGGAGGAAAATCTCCTCCAAAAATATTTGCGTTTACGCCAACCACAGTTCCTGTATTAAACATGGTGTTTATACCACATTTTGAATGGTCGCCCATAATTAATCCACAAAATTGAAGTTTTGTGTCCATATTTTTTTCGTTTAAGTAAGACCACGCTTTTACATTACTGTAATTATTTTTTAGGTTAGAAGTATTGGTATCTGCACCTAGGTTGCACCACTCGCCTATTACCGAATTGCCTAAAAATCCATCGTGTCCTTTGTTTGTAAAATCTTGTATCACTACATTGCTTAGCTCGCCTCCAACTTTCGAATATTTTCCGATGGTGGTTGGTCCGTAAACTTTAGCTCCCATTTTTAAAACGGCATGTTCGCACAAGGCAAAAGAGCCTCTAATCATTGTGCCTTCCATTACTTCAGCATTTTTTCCAATGTAAATTGCTCCTTCGGTGCTATTTAAGATGGCTGCTTTAACTTGAGCTCCTTCTTCAATAAAAATATTATTTCCTATTAAAACATTGGTGTTATCTATTGGTTGAGATGTTCTGCCTTGGGTTATTAATTGAAAATCGGTTTCGATGGCTGCCTTATTTTTTACAAATAAATCGTTACAATTTTCAATGCTTAACAAGTTAAAATTGATGATATTCTTTTTATTTAAAAAGTTTTTTTGTTTAAAATCGGTTAAGCTACACTTTACAGCAACTAGCTCATTATCAACAAATAATGCTTCGTTTAAATCGTCTAAAATGTAATCAATAATTTTTTTGTTAGGACAAAATCTAGCATTAATAAATATATTTTCTTGTTTTGCTATTAGCGGATATTTTTCGCTTAAATAGTTGGTTGTTAAGTACGAAACAGTTGGTTGATTGTTAAGCATTTTTTGCCATTTTTCTGCTATGGTAAGTATGCCAAACCTAATTTTAGCTAATGGTTTTGTATAAACCAATGGCAAAAATGCTAATCTATTTTCTTCAAAAAATATAATATTCATTGGCTGTAATTTAGGGTACTAAAATAAAAAAAGTCCTAGTAAAAACTAGGACTTTTTATAAATATTATAAATTTTTTATTTTTTTGCGTACTTAGCGTAACGTGTTTTAAATTTATCAATTCGTCCTGCAGTATCTACTAAATTCATTTTACCTGTATAAAAAGGGTGAGATTTATGCGAAATTTCTAGTTTCACTAATGGATATTCATTACCATCTTCCCATTTAATGGTTTCTTTTGTGTTGGCTGTAGATTTACAAATAAAAGAGTAGTCGTTTGACATATCTTTAAATACTACCAATCTATAATTTTCTGGGTGTAATCCTTTCTTCATCTTAAATTTATTTTAATCTTTCTTAAAAATCGGTCGCAAATGTAAGGATATATTATTGAATTAACAATCTTCTTTTTAAATAAATATATTTTAGATAGTTTCTTATAATAATAGATATATTTGTTTGTTGTAAAATTAACAATTTGAACAAGCATTTCAAATCAGAATTTAGTAAAAACGTTGCCACTTTATTTACTGGAACATTGGTTGCTCAAAGCATCCCTATTATTGTTGCTCCTATTCTGTCTAGGATTTATACGCCCGAAGATTTTGCTGTAAATGAGATTTTTTTACGCTTGTTTGCTGTAGGAATTGTATTTGCTACTTTGCGTTATGAACAAGCCATTGTTTTGCCAAAAGAAAACAAAAAAGCGATTTCTATTCTTTTTCTTATTTTTAAAATTGCTTTTATTAGTTCTCTATTTTTTTTCATGCTTAATCTATTGTTTGGAAAATGGGTGGAAGTAACACAACAAATTCCAAACCTATACTATTACCTTTTTATATTGCCTGTTGCATTAATAATTTCGGCAAACTATCAATCACTTACTTATTGGGGAATTAGAAATAAATCATTTAAACAATTAAGTATTGCGAAAGGAATTGTTTCTTCTACTAATAGTGGTTATAGAATTGCTATTGGAATTGTTACATCTGGACATCCAATTGGCTTGGTAAGTTCATTAATATTTTCACAATTAATGGGCGTAATTGCCTTACTAAAAGGAAACCTAAAGACTTTCTTTTCTTTTAGCAGAAATAAAGAAAAAGGCGAATTAATTACTATTGCTAAAGAATACTCAGATTTTCCTAAAATTAATACCTTACATGCTTTATTAGATGCAAGTCGTGAGGCAATTATTGTTTATTTAATTTTTACCTTTTTTGGAGATATGATGTTGGGTTTATATGCTTTTACCATTCGATTAATGAAATTACCTTTAGGCATGATAGGAAGTGCAATAGGACAAGTATTTTTTCAAAAAGCGGCTGATACTGTTAATCAAGAAGGTAATTTATATTTTATCACCCTAAAGGCGGTAAAAAGACTTAGTTTAATAAGCCTACCTATATTTATAGGTATTGGTTTATTTGCTGGTTGGGGTTTTGAATTTATTTTTGGTGATAAATGGTTAAACGCAGGAAAAATTGCTCAAATAATTACTCCTTGGATGTTTTTCCTCTTTTTAAATTCTCCTTTGTCGCAAGTTCCTTTAATTGTAAAAAAACAAAAAGAAGTATTCTTAATTAGTATAATAGGATTTATATTTGGCGTTTCTTCTCTTCTTTTCGGAGGCTTGGTAATTAAAGAAATATATCAAAGTTTGCTCCTTTTTTCAATAACTCAAAGTTGTTATTTATTATTTGTTTTACTTTGGATATTGAAAATTGCTAAAAATTACGATAATTCAACTAAAATTATTGAATGAAATTAATTAGTTATATCAGAAATAAATTAAAAATTAGGCGACTTAAAAACTCTTCTCCTCAAATTATTTATGGTTATACCAATAATAAAGGAATCTTTCTTAAAGATACTAGGGTTAGTAGTTCTACAGTAATTAATGACCAAAAGAATTTAAGTATTGCTAACAATGTTTTTATCGGTCATTTCAACTTTATTGAAGCATCTAATAAAATTACCATTGAAAAAGGTTGTCAGATTACCAATTACATTAGTATTCTTTCCCATTCTAGCCACATTTCTATCCGATTATATGGCAAAGAATACCGCAAACATCAAAATTTAAAAGGATATATTAAAGGAAGTGTTATTATTGGAAAATATACCTTTATTGGACCTCATACTACAATAATGCCTAATACTAATATTGGTAAAGGTTGTATAGTGGGTGCATTTAGTTTAGTAGCAGGAGATTTTCCAGATTTTTCCATCATAAAAGGAAATCCAGCGAAAGTTGTTGGTTCAACTAAAGATACAGATAAAGAATATTTAAACGATTCTGAATTATTAAAAATGTATAATGAATGGGCGAAAGATTAAAAATAATAATTATTGGATTGCCTTTGTTTGCTAACCGTATCGCTCAAGATTTATCAGCGTATGATAAGCAGAAT
>CAZVEW010000111.1:0-8513 GCA_964625955.1 uncultured Vicingus sp. | reverse complement strand
ATGTGGAAAAAGAAATATTTTCAACTTATTATTTCGACTTTAAACAACTTCATTGATTATTATATGTGTTTGGTATAAAAGTAGGATTAGTTATATAATACCTATTTAACATCAAAACACCCGATATAAATCATTTCTATTAACCAAACAGCAATTAATCGGAATTCTTATTTGTTTTAAATTAATGAAAATCACAACATTATAGTCTATTTCCATATAGGGGAGTTCTAAAAATCTTTAAGATATTTTATATATCTAATTTATAATTTTAAATTTGAGAAGAAACTAATAGAGATTTCTTAACCATGAAAAAGAAAGATACGCAAATAAATATATTATTGGCAGAAGACGATCCTAATTTGGGATTTGTTGTTCAAGACAATTTAAAGACAAAAGGCTACCGAGTTACTTTATGCACAAACGGTGAGATAGCTATGAAAACTTTTGCCGATGAACAATTTGACTTATGTATCTTAGATGTGATGATGCCAAAAAAAGATGGTTTTGAGGTAGCAACTACTATCAGAGAAATTAATAAAGAAATTCCTATTATCTTTTTAACAGCTAAGGCAATGCAAATAGATAAAGTTAAAGGTTTTAAACTAGGTGCAGATGATTATATTACTAAGCCTTTCGATTTTCAAGAATTTTTATTACGAGTAGAAGCAATTTTAAAACGCTCAAGAATTTTGCTTGAAAAAGATAAAAAGATTATTAAAACCTATACCGTAGGTACTTATACCTTTGATGTTAAAAATCAAACACTAAAACATAAACTATTAGAAAAAAGATTAACAAAAAAAGAAACGAGAATTTTAACGTATTTATGTGAACACCTTAATGATATCGTTCCTCGAGAAATGATTCTTAAAAATATTTGGGGTACAGACGATTATTTTAGCGGAAGAAGTTTAGATGTTTTTATTTCTAAATTACGAAAATACTTAAGTAATGATGAAAATATTCAGATTAATAATATTCATAGTGTAGGGTTTAAATTAGAAGTGAAGCAACAATTAGATAAATAAGCATTAATTACTGAATTTAGCTAATCAACAAATGGAAATATTCTTACAAAAAATAGCCAAACATTTAATTAGCACTTATGCTGACAATTTAAGTGAAGTTTGTGTCGTATTACCCAATAAAAGAGCAGGGCTATTTCTAAAACAACATTTAAGTAAGCTAATTAACAAACCAATTTGGTTGCCTAAAATAATAGGAACAGAAGATTTAATTGAAAAACTAGCAGAAACACAAATAATAGACAACACCACTCTTTTGTTCGAACTTTATCAGGTTTACCAACAAACATTAAAAGCTCCTGAATCGTTTGATGAATTTAGCAAATGGGGACAAATATTGTTGCACGATTTTAATGAAATTGATAATTACTTAATACCAAGTGATAATTTTTTCAATCATATTAATGAGGCAAGAGCATTAGAAGTATGGAATCTTGGTGAAAAAGAAATTACTGAATTTCAAAAACAATATTTGGATTTTTGGAAACAATTAGGAAAACTTTATAGTGATTTTAACAACCATTTAAAAGCAAAATCCTATGCCTATCAAGGTTTGGCTTTTAGGAAAGTTGCCGAAGAAATAAAAACTAACCCTGAAAAATTTATTAACGAAAAAATAAAATGGAATAAAATTATTTTTGTCGGTTTTAATGCCCTAAATAATGCAGAAGAAACATTAATAACCGAACTAAAAAAACAACAAAAAGTAGAAATATTTTGGGATGCAGATGATTATTACATGAATAATAACATACAAGAAAGCGGTATGTTTTTACGAAAATTGAAGAAAAAAGAAATTTTCACGCCATTTAATTGGATAAGCAATAAGTTTAACACAAATCAAAAAAAAATTAACATTCTTGGTATTCCTCAAAATATTGGACAAGCAAAATATTTACCAAGTATTCTTAGCGGAATAAGTAAGGAAAATGCATATAAAGACACTGCCATTATTTTGGCTGATGAAAACATGTTAATTCCTGTTTTACAATCCTTACCAAACAACATTAGTAATATTAATGTTACAATGGGTTATCCCTTAAAAAACACACCCTTAAATAATTTTTTCGAAATTTATTTTGTTACCATCTTAAATGCAGAAAGATTTGGGAATAAAGCTAAATTAAACTATCATTTTAAAGATTTGCTTAAACTCTTTCAGTTACCTTTTAGTCAAATTATTTTTGGACAAGAAAATTGCATGTTAATTACAAGACATATTATTAAACAAAACTGGGTGTTTATTAATAACGAAAAGACTGATTTCATAAATCAGCACTTAGCATTTCCTTTATCTAAAAAATATGATATTAAGGAAGTTATAAATACCTGTTTGCAATTTATTGAGAAAGGAAAAATATTTTATGCCAAAAACGTAGAAGAAATAACAAATACTCAATTGGAATTAGAATATCTGTTTCAATATGCGAAACTCTTTAAACAGCTAAAAACTTTAAACCATAAATATCCATTTATAAAAAATATTAAATGTTTTTATAGTATCTATCGACAGTTATTATCCGCTTTGTCGCTAGATTTATATGGAGAACCATTGCAAGGATTACAAGTAATGGGAATGTTGGAAACTAGAAATATCGATTTTAAAAATATAATTTTGTTCTCGACCAACGAAGGGATTTTACCTGCTGGAAAAACATACAATTCTTTTATTCCTTTCGATATTAAGAAGATTTATCAGCTCCCAACTCACATTGAAAAAGACGCAATTTATGCATACCATTTTTACCGTTTAATCCAACATGCAGAAAATATTCATATCTTATATAACACAGAAACTAACGAGTTTGGTAGTGGCGAACAGAGCAGATTTGTTACGCAATTAGAAAACGAATTAAAAAATAAAAATAATATTTCGATAACTAAAAATATTGTTACTTACCCACCTTTTAACAATAAACCTAATCCAACATCAATAAAAAAAACGCCAGAAATTATAGCTAAAATAATTGAGCATCTCGAAAAAGGAATCTCACCTTCGGCATTCAATACTTTTATTAATTGTCCGCTCGATTATTATTACAAATACATTATTGGTATTAAACAAGCAGATGAAGTAGAAGACCTCATTGATGCTGCTTCTTTTGGCAGTTATTTACATGAAGTTTTAGAGTTGCTTTATAAGGAATTTGTTGGTAAAAATATTACCCAACAAGACTTAGAGATGATGATTAAAAAAGCTCCAGAAGTAACACATCAAGTATTTTTAGCAGATTTTAATGACAAAGAATTAAGGAAAGGAAAAAACCTGCTAACATTTAATGTGGCAAGAAGTTATATCAACACTTTTTTAAATGTAGAGTTAAGTTTTATTAAAAACTCATCAGAAGAATTATTTATTAATTCTTTAGAAAAAGAATTAAAAACTACTTTAAGTGTTGAGGTAAATAATAAAAAATATTTAATTAATTTAATAGGAACAGCAGATAGGATAGACGCTATAGGTAATAATTTAAGGATTATTGACTATAAAACAGGCTTTGTAGTTCCTGCCGATTTAGGCATAGCTTCAGCAGAAGATTTGCTAATTCCAAACAAAAAAAATAAAGCATTTCAACTGTTAATGTATGCTTTTATGTATGAAAAAAATAACAATATCGAGAATACAAATTTGCAATCGGGTATTGTTTCGTTCCGAAAATTAAGTAATCACTTTATGCCTTTAAAGATTAATAAGAATAAGAATATTAATGATAATGTGCTTTCAGATTTTGAACAAATATTAAAGCAATTGGTAAAAGACTTGCTAGATAAAAATCAACATTTCGCTCATTATTCAACGGCTAAATATTGTAACTTCTGCGATTAATCAAAAAAGATTTCTTGGCATTAATATTGAGTTCAAAAAACTATTAGTGTTTAATAATTTTTTTCTCTTTAATCCTTGCAGATTTACCAGTTCTTTCTCTTAGATAGAAAATTCTAGCTCTTCTTACACTACCATGTTTATTTACCTCGACTTTCTCAATAAAGGGAGATGCTAAAGGGAAGATTCTTTCAACACCTACGCCACCAGAAATTTTTCTAATGGTAAAAGTTTCATTTGCACCAATATTTCTTCTTTGTAAAACTACACCTTGAAAGTGTTGTGTCCTCTCTTTGTTTCCTTCTTTAATTTTATAGTATACTGTAATTGTATCGCCAGCTTTAAATGAAGGGAAATCACCCACTTTTGATAAATCGTTTTCTACAAATTTAATAGCATCCATAACTCTTTTTTTTATTATCCTTTTCTAAAGGGGTGCAAATTTAGATATTATTTGGTATTTATCAAAAATTACTTGCAATTTTATTTAGCTTTTTGATTTTCTATTTCAAGTAATTGTCTTTGATACATCTTAAAATAGCTTTTTTTATTGCTTAGTAGTGATTTATGGGTACCTATCTCAATAATTTCACCATTTTCTACTACTAGTATTTTATTGGCATTCTTTACAGAAGAAACTCTATGGCTAACAATAATAGAAGTTTTATTCTTCATAATTTTTTCTAAATTATTTAAAATAACATTCTCAGTTTCAGTATCTACAGCAGATAAACAATCATCAAAAATTAATATTTTTGGAGCGTTAATAATGGCTCTAGCAATTGATATTCTTTGTTTTTGTCCGCCCGATAAAGTAACACCTCTTTCTCCTATTTTAGTTTCAAAACCTTTTGGTAAGTCCATAATGCTACTATAAATAGCTGCATTTTTCGCTGCATCCTCAATAATGCTATCTTTTGGTAATTTGTTTTTATAACCAAAAGCAATATTATTTTTTATGGTATCCGAAAAAAGAAAAACGTCTTGAGGGACATAACCAATATTTTCTCTTAGCTGATTTAAGTTGAGTGATTTAATGTCTTTATCGTCAATCAAAATTTTACCATCATTAATATCATAGGTTCTTAATAGTAAGTTCACTATGGAGGATTTACCTGAGCCTGTTTTCCCAACAATAGCCATAGTTTCTCCTTTATTTATTTTGAAGGAAATATTTTTTATAGCATTAGTGCCAGATTCTGGATAGGTGAAAGAAACATTTTTAAACTCAATATTTCCAACAAGGTTTAATTCTTCGTTATTTAGGTTTTTAATCTTTGGGGTGGAATGTAAAAATTCATTTATTCGTTTTTGTGATGCAGCAGCTCTTTGGATTATTGATGTTACCCAACCTATTGCTGTTACTGGCCAAGTAAGCATGTTGATGTAAAAAACAAACTCAAGTATATTGCCTTTAGTAAGTTTCTCTGCTACCGGAATTAATGGATTTGCGGCATCAGTAATGTATTGATTTCCTCCAATATATATGGTAAAAATTGTACTTAATCCTATCAATAACATCATAACAGGAAAGAAAAAGGCATTGGTTTTTACTAAACTCATCGAAAGAGAACGGTAATTCTCATTTTCTTGGCTTAATTTAAATTTAAAAACTTTTTCTTTTACAAACGATTTTAGAATTCTTATTCCAGCATATGTTTCTTGCGAAAGCGTGGTTATATCAGATAACTTTGCTTGAACTTTTTCACTTTGTTTATTAATCAAATTACTTACATAGTAAATAATTATTGATAAAATTGGCAATGGTAAAAGTGAGTAAGTAGCTAACTTTACGTTGATAGAAAACATTATTGGAATAACTATCAAAAATAAGGAAACAAGATTAATACTATACATTATTCCTGGTCCTAAGTACATTCTTACTTTACTAACATCATCAGATATTCTATTCATAATATCACCTGTGTTATTCATTTTGTAAAAAGTAGCATCTAAATCTTGGTAATGTTTATAAATTTCATTCTTAAGGTCAAATTCAATTAATCGAGACATTACAATAATTGTTTGGCGCGTAAAAAAAGTAAAAAGGCCTTTAATAATTGCTGTTCCGAATATAATACTGCCGTACAACAATATAATTTTTGTTATCGACATATTGTCTATATAACCAGATAGAAAAGAACTTGTGATGATTTCACTGCCTTTTAACTTCGCTTCAACCAAATCTAAGGAAGAACGGATTAAACGAGCGGGGTAAACAGCAAAAAGATTAGCACAAACTATAAATATAAAACCTAGAAATAATCGGTATTTATATTTTAAAAGGTACTTATTTAAGTGTTTTAAGGATTTCATATTTTCTATTGTGTACTACCTGTAAAATTTCTTGATAATCAGAAAATACTTATAATTTTCTTTAATTAGCAAAGTCTTTCAGTATAAAACATTAATTTTGTGTTCCTCTTAAATAAGGATTTAAAAAAAATGAAATCCAAAAGTAATTATCTTTAAGAGCTTATTTGATTAAAAAATTAAAAAACTAATAAAATGGCAGAAATTATAGATTTAAAAGAAACTACATCAGCCGAGAATTCAGTTTTAGCCCAAATGAGGAACATGGATCATGAACAGATTTTATTTTGCAACGATAAAGAAGTTGGTTTACAGGCAATTATAGCAATACATAATACTGTTTGCGGTCCTGCTTTAGGAGGAACAAGAATGTGGGCTTACACCTCTGAAAAAGAAGCATTAACGGATGTTCTAAGGTTGTCGAGAGGAATGACTTATAAAAACTCCATTTCGGGGTTAAACCTTGGCGGAGGAAAGGCCGTAATTATTGGCAACTCTAAAACAGATAAAAATGAAGCCCTTTTTACCAGATTTGGAAAATTTGTAGATTCTTTAAATGGTAAATACATTACAGCCGAAGATGTAGGAATTTCACCTCAAGATATGATTTGGGTAAACAAATCAACAAATTATGTTGTTGGCTTACCAAGTAAAAGTGGCGACCCATCACCCGTTACCGCTTACGGTGTTTATATGGGAATGAAAGCTTGTGCTAAAGCTCAATTTGGCAGCGATTCTTTAGCCAATTTAAAAGTTGCCGTACAAGGTGTTGGGCATGTTGGTGCATATTTAATTAAACATTTAGCCGAAGAAGGAGCAAAAATATACATTAGCGATATTGATGAAGAAGCACTTAAAAATGTGGCAAATAAATACAAAGCACAAGTTGTTGGATTAGATGAAATTTATGATTTAGATGTTGATGTTTATGCTCCTTGTGCATTAGGCGCAACCATTAATGATGATACTTTGGATAGATTAAAATGCTCAATTATTGCTGGTTCTGCCAATAATCAATTAAAAAATGAAGTAAAACACGGAAAAGCCATTATGGAAAAAGGTATTATTTATGCCCCAGATTATATGGTTAATGCAGGTGGTGTTATTAATTGTTTTGCAGAAGTAGATGGCTTATCTGCCGAGTGGGCAATGGATAAATCGGCTAAAATTTACGATACTACACTAGCTATTATTGAAAAATCTAGGACAGAAAATATTCCTACTTATGCAGTTGCCAACAAAATTGCAGAAGAAAGATTTAAAAGAAAATAATTAGATAATGTGGTAACTGCTGTTAGCATAAAACTTATAGTAAGAATTAGAATTTAACAAAAATGATAAGCAGAAGGTATTTAAGAATTAAAACATTTCAAGCACTTTATGCTTATTTTCAGTCGGACGATAAAAACTTAGATGCAGCAGAACGAGAACTTTTTTTAAGTTTAGCAAAAATGCACGACCTATATCTTTTCTTTTTAATTATGGGAGATGATCTCGTTCATCATGCCAAATTAAGAATGGAAGACGCAAAAAATAAAAAACTACCAACGCGTGAAGATTTAAATCCCAACTTAAAATTTGTTGAGAATAAGGTTTTTAAACTACTTTCAGAGAATAATTTTATAAAGAATCATTTAAAAAATAAAAAAATATCTTGGGCATCCGATCAAGAATTAATCACCAAATTTTTGGTATATCTAAGAAGCCATGAAATATATAAAGCATATACATCAACAACAGCATCTTCTTTTGATGAGGATAAAAAATTTGTTGTCGATTTATACAAGAAAATTATCCCAAGTTTCGATTTATTAATTTCTGAAATTTCTGAAAAAAGTATTTATTGGGGCTACGATGAAATGGATTTTGTATTAAGCATGGTAATAAAATCTATTAAAAAAATTGACAAAGATGCTGATGCTTCAATGCCCATTTTAAACAATTTTACAGATGAAAAAGAAGACACAAAATTTGTTAAGAATTTATTTAGAGAAACAATTAAAAACGACAAAGAAAACGCAAAATTAATTGCCGAAAAAACTAAAAATTGGGACGTAGAAAGAATTGCCATGGTAGATATTTTATTAATGAAAATGGCTTTAACCGAATTTGTCAGTTTTAAATCTGTACCAATAAAAGTTTCCTTTAACGAATACATAGAATTATCAAAACAATACAGCACACCAAAAAGTAAGTTATTTGTAAATGGCATTTTAGATAAATTAGTTGCCCAACTAAAAGCCAAAGGAAAACTCAAAAAAATAGGCAGAGGACTTTTAGAAAACTAGGTTAGTATTGAAGTTGTTTAAAGTCGAAATAATAAGTTGAAAATATTTCTTTTTCCACATAAT
>CAZVEW010000110.1:0-8544 GCA_964625955.1 uncultured Vicingus sp. | reverse complement strand
AACACATTATATTCTTTACCTGCATCTATAATATCAATTAAATGATGATGAATTTGGGTGTTATTCACCTTAAATTCAGCTAGGTCTTTACCTGTTCCAACATTCATTTTTTTATAAACCTGCCTAGAATCAGCACTGATAATTTCGCCATTTAATTTATACGCTAACTCAACTGCTAACTGTGTTTTACCTGTTGCTGTTTGTCCAAGAATTACAATTAAATCTGTTGGCTTCATGCTGTTTTATAAAATACCTATTGTTATAAACAATTTACTATAAACCCTCAATCATTATTTCTAAAATTTCTTGGGCTGCTTTGCTAATTTTAGTACCAGGACCAAAAACACCAACAGCTCCAGCATCAAACAAATAATTATAATCTTGTTGCGGAATAACACCTCCAACGATTATCATAATATCCTCTCTGCCTATTTTTTTAAGCTCTGCTATTACTTGAGGCACTAGGGTTTTATGTCCTGCCGCCAAAGAAGAAATACCCAAAATATGCACATCGTTTTCTACGGCTTGTTTGGCAGCTTCGGCAGGGGTTTGGAATAAGGGACCAATATCTACATCAAAGCCTAAATCGGCAAAAGAGGTAGCAATAATTTTAGCTCCTCTATCATGCCCATCTTGTCCCATTTTAGCGACCATAATTCGAGGTCTTCTGCCTTCTAGTTTGGCAAATTTATCCGTTAATTTTTTAGCTTTTATAAAATCTTTATCTTCCATGGCTTCTGAACTATAAATACCACTAACAGCCTTAATTTGAGCTTGATACCTTCCAAAAACTTTTTCCATGGCATCAGAAATCTCACCTAAAGTGGCTCTTTCTCTTGCTGCATTAATTGCTGCTGCTAATAAATTTCCTTTTTTAGATTGAGTAATTTCGGTAATTTTATTTAGAGCTGCAACAACTTTTTTATTATTTCTGTTGGCTTTAAGTTGTTTTAATCGTTTAATTTGACCAATGCGTACTTTATTATTATCTATTTCTAAAATCTCTATTTGTTGGTCATCATTAATTAGGTATTCGTTTACACCAACAATAATTTCTTTGTTAGCATCTATTTTGGCCTGTTTGCGGGCGGCAGCTTCTTCAATTCTTAGTTTTGGAATTCCTTTTTCTATGGCTTTTGCCATTCCGCCCAATGCCTCTACTTCTTCAATTAATTTCCAAGCTCTTTTTGCCAATTGATGTGTTAAATATTCTACATAATACGAGCCTCCCCAAGGGTCAACCGTTCTGCATATTTGGGTTTCTTTTTGGAGATAAATTTGGGTGTCTCTCGCAATTTTTGCCGAATAATCAGTAGGTAAAGCAATGGCTTCATCTAGTGCATTGGTGTGTAACGATTGTGTTCCGCCTAAAGCAGCAGACATTGCTTCAATGGTTGTTCTTGCAACATTGTTGTATGGATCTTGTTCGGTTAAACTCCAACCCGAAGTTTGTGAGTGAGTTCTTAATGCTAATGATTTAGGATTTTTAGGATTAAACTGTTTTACAATTTTTGCCCACAACATGCGTCCTGCACGCATTTTGGCAATTTCCATAAAGTGGTTCATGCCAATTCCCCAAAAGAAAGAAAGGCGAGGGGCAAAAGTGTCAATATCCATACCTGCTTCAATGCCTGTTCTAATGTATTCTAAACCATCTGCTAAGGTGTAAGCTAATTCTATGTCATTTGTTCCGCCAGCTTCCTGTATGTGATAACCCGAAATACTAATAGAATTGTATTTGGGCATATTTTTAGCGGTGTATTTAAAAATATCGGCAATAATTCGCATAGAAGGTTGAGGAGGATAAATGTAAGTATTTCTTACCATAAACTCTTTTAAAATATCGTTTTGAATTGTTCCTGCAAGTTGTTCTAATTTTACGCCTTGCTCTTCTGCGGCAACAATGTAAAATGCCAAAATAGGAATTACTGCTCCGTTCATGGTCATAGAAACCGACATTTTATCTAAAGGAATTTGATTAAAGAGTACTTTCATATCCTCAACAGAATCAATAGCTACGCCAGCTTTGCCAACATCACCAACTACACGCTCGTGGTCAGAATCGTAACCTCTGTGGGTAGCCAAATCAAAGGCAACGGACAATCCTTTTTGCCCTGCGGCTAAATTTCTGCGGTAAAAAGCATTCGATTCTTCGGCAGTACTAAAACCAGCATATTGTCTGATGGTCCATGGTCGCATAACATACATGCTAGCATAAGGTCCTCGTAAATTTGGAGCAATTCCAGCAGCAAAATTCAAATGGTCTAAATCTTTAATATCTTTAATAGCATAGATATTTTTAATTGAAATTTGCTCAGCAGTTTGCCATTCTTCATTGCCTATTTTTGGCGTTGAATTGTTGACATTTTTATAGCCTATTTTCGAAAAATCAGGTTTCATGATATATTGAGTGATTTTAACCAGTTAATAGCATCTTCTTCTGTTTTAAACATTTTTATTGGTATTGAAGCACGATAAATATAAAGCGATGAGTGAACAACAAATCGGATTAAAGCCGAATTTTCTTTAACCGAACAGGCAGAAGCAAAATGATGCATGGTGTTATTTATAAAAGATTTTTCTTTGTCTCCTAATCGTTTCATGTTAGAAAAATCAGAAAAGAATAGATGAGGAACACCTTTTGTAATCTCCATAAAAATATTATACTGTTCTTTTAGATTAGCCAAAGTGTAGGTTAAAACGCCATCAAAAGGTTTAACAATTAATATTTTATCGCTGCGTAAGGTAATATTTGCAACACTACATTTTACTTGTTTGATGATATGGATATTGTTATTGTCCATTAAGATTTAATCCATTTCAGTGCATCTTTTTTATTGGTAAACACCTGAACAGGAACTATTGGTCTGTTTAAATGAATAAAAATATTGGTTACAAATGACGAAATACCAAAAGAAACAATTAAGGCAAATTTATTACAAAATAATGGCAAATGTTTTTGTGTATATATCCTAATATCGGCATCAAATTTTTTCATATTGCTATTATCAGCAATAAATTTTAGTTTTCCATTTTTAGCCCATTCTTCAAAAATAGCCAACTCAACTTTCATTGCTTCTAGTGTGTGCGTGGTTTTTCCTTCTTTTGGCTCAAAAGTAATAATACCATCTTTTCGAAGCGACAAGATGCCAACATCAGAAAATTTTTGTTCTGCTATTTCAGTTGGGTTATTCAGCATTTGCGGCTTGGTTTAATTCATTTTTAATAAATCCATTTTTAACACCTGCTAAAAAACCACCTTGTTGCTCCATTACTTGAAACAATTTCCATGCTTTTTTAGCAATTTCTTGGGTTAACGTTTCAATGTAATAAGCACCATCAGCAGGATTTTTTGCTTTATCAAAAAAAGCTTCTTCTTTTAAAATATGTTGTATATTTCTAGCAATTCGGTTACTAAAATTAATGGTTGATGCTTTATTATCGTGAGGAAAAATTGTTAAACTATCGCAACCTCCAATAATAGCCGACATGGCTTTGGTAGTATTGCTAAGCATATTAAATTCAGGGTTATTATTAGATTTTTGGGTACTTAATGTTTGGGAATGAATGGACATGTATCCATCGTTAATTTTATATTGTTTTAATATTAAGTTCCAAAGTAAACGAGCAGCTCTAATTTTTGCTATTTCAAAAAAATAGTTTGTTCCAATGCTCAAGGTAAATTGCATTTTATCGGCTATTGTTGATGCGTCTATTTTTTTATCAGTAAGTAAGTTAAGGTATTCAACGCCTTGGTTTAAACTAAACGCTAGTTGGCAAATAATATTATTACTAAAATTATTTCCGTTAATGGTAATTGTTTTGATGTGGGCAGGAGTAGAAGTGGTAAGAGTTGCTAGTTCATTGATATCATTTTCTTGGGTGGTTTGCCAATTTCCAGTGGTATAAAATTCGCCTAAATAATCAAAACTAATAGCTCCTTGTTTTGGTATAATTAAGTGTGTTGTTTTTAAAGGTGTTGAGTTGTAAAAATGCACTTCAATCAATGCTAATTGAATGTCTTTTAACAAAACGTCCATTTCGTTTTGATTTTTTATTTTACCAATAAATACAATTGAATTAGCACCACCTTTTAAAGCAATTAATGCTTGTTGGTTGGCTTTTTTAATAGATTTAATGGTAATGGATTCTCTAATTTTCCAATGGGTTGATTTTTTTAGCGGTGTAGTAAAATTATGGGGTAAAGATTCGCTATTGTAAAAAGGTTGAACAGCTATACCTTCAGCAGAATGCCAAACCAAAGTTTTATCAAAATCTTTACCTTTTAAATCTTCAATTATTTTAGATTTCCATGCTTTAGCGGTAACTTGATTGAACGAATTAAATAAACTCATAATTTATGGTGTGGCTGTTTAAATGCAAATGTAATTAAAATATACAATTCAAAATTGTCAGTTTTAAGGGCTAAGTTTTCCTTTTTTCAGTCAATTTGTCATTAAAAAAGTAATGGCACAGGCTTTGACTACTAAGAGTCTGTGAAAAATAAAAGTCTAGTTATTAAATTTAAATAAAATGGCAAAAGGAAAAATTAAAGTTACAACGGAAAATATCTTTCCAATCATCAAGAAATTTTTATATTCTGATCATGAAATATTTTTGAGGGAATTAATTGCTAATGGAACCGATGCTACCAAAAAATTACAGGCACTTTCTGCCTCTGGCAAGTACAAAGGAGAAGTTGGCGATGTTACGATTGAAGTAATTTTAGATAAAAAAGCAAAAACACTTACTGTTAGGGATAAAGGTGTTGGAATGAGTGTAGAAGAAGTGAAAAAATACATTAATCAAATAGCTTTTTCTGGTGCAGAAGAGTTTGTTGATAAATTTAAAGACCAAAAAGATGCCGCTGGCATTATTGGAAAATTTGGTTTAGGATTTTACTCTTCGTTTATGGTAGCCGAAAGAGTGGAGATTAATTCGATGAATATAAATGGAGAAACAGCTCATTGGGAATGTGACGGAAGCCCTGAATATTCTTTAAAAGAAGGAACAAAAAAAGAAAGAGGAACGGATATCATTTTGCACATTGCCGAAGATTCTACCGAGTTTTTAGAAGAAGCAAGAATACAAACTTTATTAAGTAAATATTGCAAATTTATGCCTGTGGCTATCAAATTCGGTCAAAAATCGGAATGGATAGACAACAAAAAAGGCAAAAAAGACAAAGACGGAAATGTAGAGAAAGAAGAAATTAAAGTAGCTAATATTGTTAATAATCCAACCCCAGCTTGGACTAAAACACCCACATCTTTAAAAGAAGAAGATTACAATAAATTTTACAGAGAGTTGTACCCAATGAATTTTGAAGACCCTCTATTTCATATTCATTTAAATGTTGATTACCCTTTTAATTTAACAGGAATTTTATATTTCCCAAAAATTAAACCCAACATGGAAGTACAACGAGATAAAATACAATTGTATTCTCGTCAGGTTTTTATTACCGATTCTGTAGAGGGAATTGTACCCGATTTTTTAACACTTTTGCACGGAGTTATTGATTCGCCAGATATTCCTTTAAATGTTTCTCGTTCTTATTTACAATCAGACGGAGCAGTTAAAAAAATTGCAAGCCATATTTCTAAAAAAGTTTCAGACAAATTAGCAGAACTATTTAAAAAAGATAGGGCAGATTTTGAAAAAAAATGGGACGATATTAAAATATTTATTGAATATGGCATGCTTTCTGACGAAAAATTCTTTGAAAGAGTACAAAAATTTGCATTGTACAAAACTACCGATGGTAAATATTACACCATGGACGAGTTAAAAGAAAAAATTAAACCAACCCAAACCGATAAAAACGATAAATTGGTATTTTTATACACCAATGATGCTGTTGGACAACACGCTTTTGTTAATGCAGCAAAAAACAAAGGTTATGAGGTTTTAATTATGGATACCGCATTATCGGCTCACTTGGTTGGAAAATTAGAACAAAAAATAGAAAAATCTACTTTTACAAGAGTAGATGCCGATACCATTGATAATTTAATTAAAAAAGACGAAGAAATTCCTTGTAAATTATCTGATAAAGAGAAAGATACCTTAAAACCTGTTATTGAAGAAGTTTTGCCCAAAGAAAAATTTACCGTTCAGTTTGAAAGCATGAACGAAACAGACCAACCCATGACCATTGTTCAACCAGAGTTTATGCGTAGAATGAAAGACATGAGTGCTATTGGTGGTGGTGGAATGAATATGTTTGGCGGTGCAATGCCCGATAGTTATAACTTAATAGTAAACACCAACCACCCTTTAATGGGTAAAATTTTGGCAGAAAAAGACACGAACAAACAAAAAGAATTAGCTAAACAAACCACCGATTTAGCTTTATTATCACAAAATATGCTAAAAGGCGAAGAATTAACTAACTTTATCAACAGAAGTTTAGCATTAATTTAAAAAAACAATTATGAAAAAATCATGGATAATATTAGGAGTAATAGGAGTTATCATACTTTTCTTCCTCTTTTCAATTAAAAGTTCCTACAACGGAATGGTAACAAAAGAAGAAGCAGTGAAAAGTCAATGGTCTCAGGTAGAAAATGTTTACCAACGAAGAGCAGATTTAATACCTAATTTGGTAAATACCGTTAAAGGTTATGCTGCACACGAAAAATCTACCCTAGAAGGTGTAATACAAGCCAGAGCCAAAGCAACTTCGGTAACCATAGATGCCAACAATCTAAATGCAGCATCAATACAAAAATTTCAAGCAGCACAGCAAGGTTTAAGTGGCGCATTAGGTAAGTTAATGATGATTTCAGAACGTTATCCAGATTTAAAAGCCAACCAAAACTTTTTAGAGTTACAAGCACAATTAGAAGGCACAGAAAACAGAATTGCCGTAGAACGTAAAAGATTCAACGAAAGTGCCCAAAATTTTAACACCTATATTAGAACATTTCCAAAAAATATTTGGGCAAATCTATTTGGTTTTGAAAAACACGACTATTTTAAAGCAACCAAAGGGAGTGATAAAGCACCAAAAGTAGAGTTTTAAAAACAACCGTCATTCCTCGCAATGACGAATAATAAATAACAATGACAAAAGAATTATTTACAGTAAACCAGCAAAAACAAATTGTTGCGGCAGTAAAAGAAGCAGAGCTTAACACTTCTGGAGAAATAAAAGTACATATCGATAATAAATGTAAAGGAGATGTATTGGATAGAGCTGCTTTTGTTTTTGATAAATTGGAAATGCAAAAAACAGCGTTAAGAAATGGTGTGCTTTTTTATTTAGCGGTAGAAGACAGAAAATTTGCCATTTTAGGTGATGTAGGTATCAACCAAAAAGTACCCAAAGATTTTTGGAACAGCACAAAAGATTTAATGATTGCTAATTTTAAAAAAGCCAAATTTACCGAAGGACTAGCAGCAGGGATAAAAATGGCTGGAGAACAATTAAAAAAACACTTTCCTTACCAAAGTGATGATGTGAACGAATTAAGCGATGATATTTCGTTTGGAGAGTAAAAAAAATAAAAAATTATAATGTATAATTGATAATTATGGAATTCATTTTCAATTCTCAATTTTTCATTTTCAATTTACATACATGAAAAAAATACTATCAATATTATTGTTAACAATAACTGCTTTTACAGCTCTTAAAGCACAAGATTGTTTATTAGATAAAGAACCTGTAAAAGATTTAGTACAAGATTATGCTAATATTTTAACAGCTAACCAAGAACAAAATTTAAGACAAGCCTTAATTGCTTTTAACGATAGCACCTCTACACAAATATTAGTAGTTACCGTAAAAAGTTTATGTGGTTACGACAAGGCAAGTTTTACACAAACATTAGCAGAAAAATTAGGCGTAGGACAAAAAGGAAAAGATAATGGAGTTGTAATAATGGTAAAACCTAAAGAAATTGATGGAAGAGGAGATGCTTTTATTAGCGTTGGCTATGGTTTGGAGGGTATTTTGCCCGATGCCATTGCCAAACGAATTTACCTAAACGAAATGATTCCTGCTTTTAAAAAGAAAAATTATTACAGAGGAATCTCCAACGCAGCAACTACTATCATGGGAATCACTTCGGGAGAGTTTAGTGCAAATGAATATGCTAAAAAATCAAATATTAAAAACATATTTCCTTTTTTTGGCATAATACTTATTTTTATTATCATTATGATATTCAAAGCTAGACAAACAAGAAAATATGCAGCAACAAACAGCATGGGCTTTTGGGCTGCTTGGGCATTAATGAATGCAAGTAGTAGAAGTTCTGGTGGCTCATTCGGAGGTTTTAGCTCAGGTGGTGGCAGTTTTGGCGGTTTTGGCGGTGGTAGTTTTGGTGGTGGTGGTGCAGGTGGAAGTTGGTAGTTAGTAGATTATATTTTTAAGTTAACTACCTTTTTTTACAAATAATTCATTTATAATATTTATTTTTGGCGAAATATTAATTAATAAATTATAATAATGAGTAAAGGAACAGTAAAATTCTTCAACACAACCAAAGGTTTTGGTTTTATTTCTGAAGAAGGAACAGACAAAGATCATTTCGT